>NZ_FRAF01000024.1 GCF_900142255.1 Alicyclobacillus tolerans | reverse complement strand
AGAAGAAGGTTTACCGCCTATGTGCCGAGCTCGATATCCTAAAGCCGCAGCGCCGGAAAAGACTTCACCATCCAAGACGATTGGCAAACAACAGAGAGGTCACTGGCTCAAACCAGCTCTGGGAAATGGACATTAAGTATGGCTACATTGCAGGCGAACATCGGTTCTTCTTCCTGATGAGTATTATTGATGTGTATGACCGCGCTATCGTTGACTATCACATCGGACTCTCTTGTGAAGGTCAGCATGCGGTACAAATACTACAACGTGCTTTGTGGAAGAGACAATTGTTTGAGAACTACCAAGCAGCATACGCGGCCGTGACAGAATACATTACGTTTTACAACCAGCGCCGAAATCACGGTAGCTTATATGATCTGTCACCGGAACAGTTCATGCGCGCAATTGCCAACAACGAAGTGCAGCCATTCGTCGTTAAGGTCTAAGCAATCCTACGAGCGAGTGAGATTAAGGGAGCAAGACTCTAATATTGAGGGGTTAAACCGATCTCATTTTCAGGAAGGTTCCGAAGTACAGCAGTAAGTCCATCCCATTGTGTCAAAAAATCCTGTATGGGAATTTGAACAATCCCAACAGCAGGATCACCAATCAGAATCTTACCCTTTACCAGGTCATATTCCCAAACCACAACGGCATGTGCCTGTTTTAAATAGGAAATAAATGGTATATATTGAGGCAGTTCTGACAGGTCAACCAGTCTCCCTAGTTGAACATGCAAGATGTCTCCTAAATTGCGCAAATTTTCAATAGCCGTACCATGTTGAGGGTTCGTAACTAGTATCTTACGTATATCTTTCAGATTAACCTGGACATGATAATAATCAGCCAAAGCCATAACACAAGCAGGAATACAATCGTGTACGGCACTCTGAAAATAAAATGGGTATTTATTGGACATCTCAATCATCCTACCAGAGTATAAAATTCAGTAAAGTAGATAATTCTATTTCCATTTCCTCCACTCATAAATGAACAAACACAATAATAAGATGAAGATACCTACGTATATAATTTCTAGGGGCAAGAGAAAAGGGGTATTAAAAATTGCGAAAGCACCACATAATGCAGAAAAAATATATAGGCTGAATAGTATCTTATAAGCTCTGCGCTTATATTTAGGTATAAGCGAATATTTCTTTACCATTAGTATGATCATTATAATTGACCACGCAACAATTACATAAGATATTATCCCAACCACCCCATAAGAAATAAAAGGGGGAGACCCCCCTTTTATTCAACTTTACAGACCTTTGACAATCAGACCTGTTGCGACTCCACCACCAATTCTGGTGATCCACGGAGAAGCCTCTGGGAATGCTGTGTCAAACGCTGCTGTTGCAACCCCAACAGCAATCCCCCCAAAATGTCCCAACTATTGAACCCAGCTACCATTGTTAACTCTTCATTACTGAGTTCAACCATATTATCCATTGAACATACTTCCATCATAGAAATATGAAGCCTATTCATACTACATGATTAAGTAAAAAATTCAATATTAAGTAATAAAATATTATTAAGTAAAAAACTATACAACGCGATTACTCAGCAAGATTGACCCAAAGTCGATACGAACTTAGACGGGGTAAGAAAAAGAAAATCTTGCTGGCTTTGTTATTAAGTCAATAGACCGCCATGCCGCTGGAGTGACACCGGCAGAAGGATGAAAATGGGTTTTTGTCGAATGACACCTTGATGGCAGGCGAGGGTAGGTAGTTCCATCCTGGTGCCATGAGCCCGCTCAATAGACTGACTACGAAGAACTGGTATATTATAGTATGTTGCTTCCTTTAGGGAAGCGCGCAGGATAGAATAATTTTTATGGTCGTTGCACCAGCCCTTCAATTATGTTATGAAAATTCATTTTAGACAGTTGTGCATATATAGATGCAATATGTGGTTGAACTCAATCTATACCACTTGACGGCACATTCACAATCAACGTTTTGTGGGTTGGTGACTAGTTTGTAAAATACAAAGTTACGATTTCGCTGTGTGAATTTAAAATGTACCATATAATGGGTTGCATACTATGTATTTAAATATTTAGGCTGTTCTCGTAAAGATTGTTGTTATTGACTGCACATAAGGGACTTACGAATCCCGCAACAGTTCAGGAAAGAAATCACGGTCCCTCAGTCGGGGGATTTAACACATGTTCCGCAAAGTCACTCGCCATGGGAACACCAGATTCAAGAATTTGTCTGGCGGCTTTCTGATAATCATATTTTGTTTCACGCAAATCCACTTCAGGACCAATCAACGCCCAACATGCTCCACGAGCCGCTATTTGAAGTCCAACACTTCCTGCATTGACTATTCGTTTCCCAAATACGGTACGATCAAACTGGATGTGCGTGTGACCGCAAACAATCACAGGTTCCCTAACAGATGAAATCATCGGTTCAATCTCATCTTGAGGCGTATCTTTTCGAATGGCTTCCTCATCACTTCTAGGCGAACCGTGAACGAATAAGACTTCACCTAATCCATCGATGCTTATTGTGACTTTTTCTTGTTGATTATTAAGAAAATCAATCTGTTGCTCCGTAAGTTGATCAGAACACCATTGATTTATCTCTGCGATCCAATTGTTAAGTCCTTGTTCAACTCCATAGCGTTCCCCAACCTCTCTGTCTGCGTTCCCCTTTATGAAATGGATATTCCCACTAAGGGACATTACCCGCTCCATAACCAACTTCGGTTGCGGTCCCCAAGCCAAGTCACCACCGAATACAATCGTATCGACACCACATTTTTCTGCATCCGACAATACAGCATCCAACGCTGAGGCATTACCATGAACGTCATAAATCGCCGCAACTCTCTTTGCCATGACCTAACCTCCTGCTCATCTTCAATTATGTCATTCGGAAATTCAGTTTTGGGCGCTATTGTAGAATTCTGCTTGTTTTGTTAGATAGATCCAGTCAACTTACACTGCTCGTAGGTATCCCACCGTAACGCCACATGCTCGCTTTGACATATTCCTCAATATGGACCGTTTCGCCTCGTATGGCGTTATTTCCTTGTACCGTTCTAAAAAACGGAACCAGAACAGATAGTTATCCAGATACTTGGTGGCAACGCCCTGAAACCGCTCTATCCACTTTTTTAGCCGTCTGTGGTAAGCGTTGACGTGCTGGACGTGGTAGATGCCCTTACGGACATACACACCTTTATGGACGGTAATGACTTCGTGGTGCAGTCCCATCATTTTTGCAAACGCCACATAATTCTTGGCTGAATCCTTACAAAGCAATGAACCTGGAGCAAGTCGTGTGCCCAACACGGCATCGATCTCCACGGCTGTAATGCGACCATTCCCTGCATTCTGCGAAACGATGTCTCCATTGCGATCCATTGCGACGAGTACACACACCTGTTCTTTGCTTATACCACGCTTCTTTGCCACGCCACCACGTTTCCTTGGTTTGCGAAAGGTCACACGCCTACGTCCTTTGTGAGACTCCAAAAAGAAGGTTTCGTCTGATTCTACGATGCCGTTCAGTGCGTCATGACCCAGCGAACGAAGGGCGTACAGCACCTTATGACGCCAGTAGAAAGCCGTGGAAACGTGGATATGAAGTCTGTTTGCAATTTTGGGCAACGTCATGCCGTCCAACATTTACTCTATGAACATGAGCCATTTGTCAGGATAATGAGTACCCGCCAGTGGGCTTGATGTCAGGTCATTAAAGGTCTTTCCGCAGTCTTTGCAGAGGTATCTTTGGCGAGAGCGGTATTTGCCGTTGCGTTTAACCGTCTTGCTTCCACAATGAAAACATGCCAATCCTGAACTGAATCGGCTGTCTCGAACTTCTTAGGAAACTTTGTCCACCTTGAGCCTCGGCTCAGGAAAAAGCGTATCCTTAATTGCTTCAAACAACTGTATTTTCTCGGCTTCGCTTAGGTCATCAAAGTCTTCGTAAACATGTAGCCAACTCACTCAAACCGCTCCTCGGGGCATTTTTCCAATATTATACACCGCGTCCCCAGAAGCAACAATTTATGCGAAAACAGCCAATATTTATAACTAAAAAAGGAACGAACAACATGGTTAGGTTAGTATATTTTTTAATGTTGTTACCCATTCCTGTCGCTGCCTTGGGATTATGGGGCATACATAGCGAGACGGCGGAAATCGATGGAGACTGGATGAGGTGAAGGAGTCCTAAATCGTATGAAAGGGTGAAGGGCTTATGCCGATACAAAAAAGTGGTTGGAACAGATTGCTTCTCGTTACCGGTTTCTTGATGTACCTCGGTGTCACATTGTGGCTATATCACGGCCTACTTCATACGCTTCTATTACCTACCGGAATGACGGAGATCAGCGTTCTATGGAATTATGCTGTGTTCGTCATACTGGTGAGCGTCCTGTTCCTCTTTCGTAACTTCATTCCCAATCGAGAAATACCGAAGTTACGAGCAACGTGGCAAAACTTTGGAATTTTGCTTGGGTCAATTGTTTTAACGTTCGGAGTGGCATACGTAGTATGGTTTCATATGGCGTCTTACATGGAATCCCTGATGCAGTCCAAGATTTTCCCTATGTTGTCCCTCGCTGCGAATGCGAGATTCATAAACGCTCTGCTCGGGATAGTCGTGGCGGCGATTTTTGTGAGTATTGCCGTATGGAAACTAAAGGGTTGGAGACTTCAATCCTTCTCTCTATCATGGGCCACTGGATTGTTGTCCTTGGTACTTGTGTTGGTCAGTACGCTCTTAGTTATCGTTCAAGATCGGTTGTTTTCAGTCAAAAACTTAGCGTTTCCGAATGGTAATCTTGTCGATGTGTTGGTTATTTTTGTGTCGCAGTTTTTTATCAATGGTTTGATGGAAGAAACTTATTTTAGAGGTTATATGTTTCCTCAACTGTTGGCGTGGGTTCGAAATCCATACTTGGCTGCATGGATCATGATAGGTTTCTTTGATGCTGCTCACATTCCTCAAAGCATCGTTGCTGGCCATGCCGTGCTTTCTTGGTGGCAATGGTTGTTATGTTGTATGTTTCCGTATATGCCTACTGGGTGGCTATTCTGGGCTATTTACTATCGTACGCGTTCTGTGCTGCCTGGGGCCTTGTTCCACACGTATATCACAAACTGGGCATTGGCTTTCCTGATAAACTGAAAATCGCTCTCGTTTGTCTACTTCTTTTGGCTCTCTGCGAAAAAAGCAAGTGCCTTTTTCAAAATATCATTTACCGCTTCCAGTTTCTATGTTTTCTTTTCTAACTCTTTTATTTCTGCAGTTTTTGGCTCCATACGTTGATATCCGCTACCTACAAATGCTAAGGACCCATGTTCGATGATTTGGCTTCTCCATGAGTGTGAACCTCGTAGCACAAATGGTCGCGCAGAAATAGCACTCGAAGACCAAGCGTTTATTCAGTGAGCGTCCAATAGCGTTACAGACAGAAAAACGAGGAGGGATAGTATGCACGACTTGTTTGTTGAGGACATTGGGAAAAAGCCGCACCTCCACTACTTTACCTTCATGGCGGTCCAGGAACTGGCTCATATGACTTCATTGTGTTTCAAAAGGAGTTATTGGCTGACAAGGTGCGGTTAATTGCAGTTGACCAACGAGGCGTCCTTCGTTCTCCTCAAATTAAGGACAACGATGAGTTTGGTTTGCATGACCTGGTGACTGATATTGAAGAAATCAGACAGTCGTTAGGAATTTCTAGTTGGTCAGTTCTTGGACATTCGTTTGGCGGATACTTGGGCGCATTGTACGCCAATCTTTATCCATCATCAGTAGACAAATTGATTTTTGAAAATGCGACATTCCATTTGGGACTGTCTGCAAGGTCTCTTTTACAAGGGGCAACCATGGAATACAGCAAGTTGGGGAAGCGAGACATGGCAAAAGCATGTTTGGATTTGGCATTTTCCTCCCCAAGCAAATCAGTTTCCGAATTATGGATTGAATTTACCGAGTTGACTAATGGACTAGATGAGCATAGGAACTCTCTATATGTTCATGCCATCGATAAGGATTTTTTTGAACAGCTTGTAGAGCAGTCTCCCTTATCGTCCGAAGAATGGAGCAAGGCAGGCACACATCAGCAAAAATTGTTTGAAGAAGGAAAAGTGTTTGATTCTCTTTTAGGGAGTATACCAACCCAATCCACGTTACTCCTTAAAGGCAGATTTGATTATGTCATGAGTTTGGACCAGATTCATGCTTACATAACAGGAAATCCAAAGACAGATGTCACCGTGTTCGACAATAGCGGGCATTTTCCACATGCAGAGGAACCACAAAAATTCGCTTCAGAAGTTATTCGTTACGTTCATGATGAGATGTAATTTCTTATTCACGAACGGGGCATTTACCGAAATGAGTGACTTTGGTAACAATTGGAGCATGGGATGTACCCAAACTGCGATCCTTTTATAAGAGATTGGGTTGGAAAGAAACCGATTGGAGTTCGGATAACTACTCAGTGTTCAAAAACGCGGGCTGTATGTTTTCAATTTGGTCGATTGACGAGTTGTCCAAGGACGCAGAAACAACGATTCCTAGTGACCCTGGGTTTTTCAGGGATGTTACATTGGTATAAACTTAAAAACACGTGAACAAGTGGATGTTGTGCTGTCAGAAGCGGAGGCAGCAGGAGCTCACGTTAATCGTCCTGCAAGCGATAGATTTTGGGGTGAAAGAAGTGGGTGTTTCGTAGATCCTGAGAACAACGCATGGGAAGTAGCGTATAATCCGAACGCTACATTTGACGAAAAGGGTGCAATGTTGAAATGAAGGGCTAAAGGAGGTGAATGGATTTGGAAAGTTCGTCTCCGAAATTGCCTCTAACGTATGAAGAAAAAGTCCATTTACGGGGATCAAGAACTAAATTAAAGGACATTGAACGAGCTTACCCAACAGAACTCGCCAATGTTTTGGGTTCGACTCTTGAAAGAGCCCAATTGCTTTGCCCTTGCATCATTTCAAACCAATCTAATTATTGGTCCGAGGGCTGGACAGTGGGTGCTGGACTTAGTGTACTATTCCTAGCAAATGATTTCCTTGCTGCGTTAAAGGGGCAAGGACTGAAGAAGTTGGATGCCACGGTTCTTGCATGAAAATTCATTACTGTTGGGGACCCGCAAGGTCACTATTGGTCAGATATACTGAACAGCGAATCTCATCAGCAAAATAGTATGATTTGTGGAATTAGTATGCCGTGTGTGTCGAGGAGGAATTGGGATCGAGAATTATGCATTACTGCATTGCGTACCTATTGGTGGACAAACTCCGCATCCAAAAACTGGACTATTCTTGGATGTGTTGTACCTGATATACATGGAATCATGGGGGTCCCCAAGGGTTTTACGCACTTTAAAGACCCGGACCCCATTGAGTAAGTCACATAAACTGCGTTCGGTTTTGCGATACGTATAGAGACTTCATGAAAGATCAGCCGTTTTACCTCGGTTATCGGAGCGGCGACGGCTATAGGATGTCAATCGAAGAAATGTACAATAAAGGTAATGGAAGAGCAGCTAAAGTCGAAGGGTGATACAGTGAAGTTTCGAATTACACGTGAGAACTACTGGTTTTCTTTTTTGGGGATTATGGTTGGCGAGTTTATATTCAGCGGTCTTTTTCGTAGAGGTCCTTGGTGGCTGGTTGTCATCATTGCCTTGTTATGGGTTGTGGCAGGCTGGTTTGTTGGTTCGTGGCTGTGGAATCGGCTCTTCCCGTGTTATCTCACTCTCACTGATACGGCTCTCTGGGTGGGAACAATTCACTATGCAATTGATTCAATAGAATCCATTTCAATGTCAATAAGGAAAAAGATAAGCATTGAGATTTATTTTAATTTTCCATTGAACCCTGTACGTATTAGACTCTGGAGGACGGAGCACGCTGCACTAAGGACTCAATTCAAACAGTGGGCAACCGTTCACGGGGTGACGTTTCAGGAACTTGCCTAAATGCATAACTATCCAACCTTCTGTGACAGAGGGATCTTCAGGTAATGGGCAGAAGAGTGCAGCACCGGTTGTATAGAGTTTGTCCTATGGATGATGGCGTAAATGAAGAGATAAGCTTGCCAAGAGACATGAAAGCGGGTGGTCGGATTTGAAAAACGTTATGGGTTCTATTGGGAGTTGTACTAGGCGTCGGTGGTTTTTGGTTCGCTACTTATACTCCTGGGTCGAGTGTAATAAAACCAAATAGCCCAACCAACATCGCAATATTGTTCAGTCAGGCAGTGAACGATAACAGCCTTTACAGCGTAAAGGAACTAATGACTCCGGAGACCAAGAATGGCTTTACCCCTGCTGAAATGAAGGCAATCAGAAAATATGTGAGGGTATGTACGAAGGCAGAAAGTGTTGGGGAAGGATTTAGAACTTACGAGGAAGTAACATTCGGAAAGCAAAGCATACCCATTACACTGTTGCTTGCCCCACCACTCACCACTACAAAAAGCCACATGTGGGCGATACAGGGAATAACGACAGGTGCGACAGGTGCATTCTCTTCTTAATGAACACTTTAGAGGCAATGTAGAATAAGGGCAACAACCGCTGATTGCATGGATATGCAGTGGTCGGGATTGCCCAGTTCCTGCGCTATGGGGCAGAAAGGTTTAATATGGATGAAATCGCATTCATTAATATATAACATGCTGCTGTGCCAGGGGGTGGAGGAGTTGCATAATCGATACATTACCACACTGGGAGTGGTTCTGATTGTTTCAAGTGGTTTTTTTGTTCCAGGTAGTTCAACGCAAACACCCCAAACCAAGCATGAAGCGATACCGTCATCTGCATCGATAAATCTACTGAACTTAAAGCCAGTTGGAAAGCCAACTGTAGCCGAAAAACGGGCGGTATTCAACCGAGTTTGGAAATTGTTTAGTGTGCACTATCCTAGCTTCTCCTTTAAGGTCGTAAACTGGAAGAAGGAGAAGACCATTTATGAGCCAAAAGCACTGCGTGCTAACACATGGAGCAAGTTTTTTGGAGAAATAAATGGGATGATACTCACCTTACATGATTATCACAGTGGTCTTGTCAATGCACCTTCTATTCCCTATTATTCTCCAGCAATCCTCACCCAATATGTAGACAACCAACTGGTTGTAGTAGCGGCTCCTCAGGCGTCAAAAATCCGACCTGGGATGGTTGTTTTAGGAACGAACGGGGTATCAATTAATAACTTCATGGACGGCATCGGTGTTCCGTCCACTCAGGTGCCTGATTTCTTTCGACCACTAGGATTTCAAATTAGAGATGTATTTATAGAGAACTCTGATAGACCAGAGGAAGTTACCGTATATAACCCGAAGAGCGGCAACGTATTATCTGAGACGTTGCCTGTATACGATCATTCGCATCTACAAGCAATATGGAATCAATATGGAATCATTTTGCTAAGCAACATCCGGTTGTAATGAGTCAATTTGGAAATTCTCCAGCATTCAATATTCGTAGCCTGGGTGGTGGGATTACATACTTAAAAATCTCTAGCATAGACAGCAATTTACGACAGCAACTTGAAAGTCACATGAATGAAATTGTCCACTCTAAGGGACTTATTATTGATTTGCGAAACAACGGCGGTGGCAATTCCGCTCCCGGAAGTTGGTTTGCGCAGCATTTCTATTCAAAACCGACGACGGCCCTAGAACGTCGACCAAGTGCGAATGTTCCTTGGATCCCAGAGATTCTGCAACCGTTATTACCTCGTATATCAGTTCCCACTGCGGTTCTAATCAACGGCGAAGATTGGTCATCCGCCGAGATGTTTATTGCACAGCTGGAAGCGGCACCGAATGTGAAGACATTTGGATCGAGAACTATGGGCGCTGACGGAAACCCAGTGTTTTATCCTGTGATGAATGGGGTAGAGGTTAAAATTTCTTCATGGCAGGAAAGGGTCACGAGTACAGGGTTACCAATAGAGCAATTTGGGATTACTCCTGAAAAAGAAGTTCAGGAATCATATACCGATTTTCTTAAAGAACTAAGTCTGTCCTACGATAATAAGGGATCAGCACAATATGATGATGTGCTTCAGAAGGCAAATGTTTGGGTCAGATCTAAGATTCAATCTTCTGACTGAATCGGGACTATAGTTGAATAAAGACTTGATTTTGCCCGTCTTTTACCCATGCCCACAATTCTGTTGTGCTTGTAGCGCGTAGGGATAGTTGCCGTCATGATGGACCAGTGTCGCGGTCCTCTAAGTCTTGCTAAACGTTCGTTGGTTGACTCAACGACGATTACGGGCCGGTGTTTGCACCGATTCACGACCAGATCTATTAAAAGTTTAGGTTGGGTTCATCCGATTGCTATTGCAGTAACGGGCAGTATGACAGAAGAACAACTCATATAGAATTTTGAGATTCAAATTAAAATCATTGAGAGGGACAATGTAGTAACGTGGTCCAACCCGTCTCGCGTTATCCGTTGTCTACATCCTTACATGGAGGACCTAATGACGCAGAATCAATCAAACAACGCGGAATTATTATTACAAATAATAGATAGTGACTGCCGACTTCCTACTGGCACGGACCCGTTGGCGTTCTGTCTGGCATTGGTCGAAAATTTTCGTTCAACTGACGCTCGCTTACGAGATAGACTGTCCTACTCTCTGTTGGCACGTTTGCTGACGGAATATCATGTCTTAAGCGTCCTGGACCGTCAGACGCTATTAAAGGTGGTACTGGATGACCAACACCTGTTCTATCGAATTGGTGAATCCGGAACCGATTCAGTCTTTATACGAGCCTTCTCCATTCTTGTTGTCCCGCTAATTCTTAATCCTGACATAGAACACCAGCAATTGAGTGCGGACCTCGTGCACGACACCATTCGCAGTGTGTTGTCCTATGCGCGAGAGGAACGCGACCGTCGCGGCTACATCGACGGTAAAGGTTGGGCTCATACCATTGCACATACCGCGGATGCACTAGACAGTTGCGCTCAGCACCCATTTGCCACCGAGAGCTAGCGGTTGGACGTGCTCCACCGTGTGGCAGATTTGGCAACAGTCGCAAATCCTATCTATTTCCAAGAAGACGACAGACTGGCGTTTACAGCAAGTCGAATCATCGAAAAGGGATGGGTCACCGCCAACGCATTGGAGGATTGGATGGGGCGGTTTATAAAGCCAGAAGGACCTGAACCGGACGACACCATCCGACTCACGAATTTGGAACACTTTCTTCGCAGCCTATATTTTCTTTTGAAGTGGAAACAAGTCGATAGTGGATTGATTGAAAAGGTCGATGAACGGTTGCGCGCGCTCAGTTGGTACGTCCAAGCGAACGTGCTCTAATTCATAGAGTAGGAGAGAAGGTTTTTGGACTAATCGAATTGGGTCGACTATTATGCATAAATAACCATTTTGTGTGAACAGCAGTTAGTGAACTCAAGGGCAGAAGCGTCGAATACCATTTATTATATTATAAGCAAAAGACCCTAAGGAGTTGATAAATGGGAGATCAGACCGATCGAGTTATTGGGACAAAGAGTTAAAATTTTTCCTATGGAAACTAAGCACACCGAAGAACTGTTTGCGGCGGGTGGTAGTCTCGATATATGGACGTATATGCCAATGATGGTGTAAACGTTCAGAGATATGGAACGACTTGTAAACGACGCATTAAAAGAACGAGAACAAGGGACTCAGTTTCCGTTCGTAATTTTTGATAAGGACGCCAGCAAGCTTGTTGGAAGTACTCGCTTTCTGGATATATCCGCCACGAATAGAAGCCTCGAAATAGGCTGGACGTGGCTGTCTCCAAGCGTTTGGAGAACAAAAGTGAATACAGAATGTAAATATCTGTTGTTCAAACACTGCTTTGAAACACTTGGCACAATCCGTGTTCAGCTAAAAACAGATTCTCGTAATCTTCGTTCACAAAAGGCTATTGAAAGGCTGGTTGGCGTCAAGGAAGGAGTAATTCGTAATAATCGGATTTTAAGCGATGGGTACCGTAGGCATTCCGTTTACTATAGCGTGATCGACGAAGAGTGGTTAGGGGTCAAAGAAAAACTGGAAGGTTTCTTGGACGAATGAAGTGACACCTCCGGAGTTAAACGTCTCAAAGATGGGACCTGTGCCATATAGGGCATGCCCTCATTATTCCGCACAAGGGCGTGAAACTACGAGAGTCCCTATCTCTCGGCTGGTGTATTATCACACGAAGCGCAAGCATTGTAGGCCTTACGCATTCGGGGGCGAAACCGCCATAGTCATCGAGAAGCCGGTGTGTATGATTATTCAAGTTCCTGTCGAACGAGGTCCTGCAGTTTCGGGCCGGTTTGCGACAGAATCATTCCCTGTGTAAGTACGGTACGGAACAAAGGGAGACAACTGATGGATGAACTCACAGACTATGACAAATTTGAGCAAGTTGTTACCAGGTTAGATCCTGGGTCCAGATTGCTCCATATGTGGATGTTGAAAGGCGGTATCTCAGCGCAAGTAAGCGCACTAGAGATCCTATGTTCTAATGGTAAAACAAAAAGGGTAGTCGTGCGCCAGTATGGAGACATGGATGTCAACCAAAACCCACAAGTTGCGTCCAACGAATTCAAACTTTTGCAGTTACTAAGGTCTGCGGGATTACCTACTCCGCAATCGTATTTTTTCGACGAATCGAGCGAGATCTTTCCCCAGCCATACGTAGTTATTGAATTTATGGAGGGGCAGAATGGAATCGACTACATACCACCCGATGTACCCACTATGATGTCTAAGTTAGCAGAGTGTCTTTCGAAAATTCACAAAGTCCAGTACCCAAAACAACATGAATCATTCCTACGTAAACAAATAGATGTGTTAGGAAAACTTCTTGCTGGGAGACCCGTAATCCTTGATGAAACCATGGAAGAAGGGCGAATTAGGGATACTTTGGAATTGTGTTGGACGAGTCTCCAGGAAAACCAAGAAGTTGTATTGCATGGAGACTTTTGGATAGGAAATACATTATGGAGAGAGGGCGAACTGGTTGCTGTAATCGATTGGGAAGATGCTGCTTTTGGCGATCCGCTTGCTGACCTCGCTAACGCACGACTCGAAGTTTTATGGGCATTTGGAACTGATGCCATGCATGAATTTACACGGCAGTATCAATTCAGAATGCCAAGTATTGATTTCACAAACCTTCCTTATTGGGATCTCTGCGCTGCTTTAAGACCCATCGCAAAGCTCTCAGACTGGGGCTTGGACGAGATGAGAGAAAAACAAATGCGTGATAGGCTAAGATGGTTCGTCTCACAAGCATTCCATACACTGTCCCTTTTGAACTAAAGGGGGCAAAAATTCAAGTTCCCTGAGTTCACCTGTTGTATGATTATACGGTGGTGTACACTTTCGGAATCTTGCGCATTTGGGCAGCATTCCTGTAATCAATCAAAATCGGGTTTGAGGCAATAAAAAACTCCTGATAGTGTTGATGTTGTCCAAACACACCACTCATCAGGATGTAGATCTACACCATGAGTATAACCCAGAATAGCAAGATTCGCAGGATTTCAGATTCAACCTTGGTTGTCGGTGCAGACATTGCCAAAAAGGTTCACGTGGCTCGCGCTGCTGATGTACGGGGCGTGGAGATCGGGAAGCCGCTGACGTTCGAGAACACCAGGCAGGGATTTGGAAGGCTTCTCACATGGATTCAATCGCTCATGATAGACCATAGCTGTGACAACATCGTGTTCGGCGTCGAGCCGACGGGGCACTATTGGATGAACTTGGCTCAATTCCTACGCCGAGAAGGGATTCAGGTTGTGCTGGTGAATCCGCACCACATCAACAAGAGAAAAAAGTTAGAGGATAACTCGCCTCTTGTGAAAGACGACAAAAAACATCGAGCCTAAAATCCCAACTTGTTTTTATACGGATTTACGGATTCTCATGAATTTTAGGGAGTGAACCTAGGAAAGCCAAACGGAGCATACAAAACAGGCTTGACAAGTGTTTTCCAGAATATACAGAGGTCAGATCTGTTCTAGAATTGGTCGGCCCTATCGAGAAGGGGATGGAAGAGGCCGTGAAAGGCTAACATCAAATCCTGATGACCATAAAAGAATAACACAGATGTACCTATCCAGAACAATACTGGGAAGGATGACCTATGATTTCGTAAATTGAATAAAAAGGCTGTCAAGATAATCAAGGAAGAGGGACCAGGACGATTCTCTTTTGGCTACCATTATTCTAGATTTACGAATTTTCTGACTACACTAAAATGATACTGTTCCAAAAAAATTATTTTGAATATATATTTCTAGAGAAATTTTGAATTTAATATAGAATATGTAAAATAAGTTGTTTTTTTCAACAGGGTCAGAGTACTGGACACTCTCTCCAGTGTTAAAGCGCAGGGGCTCCTTTCAAAAAGTTTCGTAAGAATGTCGACATTGAGCTTTCGGTATTCGGCATCACTGATTACCGGAATCATTTACGGAATCTTACGTAAACTTTTCTATCTTAATCTGACTATCAGCAGTATAAAACGCTAAAACGTGATTTCAGGTAGGAATTTGGGGTTCTAGTCTCTGTCATCTGATTTAACCAACAGGTATGTTCATTCATAGTAATTCTCCCATTGGAGGTGTCTGAATATGATAGGTGAAATCAGTTCAATCATATTGCTTACAAATGACGTCGAATCATTGGCGGAATTTTATCATCGAGTCCTCGGGTTCGAACTCAACTCCATGGTGAGTACCAAGGATTACAAGGAACTTGATGGAGAAAGTATTGCTATCAGCATTGCTGCTGCGCAATCCGAAGTGGTTGCTGGCTCCTCGCTGGCCATTGGGATAGACGTAAAAAATATGCCAAAGGCTATAGCTACTTTAGAAAAGGCGGGGGTTGAAATAACTCATCAGACTGACGGTCCATATGTCAGCATCCGGTCGTTTCGGGATCCCGCGGGGAATTTGGTGAGTCTCATTGAACGCCACTACTAAATATCAATGAACTCTTCCTCATTCGTGGTGTTTGGCGGTGATTTGGTCTATGGCTGACGTCATCAACGGTCTGCAAGGAGGGAATCGGAGCGGCTTGTCGCCCCGCTCTTAATGTGGCGGCTTACAAAGCTGTCATGGAGGTCTTCAAGGCTATATCCCAGAACGACAACGTCTCGGTACGCCTGTTGTCGAAGATGTGCATACGTTCGTCGATCACGCAGAAATGTACGTAAATTTCATCTAAAACGAAGGACAGTAATTTTTCTCGGCAGGGTCTATAATCAAGCTTATCATCTCTTTCCTTTCCGGGGGAGGTATGCAATCCTTGGCTGTTTGGGAAATAGCATTAAACGTGGATGGTCTTGATCGAGGGATATATCGCTTGTTTGAAAATAAAATCCTTAAAGTGAATACGGTTCCGGACCATTCTGTAATTCAACAAGTGGAAGGGTTTGAAATCAATCAGTCGATGGTTGATGTGCCTGACTGTCCTGTTTGCGGCGTTCCCAGCACATCTGGGGTGAGCGCATGACTTTAGTACGCAACCTTCTAATCGCTACCTATGCCGAATCTGCCGCAGGGATTCTGTATTCCCTTTCAATTACCTGGCTGGTTTATCTCATAACTCATAGTCCTTGGGCTCTTGGATTGTCCTTAGGTGTATATCTTGTGCCTAAGACATTCGGAGCCATGGTTGTCGGCCATGTTATGGACAACAAGTTTCGTCGCGTTTACATCATGGGCACGAATATTGTTCGTGCGCTTGTGGCTCTTGTGATTCCTATCGCGTGGGTGTTCTCTATTCGGACATTTTGGCTTATCCTCCTTGTGACGTTTTTTGAGGCCATCCTCGGATCTTACATCCATCTCGCCTACCAAGTCATGGCCAAGCATGGTGTCATATCGCGAGATTTGTTGCGGTTCAATGCGTTAATAGCATCTGGTACGGGGATCGTGGAAGTAGTGATACTTATTGCCATGAGTCTTTTTCTGCTGGGCCAGCCTTCAAACCGCCTCTTGCTGATAGTTTCCACTTTGATATGTATAAGCGCCATTGCCGTCGGACTCATTCCCGCCGAATCGTATCCCCAAGTTGCTGTGAATCCAGAAAGCATTTCTTGGCGCAATTTCAGAAAGGCCTTAGATTTTATAAAATCGGATTCCCGAGTTACGGTAATTTTGATTTCGGGGTTTGGTATTAATTTAGCGCTTGCACCGATTTTGTCGCAACTACCAGTGCTCGTGCGAATGCACTTTCATGCCCAATCGTCGTTTTATTCTATGCTGTTGGCCTGTATGTCGCTCGGAGTAGTAGTAGTCAGCTTGGTTATGGCCTATGCACGAGTGACTATTCGTCGACCCAAAGTCACTTTGAATCTGGTTTTGACCGTAGAACTTGTCTTCGCTGGCATCATCGCGGCTGCAGGGGATGTCCGATCCCGGTTTATCGAACTCGTCTTATTTGCTCTCCTTGGAGCGGCGCAGAGTACGATTAACACCTTTGAAATTAGTTTGTTGCAGATGATTATTCCGCACAGGCTGGTTGCGAGGGTTCTCTCGGTGATTGTGACCGTCAGTGGCACGGGGGCCGTCATCGGTCTCGCATTGGCCGCATGGGGCATGAATATTGTGGGCCTTGTTTGGACATTTCTTTTGTTTGCTTTGTTTGCGTTAATTGCGGTGGCAATGTCATTCTTCTGGCTCTTTCAACTGCGGCGCAACGAGGAAGTTAAACTTGGAGAGGATTAAAATGGATGTTCTGTTGAATGTTCCAGATACAACGGAATTTATGGTCATTGCTCAAAAGACTTTTTATCAGACCATTTGAGAAAAACTTAATTCACTATTCGTGGTTGTTAACCAGCGGTTCGGATGCCTTTGGACCTTTTCAAATACTAAATCCTGATGCTCGAGGCGTCCAATACGTCATTGGAAAAATGTTTTGTGAACGAAATGATAGATTTCAATGTCCCATTTTCTCTGAACTAAAGATGAGGACGCAGAAGCATGGGTGACGTCACAGAGAATGGATGGTGATAAGTTTGAAAGTGCACGTGAATAGAAAAGTTTGGATTCGATCTATAGCTGTCATTCTTTATTGTATGATCGCAATATGGGTGAACATTCGATTTCTTGGTGTGTTCCTGGGAAATGTGAATGTGGATAAATCAATTATCTGGAATTATGCGGTGGGTCTCTTTCTTTGCTTGATGGTTATTCTGATGACTCGTGGGCAACGGTCTCGTCCACTGCCAGTCTTTCCACACAAAATACGAGAGATAGGCTTTGCAGTTGCTATTTTACTCATTAATGCTGGAATACTGTTGTTAGTATGGACACATTTACACTTCATAATGAGAGCCATCGCGCTACTTGGCCATAAGTTGGGTCTCTCCAATCCTGAGGTCGTTTTAAAGTTGGGTAATGCCTTGTTCGTACTGCCCATATCCTTGTTTATTTTTTTCATGTGCTTTTGGCGGCTGAAAAGTAATCGAAAGACACTGGTCTCCATGACATGGAAAGATGGCATCATTGTTATCGTATTTCTTGGCTTGACGACGGCGATTGCTTTCCTAAGAAATCAAATATTTGGTCTTCCCAACACAAATTTGTTTCCCCCTCTTTCCTTGGCCAGTATTCTTGTTTTTGTTTTTCAGTTCTTCATTAATGGATGGCAAGAAGAAACTTTATATAGAGGTTATTTGGTCCCACTAATGCTTTCTTTTTTACAATCTCCTTTTCTCAGTCTTTGGTTTGCGAGTATCTTTTTTGATGCAAGTCACATTCCATTATGGATTTATGGAATTCATTTTAGCTCTATCGCTTGGTGGCAATATATCCTGTTCTGCATATTTCCTTTTCAACCGACGGGCTGGGTATTCGGAGTTCTGTATTATAGGACTCGCAGAGTGTTACCGGTTGCCCTTTACCATACTTACCTGTTATGGGGTTTTCCCTTTATTATGTGATCTGGTATTAGGCTGAACTAGTGGGCACAGCAAATCGAGACCCCTTATAAAACAAGAGTTTTCTGGAATTGTTGATACAATCTGATACATAGGATTATTGTCTTGACAAATAGTGGCGTTACTTCGTAGACTAAATAAAGTCTAAGCAAGGATATTCAGCAAAAATGACTGACATATCTACTCCTTATTTGCATAGACTGGATTAACCATTGAGTGATATCGGTGATGGAGCTCACCAGAAAGCCTCTACAAGAGGATGATGGCTCCTGCAAAAGCTAAATGCTTTTGCAGGAGCCTGTTTGTTTTTATCCAACTTCCACGCAGATTTTCTAGGGAAGGTTTTTAGGATTGAGGTTTATGAAGAGAGGGGGACATGTCATGAAATTAGGAGCGATTGTAACAGGTGCGATTATTGGAGGGGTATTGCGGTTTTGTCTCAGTGTCTGGATTCCAACGCCAGAAGGGTTTCCGCTCGGAATATTGTTCATTAACTTGTCTGGCTCCTTGCTTCTAGGAGCTTTTCAGGCTTATGTCGCCCAGAAATCGTTGCCGGAGTGGCTCATTCTCGGCTTGAGTACGGGATGTATAGGTACATATACGACATTTTCTTCCTATTGTTTAGGTGTTCAACAATTAGCCATTCACCATTTGGGATGGGCTGTCTTTTACGCGCTAGGAAGTTTGATAGCAGGACCTCTCACAGCCTTTTTCGGTGAATGGATGGTAAACCTCAGTGTGCGCAAGTTGCATGCCGTGAAGGAGTTGTCGGTATGAATGCCATGATGTTATTGCTGGTCAGTATCGGATCGGCCTTAGGAGCTTTGGCGCGTTATTGGGTAGGTAAGCGAACCATCAGTCTTGGAACAGATGTTTTTCCCTGGAATACATGGCTGTTGAATAGTACAGGAACATTTTTGCTGGGGATTTTTTTTCAAGAATTTAGTGTCCTTCATCATTGGATTGCTCTTTGGATATTGCTTGGTGAGGGATTTTGTGGGGGCTTTACTACTTTTTCAACATTATCTGTGGAAGTTGTCCGATTGATGAGGAGGAAGCGAATGCTTGCTCTCGTTTATTTGAGCAGTTCGCTCAGTTGTGGATGGTTGCTAGCCTGGCTGACTCATTGGTGGCTGTGACAACCCCTCCAATCGTTGTACAATGAAGGGAAATGAATTTGCAGGTGAAGAGGAGAAACTGCGATGAGGGCATTGATGATCGTTCCAGCCTTCAATGAAGGAAGCAATATTGAAAAAGTGCTGATTTCATTAAAAAAGGAACAGCCGTTTCATTCCATTGTAGTCATCAATGATGGTTCCATAGATGATACCGCTGAGCGCGCTGCCTTGATGGGAGTAGAGGTGCTTTCTCATCCATGTAATTTAGGGTACGGCGCAGCTTTGCAGACGGGATATCGATACGCTGCTCGCCACTCGTATGATTGCGTGGTGCAGATAGACGCAGATGGACAACATAGTCCGCAAGATGTTACGACGCTTCTGGCCGCTCTCTCTGAAGGGGACGCCGATATCGTGATTGGCTCTCGTTACAAAGGGGATGCCAGTTTTCAGCCTGGTCTAGCCAAAGGTTTTGTCATTCGGTTTTTTCGAAAAATCATCTTCTGGATTGGCAAACAATATGTGTCTGATCCAACTTCTGGTTTACGGGCGCTGAATCGGGCCGCTTTTTCTTATTACAGTCAATCCGCACAGTTTCCAGCGGATTATCCAGATGCCGATTTTTTAATCGATGCTTGCTTAAGAGGTTGGAAAATCAAAGAAGTGGGGATAAGCAATCAAAAAAGAACTTCTGGAAGAAGTATGCATTCAGGTCTCCGTCCCTTTGTCTATCTTTTGAAAGTCAGTATGAGTATTATGGTCAATCTTCTCGTTTATCTATTGGATGTCAAGCAGTCTGTGCAGTCTGTGAGTGACTGTTCAGAATCGAAATCAAAGTGAGGAGAAATCCAAGAATTCATGGTTCGAGAACGCATTTCTAACCTACATCGTTTCGCAGTCTACTATGGGCGAGGATCACTGCAGGATTTAGCTGAGTACGATATGGTGATTCTGGAACCCGCTCACTATCAAGAAGAAGAAATTCAATATCTTAAAAGCAGACAGACACTGGTGATGGCCTATGCAAGCGTTATCGAGGTGCCTGAGTATCACCCGCTCTATCCTTTACTGAGAGAGGATGACTTTCTTCGTAAAAAGGGTGAAAAAATAGTGCAGCCAGTTTATGGAGGATTTTATGCCGATCTCGCTTCTCCCCATTGGCAGACCCTTCTCCACCGTCATATTGGTCAGTTGTTGGTTCATGCTCATTACGATGGTGTTTTTTTAGATACTATCGGTAATGTGGAGTGGCCGGAACTGCCAGATAAAACAAATCAATTGAATGCTGCCATGCAAATTGTCGCAAGTTTACGCAAATGGTTTCCACAGCACGGAATTTTGCAAAATAATGGATTAGAGACACTGGTTAACCATACGGCTCCGTTTCTGGACGCCATTATTTGGGAAAACGTTCCGCTCGGTGACTCGGCAAGTGCAGCTTGGATAGAAATCGTCAATCAACGGCTGCGCAACCTTCAACAAAAATACGCTGTACGTACTTTGCTGCTTTTTGACAGACTGGAACAGATGACGCGACAAGAAATATTGCGGCGGCGTCAGTTTGCTGATTTAAATCAATATCCAGTCTACTTCGCAGAGACTTATTTTCAGGGAAAAGTTACTCCCGTAAACCGTCATATATAACCCAAAAGCGTTTTTTAACGCATTCTTTTTGCAATCACAAATAAATAAGGTGAAAAAAATCGATTAGGATAATTTTCTAATCCTAGGGTGGTCGTCAACGAACGAAGACCAAGAAATAGTTTTCTGCGTAGAGAGTGTTTCACTAATTCAGCATTGTCTGGATTGAAATAGAGAAAGCAGGATTTATAGTATCCACTAAAAACAATTTCAAAATTGTTGGATTCTTTGATAGGTGCTTGCAAGGCTTGCAGATTCATCGCCTTTGGATTGTGGATGGCTAACAATGACGGATTCAATATACGGTAGAGAAGAAAATTAAAATAGCGAATATTGGGAACTTCTATGACCAACCATCCCTGAGGCGCTACCAATTGCATATGTCGTTCTATGACCTCTTGAGTATTTTGAAAATGTTCTACAAAACCAAACGATGCAACGACATCGTATTGACGTTTAGGAGTATACGAAAAAAAATCCTCACCTGAGAGTTCCTCTGGGACAATGCCATGATGCTTTAAAAGCTTTCCCACCTGTTCAATATTCGAGTAGTCGATTCCTGAAACGCGGTAACCAAATTGGTTAGCAAAATAGACGAGATTAGTGCCTGGTGCACAGCCGATTTCGAAGTAACTTGCGTTCTTTGGCAGGTAATGTTGGAATATATCCGAAAATATATGCTTTTGAAAATCACTCCTAGTTTCTTGTTGCCAATAAGCATCCCAAAACTTCTTCTCAGACAAGCGTTCCATGACTTTGACTCCTCTTTTGCAGTCTGGTTCTCTATATTGAGTGTGGGAAACACCTTCGCTGAATGCTTGTATTTATCCATAAGTGAGATACACTTGAAATGAAAATAGCCCTGTATTTGGAGGCGTGGGCCCATCGTTGACTACGGCTCGTTCTTTAATCAGCTTTTTCATCTATTTCATTTTGCCATTGCATTAGTTGTTTTTTTTCTATTGTTTCCTCGCTGGCTGTTTCGACAAGTTGATGGCTCCAGAAGTGACCGGTTTTGGTCTTCTTATCTGCGCATGAATTGTCTATTGATGATTATGGGTTATGTATTAGTAGTTTTCAAAATTTTTGCCGGCATCAGCGTGTTGGCTTGTCTGTTTGGAATCCTGGTATTTCGTTTGCGCCGGGCACCTCACAGGACACGTTTAGCGGCCCTTGGTGGAGCGTTTTTTTACAGCAGCTTGGAAAGTCAAAGTTGGTGGGTTCACCTAAGACAAAAGTTGAGAAAACGCTGGGCAATAATTTATCGTGATTTGCGTCGTTGGCATTTTAGCCATCGGACAATAGAACTTTTTGCTTTTTGGGTCGTTTTTGTCCTGTCCGTCTATATTCGCTCTTATGATGCATTGGTCCATGCGGCACCTAGTATGTCAGATGGGTACACCACATTGACATGGGCCAAATATATTGACATGAACCAATTATTTCATGATGGAATTTATCCTCAAGGTTTTTATATATACATTGCTCTTATCGGTAAATTAGCACTTGTGAATTTATTATATATTTTGAAGTATAGTGGGGCTTTTAACAACAGCCTTGTGGTTTGGAGTATCTACTACACTCTAAAAAATTTAACAGGCAAGGCCAATGGCGCGCTTGTTGGCATGGCTCTGTATGGCGTTTTTGGATATCTAATCTTGCAAGACGATTGGAGTCGCGTAGGAGCCAGTCTTTCGCAAGAATTCAGTTTTGTTTTTGCCTTGCCAGTGCTAGTCTTTGCCTATAAATATTTAAAGAGTGGCAGACCAGAAGAAGGATATACCGTTTTCTTTGGTCTATCGGCAGCCGGTTTAACACATCCATTTGGTTATGCACTGGCACTTCTTTGTGCCGGATCGCCACTTTTGGCTGAATGGCTGGTTCAACATTTGCGTTGGAATCGAAAAATGACATGGATGACTGGTGCCATATTGGCTTCTTTATTTGTCACTTTATGGCCGCTTGCTGTGGGTCGATTGCTAGGCCATGCAGTGAATGCTGCTTCGGTTACTTTCATTCATGCTCATCAGGCGATTCCATTTCCTCAACTCACTTGGCTGGATATCCTAGGAGCCGCATGCAGCTTGTTTCTCTGTGTGATAGGTGTCCTTCATGTATTGCGAGGCGACTCTCTCACTTTATCCATAGCTTTGGCAGGTCTACTCATGTTTACACTTTATGAATGGTTGGCTCCTCTTTCCCAGAGCGTCGCGTTGTCGTCACGGGCGATTGATATGTGGGCCATTATAGAAGCGCTGGTCATAGGATACACAGTCTATCTGCTTCTTTCGTTTTTTCCCGTTCGGGCGTGGTGGCAATGGACACAGGCGGTGGGCATTTATGCGCTGTTCCAAGGAGCTGTTGCTTTCTGCGGTGTCAATCCAATTATTCCTTATAAATTGTTGTCCAATCACAATGTCGAACAGTATTTACAAATAGTCAAACAGCAAACAAATGGAAGCTATTTGTTGGTAGCTCCTGATCAATATTATTCTCTGGTGCTCGATACAGGTTATTTGATGCATGTCAACGCGTTTGTGCATGAATTTAATCCAAAGGCAAGGATACCGTTGACAGCGTATGGAGCCGGGAAACCTTCCTTAGCCATTCCGCATGACGTGTATATCATTTATCCAAAACATCTGTACGAAATTAATTCAAGTCTGAGTATTTATCCAATTGAGAAAAAGATATATCAGCAGGATGAACTCGCATACCGGAATCTGGCTCATTGGTTGCGACAGTATCAAAGTGCGGGTCATTCTTTACAAATTGAATATGATGGACCTAATACTACGGTTTATCTGATTTATAACAATAAATAAATACCATAAAATTAAAAACGCAATATGTTATTTAAAGTAAATTAAAATAGAATGGAACTATGTCTATCATTTTGCTCGAAGATACCTTATAGTGTATGGTTAGAATAAAAGATAAAAACCATAGAAAAGATATATTTTTGCAAGCTGTACACGGTAGGTGGTGTATGGGGTGAATGATGTACTGCGGCTTACGGTGTTCTGTCTAGGATTCATTTTTGCCTTGACGAACGGTTATTTGCTCATAAAACGAAAATTAACAGAGCGTTTTAGCATTTTGTGGTTGTTTATTTTCGTGTTGATTATGCTCATTTCTATTTTTCCAACGGTCCTCAATCAAGTAGCATACCTTCTTGGTGTCACTTATCCGCCCTCCTTATTGTATCTAATGGCTATTTTAGGCATGCTGTCCATCATGATTTATCAGTCCATTCAACTTACTGTACTTGACCAAAAAGTGCGTACCATGAGTCAGACGCTTGCCATCCTGGAAAATGAATTAACAGCTTTACGGCATCAGGGATGGGAGTTAAGGCCCGAGACAGCGGCAACTGAAGAAGGTGTGCAGTGAGATTGAACATGGATTTTTCGCATCTTACTATGACATTATTTTGGTTCATTCTTCTAATTGTTTTTATAATCATTGTCATCCTGGGCAGTTTGCTCTTTAGGCAGGTCCGCTGGCGAAAACATTACGAAACAGAAATGAATCGTATGGAACGAATGGCACAAGAAATTCGTCCAACGGCGAGAATAGAAGAAAATCTGGCTGCCGTGTTACGGATTCTTTCCAGTATGCATGAAGCGCCTAATTATGCAGCATATGTTCTCGACAAGCGGAGCCAACGATATATACTCAAAGCAACATTGCACCCATTTGACAAGTTTTCTAATACAGGTCCATCCTATAGCGGCTTGGCTGTCGACAGTCGAGAAAAGTATTTGCCGCCTATGGTTTTGGAAGCGGATGCCACCCGTGCATCAGTTCAGGTTATATATGAAGGTGAAGTTCCCTTGCTCTCTATGCAGACGGAGGGGAAATTGGTTCTTTTTCGCATTGGTCCAGTATATCGAGTGGCTAAGCCAATCCGAATGGAGATGCGAAAATTTCTTCATCAATATAGTAAGTTAATCGAAGATGTAGTCGCTTTGGAAACAGCCCGTCTCCAACAGGAAATTGCGAGTTTGGGGGAAGATGCTGTTAAAAAGGTGGCCAGACTTTCAACGGACGAATCGTCCGCTTTGGAACTTATTGTGCAATCTTTTACAGGATTTTCAGGCTATTGCGGTGGCGCATTTTTTCGCGCTGCAGAGAATGAAGAGCAAGCGGTAATCGCTGTAGGGGCTTTGCGGGGCTTGAGATCAAGACTCAAGCAGGACCAGGAACTTCAGGATATGCTGAAGACATGGATAGAAGGCCGCCCTTATTGCTTCATAGGACGCCAATCACAAGAATTTTATCAATTACCGGGGTATCTTACAGTTAGCGATGTAGGTGCCGTGTTGATCGTGCAGATTCCTCAGCAGGGTATCTTGCTCATTTGTTTTGGGGCAGATCTGGACAACAAAAATGCCCTGCGCCCTAATGAGAGCCAAATTCAGTTACTTGTCGATCAAATGGTACAAATTTCTAGTTTTTCTTCTCTTCATCGTAGACTGGGGCGTTCTTATTCCTATATGCTGTGGAATCTTTCCAATATGGTAGATGACTTTAATCCTTACACGGTGGGTTATTCTGAAATGATGGCGCGCTATTCGTTGGTCGTCGGAAAGCGAATGGGTATGACAGAAGAAGAACTGCGGGATTTAGCGCTAGCGGCACATTTGAGCAATATTGGCGTGATCGGACTCAATATGGAGCTGCTCAGTAAAGAAGGTGTCTTTAATGATGCGGAATATGAGTCCATTAAATTGCATGTTCAAATAGGAGCTTCCATGATTCTGATTGCTTCTGGAAATGAGCGCGCTGCTCAATACGTACTCTATCATCATGAACGTATAGATGGGTTAGGCTTTCCGGAAGGATTAAAAGGGGAGGACATCCCGCTAGGGGCAAGAATTATTCATGTTATACAAGTCTTTCTCGCCAAAATTAATGGAAGAGCATGGAGAACTCCCCTTTCTTTTGAAAAAGCGCTAGAAACTTTACAACAAGCAGCAGGGACACAGTTGGATGGCCGTGTGGTCAACGCGTTTGTAGACTGGTGGAAAGAGCGTGCGCAAATGCCGGAAGTAAACAATCGCACGCTAGCTCCCTGCTATGAGTTGTGTTGTACGCCCAAGCATATCTGTCAGGCTTGTCCGGTCTACCAGTCTGCAGCACCGCGTTGCTGGGAAGTTGGCAATCATCTTTGTAAAGCGCATGGACGGGAATGCAAAACTTGTTTTGTGCGTACAGAATTTCTCTATCGCAATAAAGAATTCGTCCATTAAATGTCGGTCTTGGCGATCACGCTGCAGTTTCCTGTGTAAGCTAGGTGGAATAGGAAGGAGGCTCCCCCTGATGGAGGATAAAATCTCAGTTTTGTTAGTTACAGAGGGTACTTATCCATTCAGTCAGGGTGGGGTTAGCCAGTGGTGCGACATTCTGATGAAACGTCTCACAGCAGTTGATTATAAAGTGTTCAGTATTGTCATGGACCCGTTTGTGACTCAAAAATTTGATATTGGTGAACGGAATGAATTGATTCGTGTGCCGCTTTGGGGAACAGAAGAACCGAGTGAACATCTGGATACTCCCTTTAGTTCTACTTATCTGGCTAAGCAAAGAACAACCGATGAAGTCATACAGCAGATGTTTATTCCGCTATTTTTGGATTTAGTCGGCGAATTGCTTACCGAAGAAAAAAACAGCTATGTTTTTGCTGAAACGATTGTCGCATTGTACGATTTTTTTGTGCAGTACGATTACAAAGTTTGTTTTAAATCAGAATTGACTTGGCGTGCTTATCGGAGTTATTTGCTGGAGTTGGAAAAAGAAGCTCAATTTTTTCGTGCCGAACCGGATATTTATTGTACCTTGCAAAGTTTGGGATGGATTTATCGCTTTTTCAATATCATCAACACGCCAGTTCCCAAAACCACAATTACCCACGCTTCTGCTGCTTCTTTTTGTGGCTTACCTTGCGTGGTTTCAAAATTAAAATATGGAACACCCTTTCTGCTTACAGAACATGGAATATATTTGCGTGAACAATATCTGTCCCTCTCCAAGCGTGGGTATCCATCGTTTCTGAATACTTTTTTAATCCGCATGATTCAATCAGTGACCGATTTATGTTATGAATTCGCGGATCAAATTTCACCAGTTTGTGCTTACAACATGCGCTGGGAAAAGCGTTTGACAGATAGACACGAACGGATTCAAGTCATTTACAACGGTGTCGACCATACTCTGTTTTCCAATATGCAGGATGTAGCGCATGATAGTCCAACGGTAATTACGGTTGCGCGCGTGGATCCTATTAAAGATTTGCAGTCTTTGCAAAGGGCTGCGCTTATAGTCAAACAACACATTCCAAATGTGCAATTTTTGATTTATGGTTCCATCAGTGTGCCTGAGTACTACGATGAATGCTTGGCGTTGAATGAGAAACTGGGTCTGCAGGAAACAGTCCATTTTCTTGGTCATACCTCGGATATAGTCAAAGCTTACGAAAGCGGTGACATTGTCGTACAAACCAGTGTTTCCGAGGCGTTTCCCTATTCCATTGTGGAAGCCATGTTTGCAGGCAAGCCGATAGTCTCTACAGATGTTGGCGGTATCTCTGAGGCTTTGGGCGATCACGGTATATTGGTTACACCCGGAGATGTGCAGGGACTGGCGGAAGGTATCATTCGTTTGCTGGAGCAGCCTCAATTGGCTAGCGAGATGGCGAATGAGGCAAGGCAGCGAGCCATGAGCATGTTTACACTGGAAAAAAATCTAGAACAATATTTGAAATCCTATATCAAGCTGGCTCTAGTACGCCAAGTTGCGGAAACTCAGACTGCGGAATGGAGAGAAAATGTTCCGTCAATTGAACCATTCATTGAACCTGAAAATCAATATGATGAGGGTAGGATTAGAACTGAACAACTGTTGGCAGAACGTGGTTATGCGTTAAAAGATATTGGACATATACAATTGGCCATTGAGCATTTTGAGAAGGCCATTCAACTGACTCGCCATCCGTCGATCATTTCCATACTTTGGACAGAAATCTCACTTTTATATATGAGCCTGGGTGATACAGTTCAAGCACAACGAGCGTTGATGGAGTCTCAGCGAATAGAGGAGCGACTTCATCGCCGGCGCCAGCTTCAGGCGGCAGAACGTGCTTATGCACTGCGCGATTTGAAAATGTATCCGCAAGCTATCAAACTGTTGGAGCAAGCGCTGAAAGAAGATCCGAATCAATTAGCGGCACCTATATTTTTGTTGGATTTAGTTGAATTATATTCTTCCGTTGGGCAAGAGGAGAAAGCGAAAGAGTATTTGCGTAAATTTGAGATGATTCAATACATCATGGATTTCGCAGGTTAAAAAGACAGCTGGAATCGTACTGTGAAAGCGAGAGAATATTATGGAGAGTTTATGGTCAGAAATTGAATCCTATCTCAAATTTTGGACAGAAGAGAGTGAACGTAGGCCGCATATCACATTTGCATATCCCTTTTCAATGGAGATGCCGAAGGAACAACAGATTCAGGAAATGAGGGTTACGTTGCAGCCAGTCAAAGAGGCATTTGACTCTAGCCTTCAAACTTCCACGACAGTATCTTCTGCTTCGGCAAACACCGTCGAAAAAACACAAGAAGAAAAGTTTTCCCTGCCTGCTTCCATGCCCAAAACTACGTTTCTGCCGAGTGAAGTAGTAGAACAGCATGAAAATCTGAAAATGCGTTATATCGTCGGTAAAAAGGCGGGGAGTGATCTGTTTACACGTTTTGGGAAACGTATCATTGCTCGAGGTGAAACGATTACCAAAGAGATAGTCGAAGAAGCGGATCGGGAAGGGAAACTGGTGGAATTGATTTTAAATATGGTTATTGATGAGCTGGATAAGACATGAGCTTTCCTCCAGATAAGATCAATCCTTCGTTCGATTTATATGAAAAATTGCTGTTGGAAGTACTGGAACGGCACATTCAACCAGAAAATGAATGGGAAATTGCAGCCATATTAGAGTCTTTTGGATGGACAGATAAAAGGGTTGAGCAAGAACTGGGCTTACATGATGTTTTTCAGCTTGCCCGTATTCTCTGGCCCATGACGCATCGCAATATTGCCACTGCAGCTAACAGCTATCGCCAGCAGACGTCTTATGTGAAACGCTGGATAAGCGTTATCAAGCGTTTTATACGAGGAACTTTTTTTGCCTTGCCTATGTTGATTGGCATTGCTTCCATGCTATTTTTTCGCTTTTCTCTGTGGTCTTATGAACAAGCGTCTGTCAAGACGGCAACCGCTATTGCAATAGGCACGGTACTGAGTTTCTTGACAGCAGGCGGCTTTATGCAGACAATTTCTCGTCGGGGCTTTTTCTATCTTCTTCAGGGTTACTATCGAATGGCAGGCATCATATCGCTGCGTATTGTTCGAGCTAGCCTGTTTTTTTCGTTAGCAGTCAGTGTTGCTTTAGCCCTGTTCAATGTACTGTTTCCCATACTTCCGTGGCACATGTTTGTCATTACAATTTCCTTTTACATGGCTTTAAACGCTATTTGGATGGCTGTAACCTCCCTGTATCTACTTCAACAAGAACTGGTTTTTTCCGGCCTGTTGATATTAGGGATAGGGTTTGTCTATATTGGGTTTCATTATTTTCGTCTAAATATATTAATTTCCCAGTTATTGGCCATTGTAGCTATTTCGATAATAGGGGCTCTACTTGTCACCTATTTTTTTCGTCGTGCCGTTGCTCGCGGGGAGCGGGGGATTAATCCTTCTCTACCGAAGACGACGGTGACAGTCTATTCTGTAGCACCTTATTTTCTCTATGGATTTTTATATTATTTACTGCTATTTATGGATAGATTAATGGCTTGGACAGCAACGGGGCAATCGCTGCTTCCGCTGGCAATTTGGTTTCGGGGAGATTACGAAGTAGCTCTTGACTTTGCGCTCATTATGCTTGTTGTTCCGATGGGATTGATGGAAGTAAGTGTCTATCGTTTAATTGTCGAGGCAATTGAAAGTCAACAACAATACACTCTTTCGATGGCTGAGGAATTGAGCAACATCATCAGGCGCAAATATTTGCGCAGTCTGTTGCTCATGCTCGGAGTTTCGCTGATAAGCGCGTGTACAGATTATGTAGTCTTTCGCTTTGTGTTGGCTGAATATATTGTGCATTCATTGCATGAGCCCATCTTTACAGGCTATACCATAAAAGTATTTCTCTTTGCGCTGATTGGCTATACCTTGCTGTCAATCGCTTTAATGAATGCAATTTTAATGTTTTCTCTATCTCGGCCTGACGGTGTGATTCGTCCCTTGCTATGGTCCATTGCTTTAGACGCGCTAATCGGTTTTCTGTTCAGTCGCTGGTTTGGTTATCCTGACGCGGTCTTTGGATTGATGGCAGGGGCGCTGTTATTTTCCACTTTAACGACGATAAATGTTTTTCGTATCCTGACGAACGTTGATTATCATCTCTATTTACTTTCCTAAATCCTGCCCTCCCAACAATTTCAGGCAAGTGCCGTGGACCCTTGTCTATTTCGACTCAGTATGTCTTGAACATACGCTGTGGAGACATAGGAAGGTGTCTGCACATGTTGCTCGGAATGGTAGGTGTGAGTGCCTCTGTAGGTTTTTTGGGTGCTGGTTTAACCACGCTGGAGCAAGAGGATTTTGTGGCAGGTCATCCTCAAAAATCTAGATGGTTGGGATGGCGAAACAAGTTAGCCGTGATTTCGCTATGGTTTTGCCTTTTGGGAGGATCGACGGCTGAAAAAATCATTACAGAAGAAAATTTTTTCCATTTTACTTGGCTGGGTTCAGTCATACTCATAAGCATGGGTTTGTGGATTTTAATAGAGATTGATCGCAATTTCATACAAGACATCCATGATGAAAAGGTATCCGTTCTGATTCATGAAAAAATGATGCTGGCACTTGCCTTTTCACTCGAAAATCTATCCATTGGGCTCAGTCTTGGATTTTTGCATGAGTTTATCAGTTGGGCTGTGATAGCAGGCTTTTTATTAGCGTTATTTTTAGTCTCGGGCTCTAGGATGTTCCAATCGAGCAGAAAACCATCAGCAACTCATTCTGAACATTCCACAATATTTTTCAACAGGTGGATGAGAATAGCGATTTCCATTGCCGTTTCCTCGCTCTATTTGGGATTAGGCATCTACCATCTATTTTGAACCATCCAGGTTATGGGGCGTTCTGTCGTTTTTGAAAAAAGAAGCGCAATCCCAATCCAATAGATAAAATGGCTGCCGTCATCAGGCTTTGCAAGGTTGTTTGCGGGGCATCATCAAGTGACAAAATCCATGCATGGATAACGGGTGTTTCCATGCATAGCGCTGCAGCTGCCCAGGCCATCATGCCAGCACCCAGAGGGAGTATCCACTGCTGTTTTTCCGCCTGTTGAGAAAGGAAATAGGCAACCAGAAAAAAGATAGGTAATGTGATAGCGGTTGTAAAAAGCAATCCTATGCGATTTCCTTTTGTCATCATGCCAAGCCATAAGATATTATCCAGATTTCCGATTGCCGTAAAACTGAAGATTTTTAGCGTTGTAGGAATGCTATACCATGGTCGGCGGGCAGAAATGCGGCTCAAGGTCTGGATGCTCATCCAACTCAACAAGAGAATCGCCAAAAAGCGGAATACAACCGCCTGTAGCAAATAATCAATACTGCTGACCATTGCAATTTGCCATAAACTAAGTAAAATTCCAGTTTGAATCAGAGCGTTGCGCCGTTCTTGCGGCATAAATCCGGTAGGTAATAGAATTCCAGCCAATAAGGCGTTGTCTATACTTGTGATGAGCGAGACCAAAAACAGCTGCAATGTGGAAGACATGATTCACCTCAAAACCAAAAAAGTACCCCTACTGTCTGTCAACGAAAAGAGAACAGTAGGGGCCATTAGCCAGTTCATTCCGGCAGTTCACGGTGAGCTCCATCACCGGATTCAATTGTCCAATTCTTATGAGTGAATGGAGCAGAACATGACAAACCTTGGACTTTCTGTTAAGACGAAATTCTTTTTGTAACCGGATCGGCAAAAAATCAGAGAATGCGCTATACATACCAACCAGTCGGTAGGTATAATATGTGCTAGCGATGTTCGTGCCGGCTGCTATACAAAATGTGACCGCGCACGTTTATACTAGTCATGAACGCACGGAGGAGGGGCGCCTATGTGGTATATCATTCAGGGAATTGTGTTTGTCCTCGTTTTTGGGACAGCGCTTTACCTGTTTGGCACAGCTGTCAGACAACGTTACTTGTATTTGAAATTGGCAGCGCCTGACCCCACACGTTTTGACAAACCGGGGCAAAGATTGAAAAGCTTCGTAGTCAATGTGTTGGGACAACGGAAGGTTTTAGCCGAACCGTCCGGGTTAGGACATTTTTTTATCTTTTGGGGCTTTCTATTTCTAGTATTTGGCGATCTCGATTTTATTGTTTATCACATCCTTCGTTTTCATCTGCCTTGGGCAACTTCTCCTGTCTATCTGTTTATTGAGGAGATGTTCTCTTGGTTTGTGCTGGTGGCCATCATTGTGGCGGCTATTCGCCGCTATGTGTTGCGTCCCATGCGCGTGGAGCAGACTTTCGAAGGCGGCTTTATTCTCTTTTTGATTGGGACAATTGTTGTCACTTACTTTATTGCCACAGGTGCGGATATGGCCTTGGCGGGAAGTTACGGTGGATGGTATTCGCCGGGTGTTTCGCTGATCGCGCGTTGGTTGGCGCCTCTTTCAAAGAGTGGGTTGCTGGCAATTAGCGAAATTTGTTTTTGGCTGCATATTCTTGCAATCTCCACATTTCTCTATTTTATTCCTCGTTCGAAACATATGCATATGATTGGCGCACTCTTTAACTGGTACTTCAAGAAGTACGAGCCTGCTGGCAAGCTTCGCAAGCTCGATTTGGAAGACGAGTCTATTGAGGAATTTGGTGTAGGACAAATACAGCAATTTACCTGGAAACAGTTATTAGACGGCTATGCCTGTACGGAGTGTGGGCGTTGTCACATCAATTGTCCAGCAACCTTGTCAGGAAAACCGCTCTCTCCTAAGCATCTGATTTTGAAGATGAAAGAGGCTATTGTTGCTGAAGGTCCTCAGTTATTGCAACAAAAAGCGGCTGGAGCAGAAACTCTCAGTACACATCCGGTTTTTGAAGGAGTATTTACTGACGAGGAAGTTTGGGCTTGCACAACTTGCCGTGCTTGTGAAGAAGCCTGTCCGGTAGCGAACGAACATGTTCAAGACATTATCGATCTGCGTAGGTATTTGGTGTTGACAGAAGGAAAAACATCGCCGGAAGTTACCAAGGTTTTTAGTAATTTGGAGAGACAGTCCAATGAATGGGGTATTAGTAAACGTGAACGTGCGGCTTGGGTCGGAGACTTGCCTGTCAAAACCATGGAGGAAGTGGAAGGGAAGGCCGAGTATCTGTTTTTTGTCGGTACAGCCGCTTCTTATGATCAGCGCAATCAGAAAATTGCCCAAGCGTTTGCGCGTATTCTTCTGGCGGCAGGCGTCGATTTTGCGATTCTCGGTACAGAAGAAGAAAGTGATGGCGATTCTGCACGCCGTTTAGGCAACGAGTTTTTATATCAGGAGTTTGTGCAGCGCAACATTGAAATTTTCCAAACATACGGCGTGAAAAAAATTATTACGACCGATCCGCATGCGTTTAATACTTTCAAAAACGAATACCCTGATTTTGGGTTTGAGGCGGAAGTCTATCATAGTACGCAATTTGCGGCAAAATTGATTCAAGAAGGAAAACTGAAGCCAACCCACCGGATCGAAAAGAGAATTACCTATCATGATTCCTGCTATTTGGGTCGATATAATGACATCTATGATGCGCCTCGTTTTATCCTGGAAGCTATTCCGGGGCTGGAGCTTGTAGAAATGGAGCGTAGTCGGAACAAGAGCATGTGCTGTGGCGCTGGCGGCGGTGGTATGTTTAAAGAAGAGGGCGGTGCTTCCCGTATCAATGTAATGCGGGCTAAACAGGCTCTGGATACTGGGGCTGAAGTGGTTGGCACAGCCTGTCCATATTGCATGACCATGCTGATTGATGGTACAAAAGCGAATGGGGCAGAGGAAAGATTGGAAACGTTTGATGTCATCGAACTGCTCGCACAGTCCATTGCTTGAGGAATAAGGGATGAGGGGCATAAAAGTGGGTTTATCCAAAACTCTCAGCTTCTCTGTTACGCATGGAGTATATTTTCATGGGAATTTTGAAATGAATAAGCAACTATCGGAGCTGTCCAACGATTCTTGGGCAGCTTCCCGATTGTCTGCAGAAGTTTGCAAATCATGTTGTGTCCATTTGAAAATGACCAGGCTTTCCCTTTGGTTCTTGTCGCTATCTCGGCTATCATAATGACAGAAAGTGAAAAGAGCGGGAATTTTGCTTGCTGAAAACCATCATCAGTCTAACAGGAGGCGGACGAGATGAGAAAATCGGTGATTGTCAGCGCGGCACGCACACCGTTTGGCAAATTTCAAGGTGCTTTGTCCAATATGAAAGCGGTTGAGTTAGGTGGTATAGCCATTCGCTCCGCACTTGAAAGAGCGAATCTACCGGCCGGTCAGGTGGATTCGGTTATTATGGGAATGGTACTACAGGGCGGTGCTGGACAAATTCCTGCTCGACAGGCTGCGAGACTGGCTGGATTGCCGTGGGAAGTGCCAAGCTTAACCATTAATAAAGTTTGTGCGTCCGGTTTGCGAGCAGTCACGTTAGCAGACGCGCTGATTCGCGCGGGTGATATTGAGGTAGCTGTGGCGGGAGGAATGGAGAGTATGTCCAATGCTCCCTACGCGTTACCTGCGGCGCGAGGCGGCAATAAAATGGGCGATGTACCTCTTGTCGATTTGATGGTTCATGATGGATTAACATGCGCTTTTCATCAAGTTCATATGGCGGTTCATGGCAGTGATGTGGCGGCAGAGCTGGGTATTACACGTGAAGAACAAGATCGGTTTGCCCTGTTGAGCCACGAGAAAGCAATAGCCGCAGCAAGAGAAGGAAGGTTGCGGGATGAGATAGTTCCCGTATCAGTGCCCACACGCAAAGGAGACTTGCTGGTGGAGGCTGACGAATGTCCGCGAAGTGATACGTCGCTTGAAAAACTGGCAGCTTTACCCCCGGTGTTTCAGGAAAATGGTTCGATCACGGCAGGAAACGCACCGGGAGTGAACGATGGAGCGGGAGCGCTTGTGCTCATGTCTGAAGAACGAGCCGCGTTACTAGGTCATAAACCTCTGGCGTTCATCCATGGATATGCAGAAGCAGCACTTGAAGCAAAATATATTGCCCTGACTCCAGCGCTCGCGATATCTCGACTTTTGGATAAAACGGGTTATCGCCTAAAAGACATTGATTTATTTGAGGTCAACGAAGCGTTTGCTGCGGTTGCTTTAGCTACGGGCAACAAACTGGCTTGGGATACTGAAAAAGTCAATGTGAATGGCGGAGCCATCGCTTTTGGACATCCTATTGGAGCAAGTGGAGCGCGTATATTGATGACTTTAATCTATGAGCTGCGTCGTCGTGGCGGTGGTCTCGGCATAGCGGCAATTTGCAGTGGGGCGGCACAGGGGGATGCAGTATTGGTGGAAGTGCCGCGAAATTAAGCTTGCCTGAGTTACAAAGAAGATGTAAGAAAGTTCAAGTTCATCATTTGAGACAATGGGGAGTGTTATCGACTAATGGCAGAGATACGTAAAGTGATGGTTATAGGTGCAGGTCAAATGGGGAGTGGTATTGCACAGGTAGCTGCAGAGGCGGGACTTCAAGTTGTTTTGAATGATATTCAAGACGAATTTATCCAACGTGGTTTGGCTGTCATACGTAAGAATTTGCAACGCGCAGTAGATAAAGGGCGCATGGGACAGGAAGAAATGGCTGCTGTGTTGGGACGGATTGAAACGAGTTGCCAGCTTGATGCAGGTTCTGACGCAGATATAGCGATTGAAGCAGCCACAGAAAATATGGATATCAAATTGGGGATATTTCGCAAATTGGATGAGTTGATGAAGGGTGACGCTATCTTAGCTTCCAATACATCCTCTTTGCCAATAACAGAGATTGCTGCTGTCACTCGTCGTCCTGAACAAGTCATTGGTATGCATTTTATGAATCCAGTACCTGTGATGAAATTGGTGGAAGTTATTCGCGGTTTAGCCACGAGTGATGCGGTTTATACAGCAGTGCATGAATTGGCAGAGAAAATGGGTAAAACGGCAGTGGAGGTCAACGATTTCCCGGGTTTTGTCTCCAACCGTGTTCTATTGCCTATGATTAACGAAGCGATTTACTGTGTCTATGAAGGAGTGGCTACACCGGAAGCGATAGACGAAGTGATGAAACTTGGCATGAATCATCCGATGGGACCGCTTACCTTAGCTGATTTTATAGGACTTGACACGTGTTTGGCAATTATGGAAGTGCTCTATGAAGGTTTTCGTGATTCCAAATATCGCCCTTGTCCCTTGTTGCGCAAGTATGTGAAAGCAGGGTGGCTTGGGAAAAAATCAGGTCGTGGTTTTTACGTGTATAACAATTAAAGCTCTTGTAAGCACTGAAAATATACAATTGACAAGTGAGGGAAATGTGAATGTCTGAAGAGTACGTAAAGCTTGTGGTTGAAGGTACGACAGCAAAATTAATCTTGCAGCGTCCGAAGCAGTTGAATGCTCTCAATCAAGAAGTTATCCGTCAATTGGACGCTCATTTAACTCAACTGGAGAAACAAAAAGATGTGCGTTCCGTCATTCTTTGTGGAGAAGGCAGAGCTTTTGCGGCTGGCGCAGATATTGCCGAGATGGTTGATATAGATAGCCTCCAAGCTGCTGAATTTTCACGTCTTGGTCAAAAGGTGTTTGCCAAACTTGAGGCACTTCCTCAACCTACCATTGCGCTCATTCAAGGTTACGCTTTAGGTGGTGGACTGGAGGTGGCCCTGGCTTGCGATATTCGTATTGCGGCAGAAGGTGCTAAATTGGGGCAGCCGGAAGTGAGTATTGGTGTATTGCCTGGATTTGGTGGAAGTCAACGGTTACCACGAATCATAGGTCAGGGACGAGCCTTGCATATGCTTTTGACCGGTGAACCAATTGATGCTCAAACGGCATTGGCTTATGGACTCGTTACGGCTGTGGTCAAAGAAGAAGAATTGATGGAAGAGGGCATTAAGCTTGCCAACAAGTTTGCCAAGTTGCCTGCTAAAGCTCTCCATTTTATCAAGAGAGCGGTTTATGAAGGGGCAGAGACCGATCTCGAACGAGGTACCGCTCAGGAAGCAGCCTTTTTTGCTCTTGCTTTCTCAACAAATGATCGCAAAGAGGGTATGCAGGCTTTTCTCGAACGCCGTAAACCGGAATTTCGTGGAGAATAAATTAGTTATGCATCTTTAAAATAAATCATGAAATTCGGGAAGATACGAAGAAACCTGGATAAAGGTGTCGATGGGTCATGAATTTCGAATTCACATCTGAACAACAAGAAATTCGTAAAATGGTGCGCGATTTTGCCCGAGAGGTCATTCTGCCCAAAGCGGCCGAGATTGACGAAAAAGACGAATTTCCAAGAGAAATCATACGACAGATGGGCAATCTCGGAATGATGGGTCTGCCTATTCCAGAAGAATGGGGTGGGGTAGGCGCTGATTTTGTCTCTTATATTTTGGCTATTGAAGAGATTTCTTACGCGTGTGCAGCTATTGGCGTCATACTCGCTGTTCATACTTCAGTGGGTACATTTCCGATTCTATACTTTGGCACAGAAGAACAAAAACAAAAGTATATTCCCAAATTGGCACAGGGGGAATGGATTGGCGCCTTTGCCCTGACGGAACCTGGAGCCGGATCGGACGCATCTTCCATTCGTACACGTGCCGTGCGTGATGGGGATTCGTATGTGCTGAATGGCAGCAAAATGTTTATTACCAATGGCGGCGAGGCGGATGTCTACTGTGTTTTTGCGGTGACCAGGCCAGAAAAAGGAAGTCGTGGTATCACAGCATTTTTGGTAGAGAAAGATACTCCGGGTTTTCGCATAGGCCGCAAAGAGCGGAAAATGGGGTTACATGGCTCTTCTACTGTAGAATTGCTATTTGAGGATGCTCGTGTACCTGTCGCCAATCGTCTGGGAGAAGAAGGCGCAGGCTTTAGTATTGCCATGCGCTTGCTCGATACAGGTCGAATTGGGATTGCCGCCCAAGCTCAGGGCATAGCACGGGCAGCGTTTGATGCAGCGAATCAGTACGTCCGCGGTCGCAAGCAGTTTAACCAGTCGCTTTTTGACTTTCAAGCCGTACAGTTTATGTTGGCAGATATGGCGACCAAAATTGAGGCATCGCATTGGCTGATTTACAATGCGGCCAATCGTAAAATGCGCAATTTGCCATGTGCGAAAGAGGCCTCCATGGCAAAAGTATTCGCTTCAGACGCCGCCATGCAAATCACGACGGATGCAGTCCAATTGTTTGGAGGGTACGGATATATAGCGGACTATCATGTTGAGCGGCTGATGCGCGATGCCAAAGTCACACAGATTTATGAAGGAACGAACCAAATTCAACGCATTGTCATAGCCCGTCATATTTAAATCAAGAGAATCCCGCGTAAAGGTTTCTTCATCGGGTTCTAAAGCCTTCTGCCCGACATGTGTTTGCACAAGATAACAGAGAGGATGAAAGATACTTATGAAATTTACTTTGGACAAGGAACATGAACAGCTTCGCCAGTTAGTTCGTGAATTTGCTGAGAATGAGGTTAAGCCAGGGGTGGCAGAACGGGACGAGAAGGAGTATTTTGACCGAACAATCTTTGATAAGATGGCTCAGTTGGGGATTACAGGAATTCCTTGGCCAGAAGAATACGGCGGCGCAGGCATGGATTATCTCGGCTACGTGATTGCTGTAGAAGAATTATCACGTGTGGATGCCTCTGCAGGGGTTGTGCTTTCAGCACACACATCATTGGCCGGTTATCCGATATATCGGTTTGGGACAGAAGAGCAGAAACAGAAATATTTGAAACCTATGGCGTTAGGTGAAAAGCTCGGGGCGTATGGTCTGACGGAACCGGGGAGCGGATCGGACGCTGGTGGAATGCGTACTACAGCGGTTCGCGATGGGGATAGCTATATCTTGAATGGCAACAAAGTATTTATCACAAACGGTGACGCTGCGGAGACTTACGTTGTCTTTGCTTCGACCGATCGCGCTCAAAAAACACGTGGTGTGACTGCCTTTATTGTCGAAAAGGGGACACCTGGATTTCGCATTGGCAAACATGAGAAGAAGATGGGTATTCGCGGTTCAACAACGGTCGAGCTGATCTTTGAAGATTGTCGCGTCCCGCTGGCCAATCGTCTTGGTGAAGAAGGATTTGGCTTTAAAATCGCCATGATGACACTGGATGGTGGGAGAAACGGAATTGCTGCGCAAGCGGTTGGCATTGCCCAAGGAGCGTTTGAAGCAGCGCGCGACTATGCGCAATCCCGTGAGCAGTTTGGCGCTCCAATTGCCAATTTGCAGGCGATTCAGTTTAAGCTAGCAGATATGGCCACCAAAATTGAAGCAGCGCGTTTGCTAACCTATCAAGCAGCATGGCTGGAATCAGAAGGGTTGCCCTATGGACAGGCGTCTGCAATGAGTAAAGTGTTTGCTTCCGATGTAGCCATGGAAGTGACCACAGAGGCTGTGCAAATTTTTGGTGGTTATGGATTTATTCGTGAATATCCAGTAGAACGCATGATGCGGGATGCTAAAATTACTCAGATTTATGAAGGCACAAACGAAATTCAACGATTGGTTATTGCTCGTCATGTTTTAAACAGTCAGCACTGACAGATGTTGTTATCCATCGTCACCCTTAGAAAGGAGAATGAGCGTGCATCCCCTCGTGGAAAAACTTTGTCAGGGCGACATCCGCGCAGCAGCTCGCGCACTGACTGTGGTCGAGTCTGATGATGAAAATCGTCGGCAGTTGCTGGAAAGTCTCTATCCCATGACGGGACGCGCTCATATTATTGGGTTTACAGGTCCGCCGGGAGCAGGAAAAAGCACACTCGTAGATGCTATGATAGGATTTTTGCGCCAACGTTCATTGAAAGTCGGTGTGTTGGCGGTTGATCCGTCTAGTCCATTCAGTGGCGGGGCGTTGCTCGGCGATCGTATTCGTATGATCCGACATAGCGAAGATTCAGGTGTATTTATTCGCAGTGTAGGCACACGCGGAGATTTAGGTGGACTGTCTGCAGCTACGGGCGATATGGTTCATGTTCTGGATGCCTTTGGCTGTGACGTGATTTTTTTAGAGACCGTGGGAGTAGGTCAATCAGAATTGGACGTGTTAACTCGCGCTGATTCTGTTGTGTTGGTCTTGACACCTGGCACGGGTGACCATATTCAGGCGGCTAAAGCAGGAATTATGGAAATTGCCGATATCTTTGTGGTCAACAAAGACGATTTGCCGGGAAGCGACACTTTGATTCGAGAAATTCAATGGATGTTGCATGAGAAAAGGCAATTTCGTGAAAATTGGCAGCCTCCTGTACTGCGTACTCAAGCGGTTGCCGAGCAAGGAATCGAAGAGCTTTGGCAGACGCTCGTTGGTCATCGCCAACATTTAGCTTCTAGCGGTTTTGGCGAAAAGCGTCGTTGTCGACGGTTGGAAGTGGACGTAGAACGCTTGTTACAGCTCAAATTTCGCAACTATTTACAGTATCAGGTGTTTTCTTCGCAAAAGTGGAGAGAATTGTTGCAATCTAATGTTCGCGATCCTTACCAAGCTGCAGAGATGATTCAAGAGCATTTTCCTAGATTGGCTCTGTAAACCTATTGGCGATTATGTTATAATCCACACATTTGAAGTGTAGATGGAGACGGGCAGCCCGCGCTGGTTAAATGGCGCGGCTATGCCCTTTGCCCTTGAGGAGGGAACGAGCGTTGGCGACGCTGCTGAGCAAGGGGAAAGAGGAAATCCAGCAAATGCCGCTCGTGGAGTTGGCATACGAAATTCTCAAAGAGCGCAAGGAACCTCTGTATTTCCGTGAAATCATGCGTCAAATTCAAGAATTGCGCGGTATGACGGATGAAGAAGTCAATGAGGTCATTGCGCGTCTTTACACAGAAATCAATATTGATGGTCGCTTTACTTGCATCGGCCAAAATATTTGGGGTCTGATTCGTTGGTATCCTGTGGATAAAGTTGGCGGTAGCAGCGGCAACAAGAAATTTGTTCGTCGCAGCGGCGATGCCTTTAGCGATGAAGACGAAGAAGATGTTTACGAAGATGAGGAAGAAGTACTTGAAGAAGTTGAAGAAGATGGCGATTTGTTTGACACTGTCGTAGAAGATGGTGAGGACGAAGTTTTGCCGGATGATGATCTCGATGATACAGAAGAAGTTGAGGATGAAGTAGAAGAGCCATTTGAAGAAGAACCTCTTCTCGAAGACGATGAAGACGAAGAGGATGAGGAAGACTGATTCTTCATGTTGCCTAACGAGATCGCCCTAAACGAAAGGCATATTCGTTAGAATGCGCGGCAAACAAGGTGCGTTCTGGTGGAGCAAAGAACCAGGACGCACACTTTTTGGTGTCAGGTGCTCATGTGTAAACAGGATGGACAATCTTTGGGAGGATATAGCATGGAAACGAAATTTATCTTTGTTACAGGCGGCGTGGTTTCTGGCCTGGGCAAAGGAATAACAGCAGCATCGCTGGGTAGATTGCTGAAAAATCGAGGTTTGTCCGTAACTATACAAAAATTTGACCCCTATATTAATGTTGACCCTGGTACCATGTCTCCCTATCAACATGGAGAAGTATTTGTCACCGAAGATGGGGCAGAAACCGATCTTGACCTGGGACATTATGAACGATTTATTGATATCAACTTGACTCATGCCAATAACGTAACAAGCGGAAAAATTTACTGGTCTGTAATCACCAAAGAGCGTCGGGGTGATTACTTGGGTGGCACAGTGCAAGTGATTCCGCATGTTACGAATGAGATAAAAGAACGTATTATGAAAGCTGCTACACCGGGAACGGATATTGTTATCACCGAAATTGGCGGAACTGTGGGGGATATTGAATCGCTCCCATTTCTAGAAGCGATTAGGGAAATGAAGAGAGAAGTTGGAAGACAAAATACCCTATACCTGCATGTCACGCTAATCCCCTATTTGCGAATGGCCAGTGAAGTGAAGACGAAGCCAACTCAGCACAGTGTTGCAGAACTGCGTTCCATTGGCATCACGCCAAACGTCATTGTCTGCCGAACAGAAGTGCCGTTGTCACTCGATGTCAAAAAGAAAATCGCTCTATTCTGCGATACGGATGAAGAATCGGTCATTGAAAATCGCGATGCGGAAAATCTTTATGAAGTTCCCTTACTGATGCAGCAAGAGGGCCTTGACAGCATTGTTCTTCGTCACTTTGGGATTGAAGCTCCTGAACCCGACATGAGTGAATGGCAACAGATGGTGGAAAAAATCTCTAATCTTCATCGACTTGTGAAAATTGCTGTGGTAGGAAAATATGTAGCTTTGCCTGACGCATATGCGAGTGTACAGGCAGCACTTCAGCATGGTGGATACGCTCATGACGCCCAGGTGCAGGTGGTCTGGGTTCAATCTGAAGATGTGACGGAAGAGAATGTTGAGCAACTGCTGGGTGACGTAGACGGTATATTGGTACCAGGAGGATTTGGCGACCGCGGTATCGAAGGAAAAATTGTCGCAGCTCAATTTGCGCGTGAACGGAATATACCTTATTTCGGGATATGCTTGGGTATGCAGATAGCTGTAATTGAGTTTGCGCGTCATGCAGCCGGACTGGAAGCTGCGCACAGCAGCGAAATTCAGCCCTCTACACCTTATCCTGTCATTGATTTGCTTCCGGAGCAGAAAGAAGTTGAGGAGAAGGGCGGAACCATGCGCCTAGGCGCCTATCCTTGCAAATTGGTCGCTGATACGCATTCCTACCGCGCGTATGGTGGAGAATGGGCCAGTGAACGGCATCGTCATCGCTACGAATTTAACAACGCCTACCGCGAGATATTGGAAAAGGCGGGACTGGTCGTGGCAGGAACATCTCCGGACGGACGATTAGTCGAAATTATCGAGATACCGAGTCATCGTTGGTTTGTAGGAGTTCAATTTCATCCAGAATTTACATCGCGGCCCAACCGTGCCCAACCGCTATTCCGTGATTTTATAGGAGCAGCGTTGGCGTACGGGGAGGAGCGCTGAGGAGAGGGTCCTCTTTGTCACATAAAGTATTGGTAGTGGACGATCAATTTGGGATTCGCGTATTGCTCCAAGAGGTTTTGGAACGAGAAGGATATCAGACATTTTTGGCTCACAATGGGACTACGGCACTGGATATTGTTGAGGAAGAGAATCCTGACTTGGTACTTCTTGATATGAAAATACCGGGAATGGACGGCTTGGAAATCCTACGTAACTTGCGTAAACGAGATCGACAAACAAAGGTCATTATGATGACAGCTTACGGAGAACTTGATTTGATTCAAGAAGCGATGGAAATGGGAGCATTGTCACATTTCACCAAACCGTTTGACATTGATGAATTGCGGCATGCAGTAAACGCCCAATTGCGGGGGTGACTCACTTGGAAGAGAATACCTGGGAAAGTGTCATTCGCTTGCGAATGGGCGAGCACGATGCCCATTATGGGGGCCGACTTGTTGATGGTGCACGGATGTTGGCGCTCTTTGGGGATGTGGCTACTGAACTTTTAATACGCCATGATGGGGACGAAGGGTTGTTTGTCGCATACGATTGCGTGGAGTTTCGGGCGCCTGTTTATGCGGGTGATTATATTGAGGCGCGCGGTCGTATTACAAAGATAGGCAAGACCTCCCGTAAGATGGAGTTTACGGCGCTAAAAGTGATTGAAGCAAATATCGATTCACTTTGTCCGTCGGCAGCGCGGCCGCTTTCACCGCCGCAAATCGTGACTTACGCTACAGGAACTTGTGTCGTGCCGCTTGACAAGCAAAGAAATCGTTCATAATGGCGGCGCCAAGGCAATGCGGGGTAAAGTAGTCACACCAGCATCACCCCGCTATTCTAGCGACGCTCTTTCTCCTTTATGTGAAGAAAACATAGAGGAGAGGGCGTTTTTTTATCCATGGATTGAAGTCGAATGGTAGGAGGGTTTTGGTTGCAACCATTAATCATAACGGCAGCTATGGTTGGAGCGGAAGTTACGCGGGAAGATCAACCTCATTTACCGATTACTGCTGAGGAAATTGCCACAGCGGCCGCCGCGTGTCGGGATGCTGGAGCGAGTATTGTGCATTTACATGTTCGCAATGAAGACGGAACGCCTACGCAGAGCAGAGAGAAATTTGCTGAAGCCATAGAAGCGATTCGAGCCAAGACTGATGTGATTATTCAAGTTTCTACCGGTGGCGCTGTAGGTATGACAGCTGATGAACGTTTACAGCCGGTTTCACTTCGGCCAGAAATGGCAACACTGACCTGTGGAACGGTTAATTTTGGGCAGCAAGTGTTTATGAATGCTCCAGCAGATCTGATTCGTTTTGCTCAAGAATTGCAGATGTACAATGTTCGCCCAGAATTTGAAATTTTTGATGCTGGAATGATTCAAAATGCTATGCAGCTAGCGAAAGCGGGCTTAGTTACGCCTCCTTTTCATTTTGATTTTGTGCTGGGTGTACCGGGTGCTCTACCTGCAAGTGCCAAAAACCTCCTGTTCTTGACTGAATTGTTGCCGGCAGGAGCGAGTTGGAGCGTAGCAGGTATGGGACGCCATCAATTGTCATTGGGGGCGTTAGCCATAGTTCTTGGTGGACATGTACGAGTTGGTTTTGAAGATAACATTTATTATCGCAAAGGCGAGTTGGCGGAGAGCAATGCACAATTGGTAGAGCGTATGGCGCGCATTGCTGCGGAGTTGGAGCGTCCCTTGGCAACGCCAGACGAGGCGAGGCAAATACTTGGTATTGCCATGCGTTAATCTCTGATGAATGGATGGCTATTTTTTACCATCGGTGAAAGCTTGATTGCCTGCGGTAGGAGGGCGAATTCGTGGAATTTTGGCTTGATTCAGTCAACGAGTGGGAAGTGAGGACAGCCGCGTCGTGGGGTGTTCTTTCCGCGCTCTCGCTCAATCCTGTCAAACTTCAGCAAATGGGTATGCGGGCGACTGACCTATGGCAATCGTTGTCTGGACAATTCGTTGGGAAATGGGTTGTTTCTACCACTCATCTGGATGCAGAAAGTATTTTGGAAGAGATGTTACCGCTGAGTGAACAAATTCCACAATTATTGGTCAAGCTCCCTATGTCGTTAGAAGGACTTAAAGCTGTTGAGCGTTTTTGCCAGCTGGGTGTGGAAACAGAAGTTACGCTGGTTTACAGTGAAGCACAAGCGTTGCTTGCTGCCCGAGCTGGTGCGACCTATGTCTCTGTATTGCTCGGTCGTATGGAGGATATAGGAATGGACGGGGTTCGTTTGTTAGGCAGTATTACAGAACTTTTCCAGAAACAACAACTTCATGCACGCGTATTGGCCAGCAGTGTTCGGCATCCACGCCACGTTATCCATGCTGTGGCGGCAGGTGCTAAGGCTGTTCTCTGTTCTTTTGAAGTACTGCAAAAAATGGCTTATCACCCTTTGACAGAGGGAGAAATAGAAAGATTTTTGATAGAGTGGAGTACAGTCAGTAAAATATGATGGAGGTTGATAATGTGAGTGATAGTTACTTGCAAAATTTATTTGCAGATCGAATAGGTGGCAAAAATTTTGGGAAAGACACGGTGATTTACAAGTTTGAGCGCATCAAGAGAGCGAAGGCGGCAGCTCTGGAGGCGCATCCGGAGCGAGCGATGATTGACATGGGTGTAGGTGAACCGGATGAACCAGCGCATCGTGAAATTATACAGGCGCTTTATGAGGCGGCGCAAAATCCGGCGAACCGCTTTTATGCTGACAACGGAATTGAACAATATAAAGAGGCAGCTGCAGACTATTTACAACGTGTGTACGGTGTGACCGGATTGAATCCCCACACTCAAATCAACCACAGTATCGGTTCGAAGCCTGCGCTTGCAATGCTTCCTATGGCGTTTATCAATCCTGGCGATGTGGTGCTGCAAACAGTTCCTGGTTATCCAGTCATGGCTACAATTGCGACATGGCTTGGCGGAGGAAGTTACAATATGCCGATTGGCCCGGAAAATGATTTTTTGCCCAATCTGGAAAGTGTGCCACTCGACGTTAGAAAAAAAGCAAAAATGCTCTATTTAAACTATCCAAACAATCCTACCGGAGCTGTTGCGTCCAGAGAATTTTTTGAACGAGTCGTATCGTTTGCGCGTGAAAATGAATTGGTGGTCGTGCACGACAATGCCTACGGTGCGCTTACGTTTGACGGGCAACAACCGCTCTCATTCTTGAGTGTTCCGGGTGCAATTGATGTGGGCGTAGAAGTGCACTCCATGTCCAAAGCATTTAACATGACAGGTTGGCGCCTCGGTTTTGTGGCCGGCAACGAACAAATTGTCAAAGCTTTTGCTACTGTGAAAGATAACCAGGATTCCGGACAATTTCGCGCCATTCAGGTAGCATCTGCTCAAGCGTTGAAACATCCAGAATGGACAGAAGCTACAGCGGCGAAATACTCACGTCGACATGATAAATTGGTCAAAGTTTTACAGTCACTTGGATTTCCCGCCAAGAAGCCGAAAGGTTCATTTTTCTTGTACGTTCAGGCACCAAAAGGGTTAGAAGACGGAAGAACGTTTGAAAATGCAGCTGCTTTTTCAGAATTTCTCATTAAGGAATACTCTATTTCCACAGTTCCATGGGACGATCACGGTCACTTTGTGAGATTTTCTGTTACTTACGAAGCAGCAGATGAAGCAACAGAGGATGCGGTGATGGAAGAGCTTGTTCGTCGTATGTCCTCTGCTCGCTTTATTTTCTAAATGAGAGAAAGACTGAATGTTTTCTGATTTGCTATGTATGGGAAATCATTACAAAAGAAAAAATGGGTAGAATAACATTGTTTTCTTGCATTATCAACCGTATACTGACGCTATGAAAAATGACAAACATCTTTCAACCAATCGTCCCAGTGTAACGGCAGCCGTGATGGTTGCAACTTTTTTGACTGCGATGGACAGTACAGTGGTAAGTACGGCTATGCCCACTATTATCAGTGATTTGGGCGGTATTCGTCTCATCAGTTGGGTATTTGCAGTCTATCTACTGACTTCCGCAGTGACTACACCCATTTGGGGTAAACTGTCTGATTTGTGGGGCCGCAAATGGATGTTTACCATTGGCACGTTGCTCTTTATGGTTGGGTCTATGCTCTCTGGTGCTTCGCACACCATGACCCAACTCATTATTTTTCGAGCGTTCCAAGGCATAGGCGCAGGCGCGGTACTGCCTATCACTCTCACGATTGTCGGAGATCTTTATCCATACGAACAGCGGGCCAAAATGCAAGGACTTTTTAGTGCAATATGGGGGATTGCTGGAGTCCTGGGACCGCTTGTGGGAGGTTTTTTTGTCGACGTTTTGAGTTGGCGATGGATTTTTTATATCAATCTTCCAATAGGCGTCATTTCCATTGTTCTGCTCATTTTGTTTTTGCATGAACCGTTTGAACGTAAAAAGCGAAAGATTGATTTCCTTGGTGCTGTGGTTTTCAGTATGGCAATTACGGCATTTCTTTACTCATTATTGGCAGGGGGGCAAACCTTTGCTTGGTCGTCAATGGTCATTGTGGGTCTGTTTATTTTTTCAGCGATATGGCTGGCGCTTTTTGTATTCCTGGAATGGCGCAGCAGTGAACCCATGGTTCCTCTCAAACTGTTTAGCCATCGCACGATTCTAGTCTCGAATATTGCTAGTTTTTTTATTAGCGCTGTCTTGATTGGGTTGACTAGTTATCTGCCATTTTGGATACAAGGCTTACTTGGTCACAGTGCAACCAACGCCGGTTTGACATTGACACCGATGTCGATTGGCTGGCCCATTGGCGCGACATTAGGTGGAAGATTGCTTATCTCTCTTGGTCCTAAAAAAACTTCTGGCATTGGCGTACTGGCACTTTTGGCAGGAGGTATTTGGCTGGCAACAGCTTCACTGGCAACTCCGCAATGGGTTTTGATTGCGATTATGCTGATCATGGGGTTTGGTTTTGGATTTGCTACCACTGCTTATACCGTAGTTGTGCAGTCTTCTGTAGGTTGGTCCATGCGCGGATCAGCCACAGCTTCAAATCAATTTGTTCGAACGTTGGGTCAGACTGTTGGCATTGCAGTGTTTGGTTCCTGGTTTAATCAAAAAATTCTATTATATACAAAGTTGCATCCGACACTCGGAGGAAAGTATGCCAATAGCGCCCTGAACGCTTTGCTCAATCCGGCTACAGCAGTGCGGCTTCCCAGTCATATAGCAGACTTCTTTCGTCACGCGCTGGTGTATGGGTTGCACTCGGTCTATCTGATTATGCTGTGGGTTGTCATATTGAGTTTAATCGCTACTGTATGGGTGCCCAATCGTCGACCGGAAATTATGGCGGAAGAATAAATATATACAATTCGCCGACAATAAATTTTGAAAATATAAATCAAACTAAAAAGAAATTTATTTTATGGATTTCTTTTCGAATATTCCTTTTGACACGACCCAGGGGAAGTCACTATACTATAGGTACGTGTGATGCAGTGACGGTGAAACTGCTCCCTCTACAATATTCTGCTCTCTGGGTCATTTTCTTTTTCTGATTGCCTTCCTTCCATGTATGGCTCCAAAAATCAATGAAAATACATTTTGGCATTGCGGCTGTTTTTTAAAGGTGCGTATGCTGTTTCCATTGCTTCTTTCCAACATTGGAAACGTAAACAGTGCGTCGTGCGTATGAAGAGGTGCATGAATTCTATGGAGAGAGAACTCGCGCTGGAGATTGTTCGGGTTACAGAAATGGCTGCGCTTGAATGCGCGCGATGGATGGGGCGCGGTCGGAAAAATGAGGCAGATGCGGCAGCTACCAATGCTATGCGTGCCATGTTTGATACTATTCAGATGGATGGAACAGTTGTAATTGGTGAAGGCGAAATGGATGAAGCTCCTATGCTTTACATTGGTGAACGTCTGGGTACGGGCACACCGCCGGAATTAGATGTAGCGGTTGATCCTTTGGAAGGTACCAATATTGTCGCTAAAGGACAATGGAACGCTATGGCTGTGGTTGCTGTAGCTCCAAAAGGAACTCTTTTACACGCTCCTGATATGTACATGGACAAAATTGCAGTTGGACCCAGAGCTAGAGGAAAAGTGCATTTGGATGCTTCGGTCAAAGAGAATTTGAACGCCGTCGCAAAAGCAACCAATAAAGATATTTCTGATGTAGTCGTAGTAATTATGGATCGTCCTCGACACGAAAAATTGATAGAAGAAGTGCGAGATGCAGGCGCAAGAATCAAGCTTATCCAGGATGGAGACGTAGCAGCTGCACTCAATACAGCTTTTGAAGGTACAGGTGTGGATATGTTACTTGGAATGGGTGGTGCACCTGAAGGTGTTTTAGCTGCTGCGGCCCTGAAATGTCTGGGTGGAGATTTTATGGGACGTCTGATGCCGGAAAATAAAGAGCAGGAAGAACGCTGTCATAAAATGGGTGTCCACGATGTTCGGAAGACTTTGATGTTAGATGATTTAGTCAGTGGAGATGATGCGATTTTTGCCGCTTCCGGAGTGACGGATGGTGAGTTGTTGCGGGGTGTACGATTTTTAACACGAGATCGGGCAAGTACTCATTCGGTTGTCATGCGGGCGCGTACAGGCACTGTAAGGTTTATTGATGCTGTGCACGATTTAAGCAGGAAGCCGATTTTCCCTACCATTCATCATTGAATAAAGAAATCATTTCTTTGCGGAAGTAAGAATAGCATCAGATAACCAAGCTTTCAACCATTGTGAAAGTAAATGAGATTTGAAGCAAGGAAGAATGAATGAAGCAAGCTATAATTGGATGGATAAGGGGTTACCCCCTTGAAAGAATGTGAGGGAATGGCTTGGATATAAGAGAACTGGAAGAAAAGAAACTTACTGAACTGTATAAGTTTGCTAAGGAGTTTCAAATTCCTTATTATGGAAATATGAAAAAACGAGAATTGATTTTTGCGATTCTCAAAGCGCAAGCGGAAAAAGATGGACTGATGTTTGCTGAAGGCGTTCTTGAAATAATGCAGGATGGTTATGGTTTCTTAAGGCCTATTGGTTATTTGCCTTCATCAGAAGACATATACGTAGCAGCGTCACAAATTCGGCGTTTTGACCTGCGCACAGGAGATTTGGTTTCAGGTAAAGTGCGTGCCCCCAAAGAGAGTGAACGTTATTTTGGATTACTTCACGTGGAGGCTGTCAATGGCTTCAGTCCTGAACAAGCTGCTGAAAGACTTCATTTTGCTGCGCTGACGCCCCTTTTCCCCAAAACTCGGATACAATTGGAAACTACTCCTGACCATATTGCAACGAGAGTCATTGACTTGTTTGCTCCTGTTGGATTCGGCCAACGCGGTCTAATTGTTGCACCTCCCAAAGCTGGTAAAACACTGCTTCTTAAAGAAATTGCCCATAGCATCTCTACAAATTATCCAAATGCACATTTGTTTGTCTTGCTCATTGATGAACGGCCTGAAGAAGTTACCGATATGCAGCGTTCCGTGAAAGGTGAAGTCGTAGCATCTACGTTTGACGAGGTTCCGGAAAATCATATTAAAGTAGCAGAATTGGTTCTTGAAAGAGCTATTCGATTGGTCGAGCATAAACAGGATGTTGTCATTTTGTTGGACAGTATTACTCGCTTGGCACGAGCTTACAATCTTGTCGTACCTCCCAGTGGTCGAACATTATCTGGTGGAATAGATCCAGCAGCCTTCCATCGACCCAAACGTTTTTTTGGCGCAGCCCGAAATGTGGAAGAAGGAGGAAGTTTGACTATTCTTGCCACAGCTTTGGTGGAAACGGGATCGCGTATGGACGATGTCATTTATGAAGAATTTAAAGGCACAGGAAATTTGGAACTCCATCTGGATAGGAAATTAGCAGAAAAACGTGTGTTTCCTGCCTTTGACATTCGTCGCTCCGGAACTCGTCGTGAAGAAATGCTCATACCGAAAACTGAGCTTGAAAAAGTATGGGCTATTCGTAAGTCTATGGGAGATAATCAAGATTTCACAGAAATGTTCTTGCGTAAATTCAGGCATTATAAGACGAATGATGACTTTTTGGATTCCCTATCGTTACAACGGGAAAAGAGAGCACCTGCAGTGAAGAACAATGACCAAGAACAGCCGCAATCTCAATCTGGTGGGCAAACCTCCCATTCAACGCCAGCCACTTCTACTGTTGCACCTGTGAGTTCTTAAGATTTGGATGCTGTATTTTCATCAATCATTTGGGTAGGATGAATATATGAGTTTATAATGATGGAATGAAGAAGTGGGTTATTTTGTGAATAACCAGAAAACAGTTGACATTAGTTGCGCATTTACGCGAAACAAGATTGGTTAAGAACTGTGAGGCACAGAAAATCATGTCTACGAAATTACCCAAGCTTCTCTATGCAAATAGTCATGGAGAAGTGATGGAGCATCCAGAGTTTCTTGCTGTTGGACGTACAGCGGATTGGATAACGACAATTGAATCGGAAGAATGGATTCCCTTGCCGGAAGGTGCGGAGTTATCCTGGCTACCCGGCACTTATGCGGTTGGACGTCATCCAAAGACGGACGAGATGTTGCGTCTACCGAACGATGTCTTTGCGGTAGGGGCACTTTTGCCACAAGGTTATACTCGGTTACTGCTACCTGGCTATAGCAAAAGAAAAAATGAACAAGTTACTCTCCCTCTTTTTGGTTATACAGCAGTAGGGTGGATGGATGGACAGTTCTATGTAGCTGCCCATCCAACAGATGATCCAACTGAATGGAATCCTGCGACTATAAATGAAAAAGAGTTGCATCAACTGGTTGAAGATACTCTTGTACAATATCCGGAAAATCGATTGTTTCAGCATTTGTCTCACTGTGCCCTCGAATATGGATGTATGACGGCGCGCAATACATTTTTATCCAAATCTGAGGGAGCCGTACCTGCTTCCATGGTTTGCAATGCCGCATGTGTAGGGTGTATTTCTGAGCAACCGGATGACTCTCCTTTTCCGGCTCCGCAAACGCGTTTACAATTTCGCCCTACAGCCGAAGAAATGGCTCAGGTTATGCTTGTTCATATTCAGAAAAATCCAGATGCAATTGTTTCTTTTGGACAGGGCTGTGAAGGTGAACCTTCTACGCGATTCATGGATATCGCAAATGCTATTCGCAAGCTAAGACAAAAAACAAACAATGGATATATCAATATAAATACAAATGCTGGTTTCGTAAGAGGAATACAGAAAATTGTCGATGCCGGCCTCGACTTAATGCGAGTTTCTATCATTAGTGCAATTCCGGAACATTATCAGGCCTATTATTTGCCGCGTAATTACAGTTTGGATGATGTTGCCACTTCGTTGTGTTATGCATCTGAACAGGGTGTCTATACGTCTATTAACTATTTGGTATTTCCAGGCATCTCTGACCGCGAAGAAGAAGTGGAAGCGATGATTCAGTTTTTGCGACGTACAAAAGTTAAACTAGTACAAATGCGCAACTTAAACATCGATCCAGATTATTATTTGCAACGCATTCCTGAACCAGGGGGGGGATGGCTGGGTATGCTTGGTATGATGGAAGCATTGCGGTCAGAGTGCCCTGGTCTGGAGATAGGCTCTTTTACACACCGCCCACCTCAACGGCGAATATTGCAACACTAAAATTGTAAAATTTCTGCTTAAAAACGAGTAAGGTTTCTCAGTAAACAAATTTCAATTTTCAAATCAAGGTGCCACTGCTGACTCGCTCATGAAAGCCTGCCTTGGGTGGAATGATAACTTCATCATAATAGGGTGGCTTTCCAGCGTAGTTGGGTTGACTTGTCACCTTTGTGACTTCGTCATAATAAGGCGGTTTGGTGGCGTAATTAGGTTGCATGGCGTGTGCCAAAAGTGGTCCTCCAAATGAAAGAAATCCTAATGTAGCGCCAGCGATGGTCCAGAGTGTTTTGTGTTTCATGGTATCATTCTCTCCTTTGATAAAGTGTGGTCGATAGTAGGTGGTTCGACCTGAGATAAGCGTAAAAAAGATGAAGCTTTCTAACAATTATTAGGAGTGAAAAATGATTTCTCTTTGTATGATTTCTTGAAATATTTTAATGCTTGTGTGTAACGAAGTATCAGCGCTTATGCAAGTTTTATTCGTTCTTTGATCCTTTGAATTATCCATCTGTACCGTTTGGTAAGTATGTCATTTTTTCAAACCTTGAAATGACCGTGTCAACTCACGTAAAAATCTTACCGAAGAGAGATGGCTAACTCATTTAAAAATCTAACCCAT
>NZ_FRAF01000005.1 GCF_900142255.1 Alicyclobacillus tolerans | reverse complement strand
ACCTCTGCTGACTTCTGTCCGTTCAACGTTTCCTTTCAGAAACGCTTACCAGCATCGCTGGCGTGCCGGACAGACCTCCCCGGGTAAGAACGTTGTCTTTCCCTCCATCTACCCGCTCCATTTACTCTCGACAGCCTTCGGTAGCAAGGGCTTTGTCTTGTTTTGCAGACTCACCCAACTGTCGCTAGCCTCGATTGGAGTTCGTGAACCTCGGGTCGGAGGTTTGCCGCCGCCTTCCTTCAGATTCCACCTCACGGTGGACACCCTTGGCTTAAGCTAATGGCTACTGCTACCTTCACCATTCCGGACTCTCACCGTAGAGACAACGCCCATGCCGGGCGCACAAAAAAAGCACGAGCGAATCACTCCACTCATGCCAAGACAATTTTCGTTTTTGAACAATGACAAGATTGAGCAGTGGAGCGCGGAACTTAAGCTCCTGTTGAGACCGTTTTGGCAACGGATGATGGTTGACCCATATCTGTGAGACTTTCCATAGACTTGTTTGCCGGTTCTGGTAAGAGCAGTGTCAATAAAATACCTGCCAGCGCAAACCCAAATGTGATATCAAGCGTTCCGTTAAGCCCTAGGTGGCTGCTCAAAACAGGGAAGATGAATACACCGATAAACGCCCCAATTTTAGCAATACCTGCTGATATACCATGTCCAGTAGTACGCTGGGAAACAGGGAAAAGTTCTGCAGCCATGACAAAAGTTGTTGTATTCGGACCAAATTCCGCAAAGAAGTAGCTGACCCCATAGAGCAAAACAAATGGGATTAAATCTTTGGTAACTCCAGGTATAACCCCAATAAGGAGGAACATCAGTCCCATGACAAAGAATCCAATGAGCTGCAGACGTTTGTGACCAATCTTATCCATAGTTAGGAAGGCTACCACATAGCCAGGAACTGCGGCAATTGAGAAAATCATGAGCGAGATGGCCTCATTTTGGATTAAGGACATGTGCGGAGAAACAAGTTTGAGAATGGCACCCGTGGAGATGGTGTTGCCATAGTATGCATAGTCAAATACAAACCATGTCCCTGCCGTACCAATGAGCGTGATGAGGAAACGAGGATTGGTTATAAATTGACGGAAAGTAAGACGCTGCACATTCTTTGTTAAACTGTTCGATTTTGCATCCACCGTACCATTGGTGAATTTGCGCATGGTACTCGCTGCTTCCGCTTCACGACCTTTAACCTGCGCTTCAAATCTTGGTGATTCAGGAAGTGTACGGCGTAAATAAATAACGGCTAAAGCCGGAATCGCTCCCAGACCGAGCATAATTCTCCAAGCTAAATCATGTTGAATTCCTGCACCCACTAAAGTTATAGCAACCATCGGTCCAACAATCGTGCCCAAAGCTTGCATGGAAAAGACCAGACCGACTGTTTTTCCTCTGTCTTTAGTATTGGAGAACTCCGACATGATAACCGCACTGACCGGATAATCTCCTCCTATGCCAATGCCCATAATGATACGGAAAATAACTAACCAAATAAAATTTGGAGAAAAAGCGCTTAATAATGCTCCTATTCCCATAATTGCCGCTTCTAACCCATAGAGTTTCTTGCGACCATATATATCTGCCAGTCTTCCGAAGACAAACGCTCCAATAAATGTGGCGATTAGAGTAGCACTTCCTACAAGACCCACTTGGCTACTGTTTAAATGCCATTCACTTTTAATCAGGACAAGGGCGGCGCCAATGATAAACAAATCGTAAGCATCTGTAAAAAATCCCAGCCCTGCTGTAATGACTGCTCTTAAGTGAAACAAGCCAAGCGGCGCTTCATTTAGCGCGTCAACCAAACTGTTGTTCTGAGACATTCGCTCATAGATTCCCGCGCTTACCCCGTCGCGAGAATCCTTCACCTCCCCCTAGTTATCAGCCAGATTGCCAAAAAATACGCTTCATATGAGTGCAAACAGAATGTTTGGTCTGACTGACTATCTGTATCGTAAAACGGAATTGTAAAGACTGTGTGAAGATGACGTAAAAGTTTTGTGATTTTTGTCGAACTGAAGATAAACGTCCTATGTTTGGAACATCTTTTATCGTGAACATGTATCAACAAAAAAATGCTTCAGAACTAAGGGCAATCTTTCCCTTGTCCCAAAGCATATTCAATGATAGCTTTTTACAAATAAACTATCAGACGCAAATTTTTATTCTAAAGAAGCCTCTTCAATAGAAACACCTTTACCCGTCTCAATACCGCGAGCTACCCAAAGCAGCGCGCCTGTCAAGCCAATAGCCCAAATGATAATATTCATGACCATGTTGCCTTTGAGGCTGATTGCATAAGAGATATAGATAGTGGGGATGTAGAGACCAATGGACACAAAGCGGACAATAGCCGTGTATGTTCCCCGACGATGGGTCGGCCAAACCTCGCCTTTCAGCGCGTCTTCTGTCAAATAGCCAATGTTGACAAACACATTCAAAATCACAAGCAAGATAATGAACAAGGCCAGACTTTTACTCCAAGCACCAAGGGTAAAATAAATGAGAACCGTAATGATAAACGTACCGAGATATCCTGTGAGTAAAAGCTTCTTGCGACTCCAACGGTCTCCAAACAAACCAAAGAATCCAGAAAAAAATCCGGTCGCACCAGCTATCAAAATAATGGTGGACGTCAATTTGGGAAAAAAGTTGGGAGCTAGCGTATAGGTCATTAAGCCGAATCCGGCCGATCCGGCAAACGCTGTGGTCAGCGTGACATAAAAGCGCAAACCGAGCGAAACACGTTTTTTTAGCATGGAATCAGAGGGCTGCTCTATTCGCTTTTGAACGGGTTCAAGGCGAATCCGTCCCTGTTCTTCACCATAATAACGTATGGCTTCAGCCTCTGCTTGTTCTCTTCTACCTTGACGCATGAGCCAGCGAATAGATTCCGGTGTGCGAGTCCGAGCCAGAAAGAGAACAAATAAAACAATGATTAAAGCGACGCCCACTGTAGATTTTTGAAACGTCTCCGATGAATTCCATGCTGATGAAATGACTGCCAAAATACCCAGCAAGAAAGCACCAAGATTAATAAAGTTTAATTCCATCATCATCGTCTTACTCCGATGCAAACGCGGCATCATTTCGTGAGATGCCACCATAATCGTGTTCATCTCACCACCGGAAGCAAGGAGAAGCAAAGCCAAAGCGATAAGAATCCAGACATACGTATGAGCAAAAATCAAAATAATGCCGCCCACCGCATAAAGAGCCATGGTTAAATAAAAAGTCGACTTGCGTCCAAAGCGATCGGCAATAGGACCAAAAATGATAATTCCGATGATAAGCCAGATGGGTGCCCAAGATAACATGAGTTGGTCAAGCACTTTAGGTACTTTTACCCATCCAGTAGCTACTGGCGCGAGAGAAAAAATATAGTTTTCCAGTAGCATGCCGAGGCCGAATGACCAAAACAGCCAACTGTCTGTGCTCGTCCAGCGCTCTCTCGTATCAACCGCCACACCAGACATTCCTTTCCCTCCTGTCAATAATGATTGATGCGTAAAGATGGTGGATTTAACTTTACGCACGCATGCAGAAAGCGCTCTCTCAACACTCTGAACTCGATTTCACAATCGCTGATGCATGCATCGACATCTTAACAAATTTTATAGACAATAGATCAGATGATTTTCTCTAAATCGACAAAAATTATGCAAATTCGCTGTTCTCTATGTTAGAATAATCAACCTATTCCTTTATTCCCTATTTTTATTAATTGATTGGGCCTGTTCAAGTGCAGAATGATTGAGATTGCTTCTCTGTTCCACAATATACATAGGACGCCCACGCACTTCATCGTAAATACGTCCAATATATTCTCCAACCACGCCAAGCAGTATCAACTGAATCCCACCTAGAAAAAGTACCACCAGCATCAGTGATGTCCAACCTTGCACCGTATTGCGGGTAAATATTTTTTCATACAAGACAGCGAGCATGCCGAGAAAACCACAAAAGGCGACAAACACACCGACATGTGTTGCAAACTGCAAAGGGCGGAAAGAAAACGAAGTAATACCATCTATAGAAAACCGGATCATCTTACGCAAAGGATACTTCGATTCTCCCGCAAAACGTTCTTGTCTTTCATAAGGAACGCCAATTTGTCGAAAACCCATCCAGGCAATCATGCCGCGAATAAAGCGGTGGCGTTCCCGGATGGCTGAGAGGGTTAATGCGACTTCTCGACTCATCAGACGAAAATCACCTGTATCCATAGGGATATCAATGTCAGTCATAGCACGAAGTACGCGATAAAAAAGATGGGCACTTATTTTTTTAAACCAACTTTCGCCTTCTCTTTTTTGACGAACAGCATAAACAACATCGTATCCTTCTCGCCATTTCTCTAAAAATTGCTCAATTAACTCAGGAGGATCTTGCAAATCAGCATCCATCAAAACAACTACGTCACCAATGGCGTGATCGACTCCAGCCGTTACTGCTATCTGATGTCCAAAATTACGTGAAAAATGAATCGCTTTGACTTCAGTATGGCGTTTTACCAAATCTTCAAGCACTGTTTTGGTTTGGTCGGACGAACCGTCATTGACAACGATTATCTCGTAGGTTAGGTCTAAATTCTGCATGACATCAGAGATACGAGAGATTGTAGTTTGCAAGGTGGCTTCTTCGTTAAAGGCTGGAAGAACAATGGATACCAGCGGTTTAGCAGGTCGAGTTTTTACATATATCGATTCAGATGAAACTTGTTTCGGTAACACGACTCTTTCCTCCCCTGCCTATCAGGCTATCCAAATACCACGGAAAAAAACACCAGATTTCCATGCAAGAACAATCGCGCAAAGAGCAGCAATCAAAACACACAAGACGAGGGAGCGAAGCAGTTTGGCTATAGCCGCAAATCCTGGGAACAACATAAGGACGTATCTTGGCAGTGACACCAAGTAATCTGGAATGTTCATGGAAGGCTCACTTGACGTAATGAATGAGACGGAGAGCATGTATAATAAAACCCCCCACTCTGTAAAACGGCGACGCCAAGCTAAAAGTCCAAGACTTGACACCAAAAGAACGAGCATGACTAAAAAAGCTGCTAGTTCAAAGGCAATATATCGATGTTGCATCACTGTTAAACGAGGATGATGATAAAGATATAAAGTGTGTGCGAAAGCTTTCCAGGGCCACATAAACTGACGATGCCAATGTTTTCTTTCGGCCTTTAAGAATGGCATCCATGAGTGAAAACGCTGTTTGAGATGATAGCAGTAAACCAAGAGACTGGCGGATGGCAACAAAAAAGCAACAGCTTGCCAACTTAGCTTTCTCCACCAAACCGGGAGCCAAAAACGAAAATCCATTTGCTTGTTTTGAAGATATTGAAAAAACAAAATAAATCCTATTAATCCACCCGTGTTTCTTGTTAATGTAGCCAGTGACGCAAAAATATTGGCCCACCATATTCGATTGCGGCGAGATGCTTCTACAGACAAGAACATCAATAAAAGAAACAATGATTCTGTGTAAGCTGCATCGAAATAAAAGGATGTAGGATAAAAACAGAATAAAATTGCGGCAGAAAGCGCTGCTTTGAAACCCAACCAACCATTCACCCACAACAACATAACCCAAATGGCCAAGAAAAAAGAGACCAGTGAAACAACAATCGCTGCTACCGGATAGGATAGGCTTGTCCATTCATGGGTCCAGCGTATTACCCATGGATAAAACGGCCAAAATGCTGTTTGCGCAATATTTTGGTAACCGAATTGGGCAATCTCCAAATACCATCTCGCATCCCAGTGAATCATGCCTTTTACCCAGAGCTGATAAGCAGAAACAGGTAGATGGTGAATTTTAGCAGCTTCCCATTCTCCAAACAAAACTATGATTCGCTGAACAGCCACAAGCAAGAACGCGATCAGACCAAAGAGCCAAAAATGATTGTCATTTTTCTCATCACGAGATAGACGATTCGAATTCACCTTAAAAACATATCTTCGATTGATATAAAAGCCCACCAAGGTCGTGGGTAAAAGATTGATAGCTTGAGCGACATCAGCCACGTGCGTGATGTGATGCATAATCCATTGCAATAAGGCTTCACTGATCAATAACACAAAGAGATTAGCAACTAAAAACCGCAGCGCTTGTCTTCCACTCTTGACAGGTTGAGCAAATGTCCAGAGTGCATTGAGCAAATAAGAAGTTACCATTCCAGAGGCATAGCCTATGGCTAGGGAAACAGCAGCCGTAGCTCCTATGCGGCGTAATAACAAAAAAACCAAATAAGATACCAGGGTATTGACAACACCTGTAGCACAATATTTTAAAAAGGATACCCCCGCCGAAAGGTTGACTCTAGCCAATCGACTCTCACCCTCACCATAGATTTCCAGACAATAGGTCTTCGAGCCAAAGTATACCTTCGATGAAACTGAAAGTCGAATGGTGTCGTATGTAAAGAGGCTGTCCCTCCGTCATCTACGATGACTTTTGAGACAGCCCTTTTTTCAACCTGGAAAATTAGCTGTTAGAACTGGAAAGACTGGATGAACTTGTGCTTGAAGTAAGCGCGCGACGCAGGGAAACAATCTCAGCAATGCGAATATAGGTTTTGCGATAACTGCCGTATTCAAACCTGCGCAGTGTCAGATAGTCGTATTCAACTGCGTAAAGAACTCCTCGGAAAGTGCCGTTGGTTGTAGTGACGACTACACGTTTCCCAACCAATTGACGAGCCTTTTCTTTAAATGTCAGACGACGATAGACCCATTTGCTCTTCATATGGCATGCACCTCCTTGTCTCTGAAGTTGCTGTATCTTACGTCTGTTGTAAGCCAAGCTGATACGGACAGTTGGAATCAAGCACTTTCGCCTTACAAAAGAGGAGAAATGAGGTGAGCGGAAGAATTTTCTTTAATAAGTTTTAAAAAGTCAGCATTTAGGCATTGCGCAGAAGGGAAGGACAAGGTTTGACGCGACTGGAACTCATTCTAGAAGCTGCCCCCATGATTCATGCATTAATACCTGAAGCCCAACTCGTAGTGACCGATAGGGAAAAATATATCCTCGCGTTGCCTGGTGAACATTTTTTTCTTGAAGTTTTCGACCAAGGAAAAACATTTTTAGATGGCAGTATTGGCAAAGAAACAGTAACGACCGGAAAAATTGTTACGCGTATGGGAAATCCAGCGCTTACTGGAGGTATTCCTTATCAAGGAACAGGAGTCCCTATTGTAGAAAATAATGAAGTCATGGGTGCAATGTGCATATTTTTACCTACCCAAAACAAACAAACCTTACAAAACACTTCAGAAAATATGCTTGGCATGGTTCAGGAAATTACGGCTACATTAGAGGAACTGCGTGTTCAAACCAGGCAACTGCAGGCATTAGCCGATCATCTGACCACCCACAACCAGCAAATTCAACAAGCAACGGAACGGATTAGTAGTATTGCGACAATGATTAGCGACATCTCGACACAAACCAAAATGCTCGGTCTCAATGCGGCAATTGAAGCTGCACGCGCAGGTGAACATGGACGCGGTTTTTCTGTGGTGGCTAGTGAAATTCGTAGGTTGTCAGAAAATACAAAAAATTCAAGCCATCAGATTGTTCAATTCTCAGAAGTTATGGTGGAATCATTAGAGAAAGTTTCAACTTCCATTATTGAGATCAGCCATTTTATCCATGAACAGACAAATGAAATTAATAGTGTTGCCGATGCTGTAGGAGAAGTAGAAAAAGTAAGCAGCCAATTGACCGAATTAGCTAAAATTATCAAAAGCTAAACCAACCCTAAAAGCAGCTATGAATTACACTCTCACGAAAAAATGGCCCCATGAGCATGTTCACTCTGGGGCTGATTTGTCTCTGTTCATAAGCCTGCTCAGGATAAATTTACAGTTTTTTTGTACGCAGATACCAACTCTTATACTCTAGACCTTTTGCTTCTGCTTCTTGCTGAGACTCAATAGCTGAAGCAGTTGCTGGTGGCGCAACCACCACAGGCGCTCCAGGAGTCCAATCGGCTGGTGTGGATACACCGTGCTTATCGTTTGTCTGCAAGGCATCAACTACACGTAAAATCTCGGAAATATTACGTCCCACGCTCATAGGATAGTAAATCATAGCTCGTAATACACCTTTGTCATCAATCACAAAGACCGCACGTACAGCTGCAGTGGAAGAGGCCCCGGGATGAATCATGCCGTATAGAGAAGAGACTTTCATATCGAGATCGGCAATGACGGGGAAATTGATTTTCTGACCAAAAATTCTTTCGATATCGTTAATCCACGCTAAGTGCGCTTGCACACCATCTACTGACAGTCCAATCAGTTGCACGTTGCGAGCTGTAAATTCTTCTTGACGGGAAGCAAAGGAGCCAAATTCAGTTGAGCAAACGGGTGTAAAATCGGCAGGGTGGGAAAACAGTACCACGTATTTACCGCGAAAATCGCTGAGTTTTAATTTACCTTGTGTGGTCACAGCTTCAAAATCTGGAGCTGGTTCATTTAACTTTGGCAAAGTGACTTGTGTATCGCTCATTGAATTGAAACCTCCCCTAATTTATATTAATCCTATCTGATTACTATATTATAAAATGGGTAATAACAATTCAAGTTGATTTCGATTCGACAGACCACTGAATAGAGACCCCGCGAGTATACTTCTAGCCCCCTTTATCATTTTACACATCTTTCAGTTTTTTTGTCGGAACATTTGCAAAAAAAATTGTGCTGAAGCTCTATATTTGACGTTATACTTCTATCAATAAAGCTTGTGAAATCGTTTTCAAATCTGTTGGAGGGGGAATGCCACTTATGAAATTTCAAGAGCATCATCCATTGATGCAAGGTGCCGAACCATTCTTTTTACACGGAGATTCTATTGGTGTGCTCTTGCAACATGGATTCACAGGCACGACACATAGTATGCGCTATGTAGGGGAGCAACTGGCGAAATCCGGATTTACCGTGCATGCGCCGCGATTAGCCGGACACGGCACCCATCCGGAAGACATGGAGCGCTCAACTTATCAAGATTGGCTTGATTCCGCCTCGCAAGGTTATGAAAAATTGGCTCGCGTTTGTGACACTATTTTTGTTATAGGGCTCTCGATGGGCGGAACTTTGGTCGCCAATCTCGCACATCGCTATCCAGAGACATCTGGAATGGTTCTCATTAACGCTGTTATTCGCAACGATGCATTAAAACCGATGCTGGAAATGAGTGAGCCCCGTTTTTTACCTGCTATTGGGAGTGATATTCGGGCAGAAGGCGTGCAAGAGTTGGCTTACGATTGTACTCCACTCCGTTCATTACGCGAATTGTCGCACTTGATTGACCAAACTCGTCCTATCCTGGCAGATATTCAATGTCCTGCTTTGATTTTGGCCTCCAATGAAGACCATGTGGTAGGTGCTGAAAATGCAGAAGATTGGATGCAGATGCTCGGCTCACCAGAAAAACAGCGTATCGCCTTAGCTCACTCTTACCACGTAGCTACGCTTGATCACGATAAAGATCAAATTGCCGACCTCTGCATCCAATTTATTCGCACTTACGCACCAGAATGAGATTCAACCGTTACTGCTCGTTCTACTAACCATTCAAAAATTCGTCTGGACACAGTGTCATCTGGCGCTGTGTTTTCTGGATGCCATTGTACAGCAAGAATGTTTCCATCCAAGGAAACAAACGCCTCCACCAGCCCTTCTTCATCCCAGGCGATAGGGCGAAGTCCACTTGCCAGACGATGAATGGCCTGATGGTGATAGGAATTGACCCAAATTTCTTCACCCAGTTCTCTTTTGACCGCCAAAATGCTTTCAGGATCGATACGTACCGTATGTGCAAAATGGGAACGCGGGGCGTGCTGCTCATGTTGGAGGCATCCGCGCCACTCCCGTTCCAGATCTTGATACAAATTACCGCCAAGCAGCACGTTAATAACTTGCAGCCCCCGACAAATACCTAAAATAGGCTTATTTTGCATACGAAAAGCGGCGAACAAAAGACTTTCTAAATAATCTCTTTCAGGTGTCACTTGACGCAAACCTGAACGTGGCTGTTCTCCGTAATAGCGGGGAGACATATCATCGCCACCTGTCAGAATAAGTGCATCAGCTCGTTCAGCTACGAATGCAATGGTCTCCGGATGGCGCAAGTAAGGAATCAACCAGGGAACTCCGCCCGCATCTTCTACCGAGCGAGCATAGTCATCTGCAAGTCCAGCTCCCATCAGATGCCAGGAATTATCTGACGCTTGCCAACTTTGTCGTGAAGTGGTCATGGCGATGATTGGGTTCAATCGGGATCGCCCCTTTGCTGCTGCGAAGTCAAACAACGCGGCGCAATCCGTCAGGGTGGCCAGCTTATTTCCATGAATTGAGGTACGCCGACTGCTCGGGCGTCAGTTCATCCAGCTTCATACCCCAGGCGGACAACCGCATTTTTGCAACGCGCATATCAAGTTCTACTGGCATGCTATGCAAACCGGGCTCTAGACGGTGACGAATGACATACTCGAGTCCCAAAAATTGCATGGCAAACGTCAAATCCATCACTTCCACTGGATGACCATCCGCACAAATTAAGTTGACCAGACGTCCTTCTGCTAAAAGATAAAGGGAACGACCGTCTTTCATGCTATACTGCTCGACATGTTCCCGTACTTTTTTCTTATGGAGAGATAGGCGGAACAATGCGGGTTTACTGATTTCTACATCAAAATGACCTGCATTGGTCAAAATAGCGCCGTCTTTCATCACTGCCAGGGCATCTTCGTCAATGACTGCCACATTCCCAGTCGCTGTGACAAAAAAATCACCCAATCGTGCAGCTTCCACAATCGGCATAACCTCAAACCCATCCATAACCGCCTCCAGTGCTCGCACTGGATTGACTTCTGTCACAATCACTTTCGCACCTAACCCACGCGCTCGCATGGCCAATCCTTTTCCCACAAAGCCATAGCCCACTATCACGGCAGTACTTCCAGCTACTGACAAATTGGTGGCACGAATAATTCCCTCCCAGGCCGATTGTCCCGTACCGTAACGATTATCAAAAAGATGTTTACAGTAAGCGTCATTGACTGCCATCATGGGATAACGCAACTCTCCTGAACGTGCCATAGCGGACAATCGAGTGATACCTGTAGTCGTTTCTTCACATCCACCGATGATTTGATTGGCCTGCTCAGGGCGATGAAGATGGAGTTTGCTGCTTAAATCAGCACCATCATCAATGAGTGCTTGAGGATTAAAGTCGAGTACTTGATCTATTTGCCGGGCAAACTCTTCCTCGTTTACACCACGTTTGGCAAAAGCCACGATTCCCCGCTCTACAAGCGCTGCCACAACGTCATCCTGCGTTGATAACGGATTGCTGGCGGCAATCGCCACTTCAGCTCCGGCAGCTTGCACAGCCAATGCCAAACAGGCGGTTTTAGCTTCAATGTGCAAACAAACGCCAATGCGCATCCCTGCAAATGGCCGAGTTTGAGAAAATTCTTCTTGTAATTGGCGAAGAATGGGCATGTGAGCCAATGCCCAATCGATTTTTTCATGCCCCCGTGGTGCCAGAGCTAAATCACGAATTTGCGAGAGTTTTGCAGCGTCTTGAATTGTGGTCAAAATCATCCCAGCTTTCTATGTCTTGTAATGCTTTTGCATAAAATTGCGTATTCTTTCATTCTACTGCTTTTTCTTTTTCTGTACCACATTTTCTGAGCAACAGCTCTACGTGTTATAGTATAATTCGAAAAATTTAATCTGGGGGTGTCAAGGTGCGTCATTTTCAGAAAGTACTCGTAGCCAATCGTGGTGAGATTGCCATACGAATCTGCAGAGCTTGCACAGAGCTTGGCATCCGCACTGTCGCCGTTTATACCGAAGAGGACAAACTGGCATTACATCGCTACAAAGCAGATGAGGCTTACTATATTGGCGAAGGTCTTGGAGCCGTAGAAGCCTACTTAAACATTCCCAGCCTTATTCGCGTTGCCCAAGAGACGGAATGCGACGCAATTCACCCAGGCTACGGCTTTCTATCTGAAAGCGAGGAATTAGCACGCGCCTGTCAGGAGGCTGGTATTACCTTTATAGGTCCGCGCATTGAACATTTACAGATGTTTGGCGATAAAGTCAAAGCCCGTCAGGTTGCCAAGGCTGCTGGTGTACCTATTGTGCCAGGTACAGACGGACCTGTCAGTAAAGAAGAAGCAAGTGCTTTTGCTCAAAAAGTCGGCTACCCTGTCATGCTTAAAGCTGTCAGCGGCGGCGGCGGTCGTGGTATGCGCTTAGTCCATTCACAAGAAGAATTGTATGAAGCATACGACCGAGCAAGTTCGGAAGCGAAGTCTGCCTTTGGCGCTGCTGAGGTTTACATTGAAAAATATGTACAACGTCCCAAACATATCGAAGTTCAGATTTTAGGTGACCATCATGGCAAACTCGTTCACCTCTATGAACGAGACTGTTCCATTCAGCGCCGCCATCAGAAAGTGGTGGAAATCGCACCTTCTTCTCTACCCGAGCCAACTCGTGCCGCCATCTGCAACGCGGCGGTACAATTGATGAAACATGCTGGCTATGTCAATGCAGGAACGGTAGAATTTCTCCTGCAGCCAGATGGTCAGTTTTTCTTCATTGAAGTCAACCCTCGCATTCAAGTAGAGCATACCATCACAGAACTGATTACCGGAATCGATCTCGTGCAAGCGCAAATTCGCATTGCCGAAGGACATCGTTTGGACGATTCAGAAATTGGCATTCATGGCCAGGAAAGCATTACGACTCGTGGGGTAGCGATTCAATGCCGTGTGACAACAGAGGATCCGCAAAACGGATTTCTCCCTGACACAGGACGTATTACCACTTACCGTTCAGCTGCCGGTTTTGGTATCCGCCTAGATACGGGGAATGGTTATACGGGGGCTCGCGTCCTTCCTTATTACGATTCGTTATTAGTCAAAGTATCCGCTTTTGCACTCAATTTTGAACAAGCAGCACGCAAAATGTTCCGAGCTTTGCAAGAATTTCGAATTCGTGGTGTCAAAACCAATATTCCTTTCCTAGCCAATGTTGTGCGACATCCGGAATTTTTGGCTGGCCAGTGCACGGTCCACTTTATCGAAGAGCATCCAGAACTTTTGTCCTTCCCACAACGAAAGGACAGAGCGAGCAAATTGCTCAACTATATCGGAGAAGTAACGATTAATGGCCCTGATGGTAACAGAGCAGAAGCCAAACCAGAAGTGCCTGTAGCGATACCACCTGAATTATCCACTGTGTCGCCAACACCTAGCGGATTGCGACAACTTTGGCAGTCCCTCGGTACAGAACGTTTCCTTGAGCACATTCGCGCCGAGCGCCGGCTTTTATTAACTGACACGACGTTTCGCGATGCTCATCAATCCTTGCTGGCGACACGTGTTCGCACCCGTGATTTGCTGGCTATAGCCCCCGCCACGGGTATAGCAGGTCGTAATCTTTTTTCCATGGAAGTTTGGGGAGGCGCTACATTTGATGCGAGTATGCGGTTTCTCAAAGAAGATCCTTGGGAAAGGCTGCATCGTTTCCGCGAGGCAATTCCGCACCTGCTCTTTCAAATGTTGCTACGCGGTGCGAATGCAGTAGGCTATAAGAATTACCCCGATAATGCCGTGCGTGCATTCACACGTCAAGCCGCAGAAGCAGGAATTGATGTCTTTAGAATTTTCGACAGTCTCAACTGGTTACCCAACATGGAAGTAGCCATAGATGAGGTTCGAAAAGTTGGCAAAATAGCTGAAGCGGCCATCTGTTATACGGGAGACATTTTGGATGAAACACGAAGTAAATATAATCTTGCCTACTACATCCAACTTGCCAAAGATTTAGAACAAGCTGGCGCACATATTCTTGCCATTAAAGATATGGCAGGCTTGCTCAAACCGATAGCTGCCGTCCGCTTGATTACAGCATTGAAAGAAGCTGTGTCTTTGCCTATACATTTGCACACACACGATTCAAGCGGAAATGGTATTGCGACATTGTTGATGGCTGCCACAGCAGGAGTAGATATTGTGGATGTAGCTATTTCCTCCATGTCCGGGAACACTTCACAGCCGAGTTGGAACGCCTTGGTTGCCGCTTTGCAAGGAACGGATCGGCAACCAGCTGATGATTTGCAAGAACTTCAGGCATTGGCCGACTACTGGGAAACCGTGCGAAAGTATTACAGTAAATATGAGAGCGGCCTGACTTCAGCATCCGCCGAGGTATATTTGCATGAAATGCCAGGCGGGCAATATACCAACTTGCGTGAACAGGCAGCAGCACTTGGACTTGGTCAACGCTTTGACGAGGTCAAAAAAGCGTATCGTACCGTTAACCGAATCCTCGGTGACGTGATTAAAGTGACCCCCTCTTCTAAGATGGTTGGCGACTTTGCCATCTTTATGGTACAAAATGGGCTGGATGAGCACTCTCTATTGGAAAAAGCGGCTGATCTCGATTTTCCAGCCTCAGTGGTCGATTTCTTTGAAGGAAAAATGGGGCAACCGTACGGAGGCTTTCCTGAAGTTCTACAACGCGCCGTACTGAAAGGCAGACAACCTTTGCAGGGTAGGGCGGGTGAAACCTTACCTCCAGTGGACTGGGAATCAGAACGCCAGCAACTCGAAGAGAAAATGGGTCGCAACAGCAATAAAGAAGAGTTGCTTTCTTACGTCATGTACCCGCAGGTCACAGTAGAATTTCTTAAACATCGTCAACAATTTGGCGATCTCTCACAGTTAGATACGCTGACCTTTTTCTATGGTATGCGTCCTGGCGAGGAAATCCGCGTATCGATTGAACCCGGCAAAACATTGATTATTCGGCTTCTTTCGATCAGCGATGCTGACCAAGATGGCTACCGAACCGTCTTTTACGAACTGAACGGCCAACAGCGTGATGTGCGCATTCTTGATCGAACAGTGCCCCTCTCTCAAGACGCGCGTCGTAAAGTGAGCGGACAAGCGGGCGAACTTGGGGCCAGTATGCCAGGCACTGTCATTTCTCTACTTGTCCAACCTGGCGACACTGTTGAACGCGGACAAGTAGTAGCGATTACAGAAGCTATGAAAATGGAGGTGCAGTTGGCAGCTCCAAAATCAGGAACTGTCAAAGAAATCTATTGCAAACCAGGCAGTATGGTAGAACCGGGAGACTTGGTTTTAATAGTTGAATAATTTTTAACTATAACTACGGCCTCCCATCCATTCATAAAATGGCGGGAGGCCGTGGAATGATTCCAATAAGAAAAGCGTGCAAATTTCTGGCTAAGATAAAGATAAACTTTTTTAGCTTCATGAAACAGAACTAGAAGTCGACAAGTCCTAAGGAAATGAGTAACGCATCATTGACACGTTTCATCATGGCATCATCCAAGTGCGTGATGCGATCTGTCAGTCGTTGTTTGTCAATCGTACGGATCTGTTCAAGCAAAACAACTGAATCTCTATCAAGCCCGTAGGGCTGTGCCGGCAACTCAACATGTGTTGGTAACTTGGCCTTTTGTATCTGAGCGGTTATGGCAGCCACAATGACCGTTGGACTGAAGCGATTGCCGATGTCGTTCTGGATAACCAAAACCGGCCGAAATCCTCCTTGTTCAGAGCCTACAACTGGAGATAAATCGGCAAAAAACACGTCTCCTCGCTTCACGATCACCGTATCACCCCCCGCTGACCAAGCGTTCTACCGTACCTCCTGCTTCCTGCTCCACGGAGAATGCTTCCGAGGCCAAGCAAAGATTGAGTCTCCCCATTTCCTGGTACCCCTGTTGCATCATTTTTCGAATTTGATATTTGCGCTCTTCTTGTACGTACTTCGTAAGCGCTGCACGGACAATCTCGCTGCGACTCTCTCTGGACTTGGAAGCTACGACGTCCACTTGTTCGAGCAATTGCTCAGGAACATAGACAACCACCCGTTTGCTATCTGACACGCCCGGCACCTCCACCTATTTCCCTGCCGATGTAATCTTCTCTATTATATCGATTTGTTTTTGGGGATAACAATCCAATCAAAAAGAAATTTCTATTCGCGGTACTCTATTGCTGATGGAGGTCAACATCTCGTATGAAATCGTTCCCGCCAATCTGGATAAGGTATCTAATGGCATTTCCGCCCGATTGGATGCTGCTGAAAAAGTTTCTCCAATCCAACGCTCACGTTCTTCTGGACGTTGTTTGAAAAGCGCCCCACCATTCCAGATGTCAGGGGCTAAATGTCCAAACAGGGTGACCGGATCGCCCAACTCAGCTTCGGGAATATGCGTGACATCGAGCATTAATTGATCCATGCAGACCCGCCCAAGCAAAGGCGCTTTTCTTCCTCTGACCATAGCAAAGCCCCGATTGGAGAGCGAGCGCGGATAGCCGTCGGCATAGCCTATGCATACAGTAGCCACTCTGCAGTCTTGCTTGGCTACAAAAGTGGCTCCATAACTGACACTATCTCCAGCCTTCAACCAAGCGATACGAGTGATTGTGCTGTATAGGTGCATAACCCGTTGCAAAGATAGGCTTGGAGGCCAATCCGCATTAGGAGCATATCCATATGCGCCAATTCCAATACGCACCATATGATAAAAAGCATCCTGACGTTGCAAAGCAGCTGCCGTATTCGCCGCATGCAAAAGTGGCGGCAATAGTCCACGTGCGGCTAACGCTGAACATGCCTCCTCAAAACGCCGTAACTGGGCAGATGTATGACCGTCCTCAGGACTGTCCGCTTTTGCCAAATGTGTAAAAAGTCCCTGCAAGTGTAGATCAGGACGCTGATGGATGGATTCAGCAACCTTCAGAACGTCTGACACACTGCGCAACCCCAGACGTCCCATACCCGTATCCACTTTTAAATGAAGTTGTAACGGCGTAGAGAGTTGTGAGACTTGAAGCAGGTCTTCAGACGAACCTGTAAAGGTCAATTCAATTTGATGCTGGGACGCAACTGGAAAAGAGAGCGGATCGACATACCCCAAAACAAGCAGAGGAATGCGCACACCTGCCTCCCGCAGACGCAACGCTTCTTCCAGAGAAGCAAGTCCCAGCATGTGCGCAGATCCACTTTTTTCAATAGCTTTGGCCACGGCGATATCGCCATGGCCATATGCATTGGCTTTCACTGCAACCAATATTTTCGTTCCCTGTGGGAGAACACTTTGAATTTTTTTTACATTATTGACCAGAGCTGATAAATCAATTACCGCAAACGTACCGCGAAACATGATGGACGCCTCCATGCCATGGCTTGCAGCCGAGTTGAGTATGATTCTCTTATTGTCAGCGAGAATCTAGCATGGACGCAAGTAGCCAGCAAAATTAAGGCGCAGGTTGCGAACCTGGTGCTGGAGCCGGTCCTGGAGCCGGTCCTGGAGCTGGTGCAGGAGCTGGCGCAGTTTGCATAGGTGCGTATTGATCCATAACGGTATTCATATTGCTTACATCAAAGCTGCCGAGTCCTGTTGCAAAATCCCAACCTGGTGTAGCAGGATAGGGACCACTATCACCAAGTGTGATATCATGGAAACCGTCACTGCCATAGACACCATAAAGGAGCGGGGCAGCAAAGCCAAGTTGATTGTTGTGACTCGTCTCCAGCCTTGCCCAAACACCTAAGGCAAGCGGTGATGCGAGACTTGTTCCGCCTACAACTTCTGGAGAGCCGTCAACATAGACGTTAGCACCACTGTTTGGATCTGCATCCATAGCGATATCTGGCAAACCTTTGCCGACATTCGTGGTTGGTGGCACAATGCCATTTTGCCAATACGGAGCAGATTCAAAGTAACTTGTACCACCGCCGCCGCCTGTCCAAGCTAATTCTTCGTCATAGCTGCCATCGCTGTTGGTAATCAATGTTGTACCGCCAACTGCCACTACATACGGTGAGGATGCTGGGTAATTGACATCCGGTACACCAGCGGGGACTCCATTCGTCGGCGTAACTGCACAAAATCCTCCCGTATCACCTGCGGAAGCGAAAGTCGTCTGTCCTTGTGCAGCAGCTTCAGCAAACACTTCATCATCAACAAGCATCGAGCCATCCAAATAGGCGTCGTATTCACATTCGCCAAAAGAGGCACTTCCCGCTTTAGCAACATCCTGTTCAGCAAATTTATTAAACTCACGAGCAATGTCAGAATCCGTCAAGGATGTGGTGTCATAAATATAGAGATGCGCCACATTGCCTGCCATCCCCGTGGAATACTGCGTGTCCAAATCCCACTCATCTGCTCCAGAAGTATCATTGCTGGCAATGCCAACCTGCACAATCGTATAAGGAACTTGCGGCAACTGGTTAGCAGCCTCTTCTGTACGCAAATCTTGAACTACTTGCGTCAAGTTACCTTCTGCAAAAATAGCAATATTGGTTCCTGTTGCTTGCGGAGTATTGCCAATATTGTAAGCCTTCCAAAAACCTTGTGGGTTATAACTGGCTGGATAATTGGGCAGTGAGGTGGAAGTCGTTGGCGTCGGTGTTGCCAGGGGCAACTGCATTTGAGCTGCATTGGTTAGTCCCAGAACTGCTACCACAGCTCCACCAAGTGAGGATGGAACGTAGGCCGGATCGACATTAGCATAAACCGTACGGCCATTCATGGAAAATTGATCAATTTGCGTGTTGAAGGCACTTTCCAACTGTTGCGCTGTACCGGTAGCTGTGATTAATAGGCGGTTGGCAGATACCTGAATATTGCTCAACCCCTGACTTTCCAAATAGGAAGTCACAGCGTCCACCGTACTGCTCGAAGGACTGTAGGTGGCTTCAAATTGAGACGGTGTCAGCGTCTGTCCATAGAGCGCGTTGCCCGGCGTGCTGATATCCTGGATATACTGCTCCAGTCCCGACTGATTCTGCATTTGCAGGCCAATCACCACCGTCAATTCCGTAGAAGCGGGCAACGAACCCAAGTTGGTTGCGTTGGTAGGTACAAAAGCTTGCGTATGCGTAGCCACCCAATTGGTTGTATCTGCTTGTGCTGTCGGCATGGACCCCATAACTCCAATAGGTGTGGCGAGCAACGCTGTAGCCGCTGTGACTCGCAAATATTTAGAGCGTAATTTCACGGATTCTACCCCCTTTTCAAATTACTTAAAATTTTATTGAAAAATAGATAGAAATGTATTCACTAAAAGTTCAGATAAAAACTATAACTTTTGTCGTATTGACAAGAGAACCAATCTTCTGCACTCTGGTGAGTAAAACTATGAAAAGGATGACTCGTGTGAAAACTCATCATAAATTCTTAACAACACTTCGTCATAAACGGATTCAAACCATATCTTTAGTTGGCACTCTTCTTGTCGCTCTGGCGCTTACAGGTTGTCAAACAGTTCAACAGACAACTTCAAACAGTAAGCCAGCCTCTGTCAATCCGGTTACTGTCGCCAGACAAACTCCTCAATTTACAAACCTTTTGGATGTCGATCTCGTTCAACCTATTTCTACATGGGATGCTAAGCCTGTTCCTAACCAAGCTGCGGAAAGCGCTATACGGGTACAAACAGAAAGTGGCCAGTGGGTCACGTTGAACGCGAAACAGCATCCGATTCTTTTTGTTGCCTATTGGTGCCCACATTGCCAGAGAACCCTTGTCTTAATGAATCAACATTTTCATTCGCCAAATGATTGGCCTACGATTGTCTACGTGGGATATGCCAACGGATTTCCATTATCTTCAGCTGTAAAAATTGCCGACGAAGAAAAAGAGACGTTTCATTTATCTTTTACAAAACCGTATTTTCTCATAGGGACAGTCGAAAAAAAGTATATTGACGGTTTCCCCTTCCTCGCCTTTGCAGATGGCAAACAGGTGGATTTTATTGTCGGAGAACATACCTGGCCTATGTGGGAAAAAGCCATGCTGATGGGGGACGCAAACACTGGAAAATAAAAAGGATCATTCATGGTAATCCAACAGATGCGGAACCAATCCTTCTCGAATTGCCACCAGTATAGCTTGAGAACGGCTACGCACTTGCAACTTGCGAAAGATATTGCTAATGTGCAGCTTTACGGTTGTCTCAGAAATATAAAGTTGACCAGCAATATCTTTATTACTGTATCCATTGACTAAAAGCTGTAATACCTCTGTCTCACGAGGTGACAGTCGTTCACGCGTGGGCAAATCGCCACGCACTGACTGAATCAGTCGCTGCGTCAAATTGGCTGGTAAGGCCGATTGTCCAGCATGGACCGCGCGAATGGCTGCCAACACTTCGGATACTGGAGCATCTTTCAGCAAATACCCATCTGCACCCGCGCGAATAGCGCGAAATAGATACTCATCATAGTTATACATGGTTAACACAATCAATTTGGGACGTTCTTGAAGATTTTTTAACTCTTCAGCAAATTCAATACCATTGCCATCCGGTAAATTGATGTCGAGCAAGATTACATCAATTGGAATCTCTGTAACACATGACATCAGTTCTGAACCTCGGCTACAGGTGGCTACAACCTCCATATCCGGCTCTTCATTGCATAAATAGGCAAGACTGTCGCGCAAAACTTGATGATCATCACACAAAAGCACTCGAATGGGCATTCTCCTCCACCTCATCTCCGATAGGAAGTTCAATCCAGATTTCTGTTCCTGAACCCGGTGAAGTGATATATTCCACACGACCCTTCCACTGAGCCGCCATCTGATGGATCATGTCAATTCCAAAGGAAGTTCCGCGAATTGCATTTTGAATCGCGCGCGCAAAATGAAATCCGCACCCATCATCCAACATAAGTACTTTCACGCGATCGGGCAAAAGGTCTAATCTTACTTTAAAATGGCGGGCATGCGCATGTTTGCGCATATTTCGCGTGCCTTCAGCAATCATTTCATACACTGTGCGGGAAATTTCCGGATGGAGCAATAAATTCGTTTCTTGATGAACACTAAATTCCACCTGTATTTCTGTATCTTCGAGCAAATCTTTAAGCAAATTGCGAATAGCTTTTTCCAATCCTTGCTCAACATAGGGCTGCGGACGCAAGGAATAAATAGATGAGCGCACGGAACCTACGGTTTCTTGCAACAACTTTTGCAAGTCAAGAAGCTGTTTCTGCATGGCGGGTTCAGAATGACGCAAAATACTTTCCACACGAAGGAGTGCACCTGCTAGATTTTGTGCGATCCCGTCATGGATTTCACGGGCCAGCCGATTACGTTCCTCAAGTAAAATTCTTCGCTTCTGCTCTTCTAAATAAAGGGCATTGCGCATAGCTACACTGGCATAGCTGGAAAAAAGCGTCATCAATTTTTCATCTTGTGGATGAAAGCCATTGACAATTGGTTTACCAAGTGTAATAACTCCCACTACTTGTTCATCAATATAAATAGGCGCCACAAACAACGAGCGAATATCTTTGTCTGCTTCCTGAGGTAAAAAACGACTATCCCTCTCCACGTCGGCAACCATTTGCAAACGACCGGTCTGTACAGCCCACCCAGAAATCCCCTGACCTCTTGGCAAAGTATACCGTTTGTTTCCCATTTCCCGATAAAGCAATCCCCACTCATCCACTTGGTAAATAACACCAAAAGAACTGCGGAACAACTCTTTAGCGGCATTGGCGATTTGGGGTAAAACACTATCTAAATGATTGGGTTGACGGATAGATTCTGTAATGGAAAAGACTGATTCTAAACGATGCTTTTCGCGTAAAAGATTAGCCACTAGGTGAGCCACTAATGAAATCGCCACAAGCGGTAGAAAGAAAAAGAAAGATCCAATACTTCCGGTGTGAACATTGACGGGATTGCTCGCCAGCCAAATCATTAAACCGTTATAGAGAGTCGCCAAGCCCAAATCAATACCGAGTGCGGACAAAAAAAGCCGGGCACTGACTCGCCAGGAACGACGTTGCCTCCAAACAAGCAGAATCAGTAAATTTGCGCTTGTAGAATAGATGAGAGCAGTCACCATCAACAGCCAGAGGCTATCAATGATAAGGTGCTTATGTCCTTCCTGAATGACATTCGCATTTGCCCATAGCCAAAACCATCCGGATAGGGCAAGCGCAATCATACGGCTGGAGAAATTGTACGAGAATACTTCCCATGGTTTACGCCTTGCTGCTTGAACCAACAACAAAATGAAAGCGTCCAACCAAAGGGTCATACTTGGGCCCAGCATGAAAAATAGTCCAAAAAAAAGTGGGAAACAGAGCGAAAAATTAATTCTTCCCAACCCAACAGGAAACCACTCTAAAAAAAGCAACAAAATGCCTAGCATCCAAATGGCTTCTGGATGCACAAGCTGCAATTGAACGGAGAAAAACAAAAGCAATAAAAACGACCCTATTACTAACAAGATACGATGGCGAGAGATGATGGCTTGCCGAATAGTTTGCTGAACAAGCATACCAACACCTCCGATAAAAAATATGAAAGTTTATCATTGGGAATTTGCATATAAAATTTAGATATTGATTCTGATTGGATTCTACCATGGACACCGAAATGAATGCAGCTATGTGATTTGTGTTGCATAGGTTCCACATGCCCTTATCAATCACAGAGCGCCAAGAATCAAGGGATTATGCCATCTTCAGCGAGCTTGCTGTCGTGTTCATCGCTAGTGCAGAAGCAAGTAGAACCTACGCATTGAGGTAAACGTATATGGTGACCTTCTCAATGCCACGGACGTGCGTGTCATTGGCTGTAAGATTTTCTTTGAGCCGGGATTTCCATTGCTCCACCGAAGTTCGTTCTCTGTGGAGTTCTATCCAACGCCGAGTGTTTCGGTGCGGATTGGCGTAACGCCTGACATCCTCGGCGATACTTTTTTTGACCACCATTCCGTAGTTGGAATGAGAGCAAGCAACAGACCCAAGTGGGAAGTCAACCTTTCCTACTGCATGTGGACAACGGAACTTTAAGCGGCCTTCGTCGGCTCCCCAATACACTATGTTGTAACCCATGAAGCAACGAAGTACCCCATCGGATACCATACCTGCAGATCGAAACGTATTAAAAGTGAAGAAATAAATCGGCGTCTGCAGCTTCATTCAATACCCAACGCAACTCTTTTCGCTCAACATTCCAATTAGTCAGAATCATATTATCGACGATAATCAAACGAACTCCCGATTCTGATGCAATCGTTATCAATTCCTCAATACTAGGTGCCCCAAAATCTGATAAACCGTTGGCAATATCTATGCTTCCTACGGATGGTATCGGTATATAATTCGGTAAAAGTATATCTACGCCTTCATGACTAAAGGCTAATATGACATTCGCTCCTGATGATATTGCACCTACTGCTATATTCAGTGGCGGGTATGCCGATTCTAGTTCACTGTGCAAAACCAGCAAAACAACTTTTTTTGTAGCCATCACCATACACCCTTAGTAACTAAAAATCGCATCTGCTTCATAACTATACTCTAAAAAGGTAACCACGCCAGCAGATGCTATTCCATCTAAACAATGAATCTGACAACTTTCCATTACATTCATTTGACAAACAAACATTTCAATACCAGCATCTCTGGCTTGTTGAAGCAATTGAAATAAATTTATTTTTTTCTCCTGTGAAATCAACCTAGCATAATGCTCATCTAATGCTCGAGCCCCATCCAAATCGAAAAAAATAGTGACATTTTGAGTAGGGGATCGAAATAACGCTTCTTGTAAAACATGAGGAACATTTTCACTACGAGCAACAAAATAAACTACCTTTTTAAGTTTCAGAGTTAAAACCTCGCTCTCCATTTAGAGCTTGTTTGTTATGTTTTATCTTATATCAAAAAAGCAAACTCGTTTAATAATGGAGAAATTCGCTTAACTTTTACAAAGCTACTCCGTGTCAACTGACATAAAAATCTTTGTTTTGCAACGTCATTCACAAAAACGTCGCCAGCACATAGTTGTGTTTTTCGAAAAATACATATTCAGGAAGGCAGCGTGTTTTAGAACTTCTGTTGCATCTTTTGCATTAAAAAGGCGCACCATCTAACAGGTACGCCATTTTTCATATCATTGGTAATCTCTAGACACTGGCTATTTGCCAACCTGATTGAAAGTAGACATGGCTACATCTGCCATCTGATTCAGAGAAAGCGCGCTGGAGGTAATGGAAAACTCAACGCCGTTGTTCAACCAGAATAACTGTCTTGCACCGCCGCCATCCGTATACACAGCAGGTACACCATAAAGGTTAATCATTTCACCAGACGGCAACCCTGATACAGTAGAAACAGGACGCCATTCTTCTAAAGTGAAAGCGTGATCGCCCGTAAATCGCATGATGGCATCCGTGTCACTCACTTGCCACATACTGTCCAGCTTATCGCCGTAAGTAAGGGTGGGATTGATATAGCCCGGACCATCCGAAGCTGCGCTATCCCCTGTAGAAAGCGTCGTTTTAGCTTTCTCTCCACCAACCAGAGCCTGCGGATTGAAGTCATCGGGAGAAAATTTAATACCCGTCTGGAACGATTCATACTTAAGGGTAACTACAGGCGTGGATGATTTATCCATCAAGACAATCTGCTCTGGATTAAGCGTCTTTGCATCCAACTGCACACGTTCGCGAGTTACCACATCATTAGCTGGAGAAACTGGCAATTCAAAATTGTAATTGCCGTCACTTTTGGTAAATTGAATATCCTTGCTAGATACAATATTTGACAAAATTTGATTATAAAGATATATGTGTCCTTGGTTTTGTGCCCAATTCCCGTTGAAACGGAACACTTTGCCCAACGAGGGCGAGACAATGAACATGCCATTTTGGTTGTGGACAATGATTTGGTTAATTTGCTTGTTGGCGTCACCCAAAGCAATGCGATAAACCTCTGGAGATTCATACCACGTCTCGACATAGTAAGTTTGCGAACCATTATCCATCTGCACAGTCATCATGGCTGTACTTTTATAGTTCGATCCGTCCAATGTCTTGACGTGCGCTTCTAGCTTGCTGGCTACACTTTTTTCACCATTCTGTGTGCCGCAACCCACTACAAGTCCACCCACAACGACCAGGACGCCCAACGCGACTGCCCATTTACGCATGTGCCACCTCGCCTTTCCGCGACAGACACACGCGAGTAACGCAACGCTTTCACTTATCCGTCGATTTCATCTTTACACCTAGCGCATCAGTTAAAGCCTGCGGCAATTCTTGCACAACATCGGAAGCCATACAAGCAGCAGCCGGTATCCGCCTTGCCAGTCGATCCCCAGCCCTTCCGTGCAGCCAACAACCTAATCGGGCTGCATCGTAGGCTGACAATCCTTGAGCGAGTAACGCCGCGATAACCCCTGCTAAAACATCTCCTGAGCCGGCTACAGCAAGCGAAGGTCCGCCTACCGGATTGACAGATACACTCTGCTGAGAATTCACTATACTCCGATAACCTTTCAACAGTACAGTGGCATTCGCCTGTTGGCTGAGTCGTCGGGCGGCAGCAAGGCGATGTTTCTGAACAGAATCAACTGTCCAACCGATTAATCGAGCACATTCCTTAGGATGCGGAGTAAGCACCACCCGTTCTGCCAGGAACGGATCAGCCAAACGCCGCTCCTCTGGAGCGCTTAACCAGGCATCCATCGCTTCCGCATCCAACACTACCTTACCGCCACTTTCCACAACACTCCATACCACCTCAATCGGCCAAGCGTCAAGCATACCGGGACCCATTAAGAAAACGGCTCCTTCTGGCAAACTGTTACGCAACGCTCCATTTACTGGAATCATCAGCATATCGGGTAGCGGCGGTTCAATGGCTGAAGCGGTTAACAGTGAAATGCGCCCTGCTCCACTCCGAGCTGCAGCCAATGCTGCAAGCTTCGCTGCACCCGGCAAACAACCGACAATAACTGCCACATGACCAGCCAATCCCTTATGCGCTGTGACAGGTCGATATGCCGCACGAGCAGCCAATTCAGCAGGCTCAATCCAAGTCGCAAAGGATGGATTGTGCAGAATCGGAATGCCAATATCAGCTACCACTACCTCGCCAGCCTGCAAACATCCAGGAGTCACCGCTGTGCCGATTTTCTGCGCAGCCATGGCGATGGTAAGTACTGCCTGGACCGCGCCCGGATAAACAGCTCCCGTATCCGTATCTACTCCTGTCGGTACATCAACCGCCCAAATCGGTGTAGATGTGTGAGCAAGCGACTCCAGCATCTGTAATAATCGATCAGCAGGCGGTCGATTTTGGCCCGTACCAAGCAACGCGTCCAGGTAGAGCTGAGCCTCAGGCAGCGGTTGCCCGCTATATACCCGAACGGGCACACCGGCTGCTATGGCGCTTTGCGCAGCCAAAGCCACACTACCTGTTAGCGTTTCAGGATGAACCAAAGAGACAACTTCTACGGAGTACTGGTAATGTTTTAACCAACGGGCTGCGGCATATCCGTCTCCTCCATTGTTCCCCTTTCCTGCCAGTACGACGATATGGCCGCGCGGTCCGCGCTGTACCAACACATCGGCAATAGCTTTGCCTGCCAGATGCAAAAGGACAATCTCAGGAATGTGAAGCGACGTTACAGCGTGTCTATCGAGCTCTCTCATTTGTTCACTCGTGACCAGATACACAAGAGTACCCTCCCGAGGCTTGTTTCATAGATATTCAGCCCGTCCGTTCATTATGTATGGCTCCTCAATTCGATAAAATCGCAACAGCAAATGCTACTCCTGCAGCATGCGACAAACTTAAACGCACCTCAGTGCCAACAGGTAACAACGCATCCGAATGGTAGAAACGCGCAGTAAGACCCGCACTGCCAAGAAGAATATCCACTTGATGAGGATGAAGCTTGGCCAATCCACATCCAATCGCTTTAGCCAGAGCTTCTTTTGCCGCAAACCGACCAGCTACAAACTCGTGTAAACGTCTGCCTTCTAACAGACAGAAGGTTTTTTGCTCTTCCGGTCCCAATATGCGCTTGCTGAATGACGTTTTTTGGGAATTTATCAATCGGGCAATCCGCTCTATTTCTACAACGTCCGTGCCAAGTCCTAAAATCATGCTTCTCCTCCATACGAGTTTCATCCTATAATTTGCTTACTTCGCTCAGCGCATCATATGAAAGCACAATGGAAAAAGAAATTCTGCCGCCCAGTTTGGCAAAAGTTCGCACGGCAGATAGAATAGAGTAGAATTTTTATTTTACTCGAACAATGGCAGGTTGGAAAAACTACATTCAATAAGCTGGTTCTGATTCATCCCATTCTACATGTTGAAAGGACGATGGAATATGCATACGTTGTTACACTATGGTATCAAAATAGTATTTGCTATCATAACTGGAATTCTGCTCATTGCGGCTGTTGAGTTGCGACCGGACGGAAGACGTCTCAGTTGGCCGCGAAGAACTGCGATTTTTATCTTAGGACTCATTCTCGCAGAAGTATTCTTTTCTACTCAAACGCTCTATCAGACACCAATTGGCATTTAATGAACTTTCAGAGGTTAAAGTTTTTTTCAAATTTTTGTTCGGGCCTAAACCTCTGTCATTGCGTACCATTGTGAAGCCAGTAACGCACATATTGCTCCATGATATATTTCAATCGATATTTTGAATCATGAAGCGGATTGTACCTCTCTTCCGGCGGCAGAACCTGACCGCAGGATGGACATGTCCACGCTACATCAAACGGCGGCAGCGGCATAAATGAAGCATTGCAACCTGGACAAACTTGTGATGCCATATCCGTTCCCCCTACATTCGCCTCAGATACTTCTGTAGGTAATGTAGCACAGTTTGTCCAAAATAGGGTATGTAAAATGATTATACAGGAGGCTGTATCTTGATTGTTCTGAAAAGCCGACATGAAATTGGCATTATGCGAGAAGCTGGTAAAGTCGTTGCTGAATGCCACGCTGCTTTAAAAGATTTTGTACGAGAAGGCGTGAGCACGCTCGAAATCGATCAATTTGTAGAAAATTTTCTGACTCGCCACCATATGATTCCTGCCCAAAAGGGTTATAAAGGTTACCCATTTGCCGCCTGTACCTCTGTTAACGATGTCGTATGCCATGGTTTCCCCAGTGAATATCGACTTCAATCCGGCGATATTATCACCATAGACATGGTTGCCCAATATAAAGGATTGCATGCAGATTCTGCATGGAGTTATGCCGTTGGAGACATCAGTGAAACCGCCCAAAAATTAATGGAAGTGACAGAACGTGCACTCATGATAGGTATCGAAGAAGCGGTCATCGATCATCATATCAGCGATATCGGCCATGCTATCCAACAATATGTTGAAGCGCAAGGATTTTCAGTAGTACGAGATTTTATTGGCCACGGGATTGGGCGAAAAATGCATGAAAGTCCAGAAGTCTTACATTTTGGTCCACCCCATAAAGGACCACGCATCAAAAAAGGCATGACTTTTACTATCGAACCGATGGTAAATACAGGAACATACGAATGCCGCGTTGACGAAGATGGTTGGACTGCACGCACAGCAGATGGTGGACTCTCTATTCAATATGAACATACTCTGGCCATCACAGAAAATGGACCAGAGATTCTAACAGTGCTTTAATTTGTGAACTGAGCACAACTCTAAAACAGGTGTTGCGTAACACCTGTTTTTTTACGCAGAAATACAGCTAGATCTCTTTCTATAAAGTATTTTAGAATTTTTTATAGATAAATCTGAATTAATAGAATATATTGATCTTATCTGTTCGTAAAAACAGAAAACGTACGACCCAATCGTGCCCTCCATCAAACAAACGGTCGTATGAATGATTTTTGGGAGGGAGGCATCCCATTGTCAACCGTACTACAAGTGAAAGAATTCCCAATGTTTATGGACGGAAAATGGCAAGCGGCAGAATCCGGTGAATGGTTTGACATTATCTATCCAGGTAATGGTCAGACGGTAGCACGAGTAGCAAGTGGCCACAAGGAAGATGTAGACAAAGCTGTAGCGATTGCCCGACGCACTTTTGAAAGCGGTATCTGGTCCAAACAATCGATTGAAATCCGAGCGGCTTTGCTCCTCAGCTTTGCCCAACAAATTATGCAAAATGCTGATGAACTCGCTTATTTAGAAGTACTCAGTTCCGGGGGAACTCTCCGTAGAGTCCGGAACATGGATATCCTGCAAATCGCCGATCTCCTTTTGCAAACAGCAGAATTTATGAAATCATACCCATATGTTGAATACCTGCCCATCCAACCCTATCCCGGCCCTGCCAACGGTCAAGTTTGGCGTGAACCTATAGGCGTTTGCGCAGCCATCACTCCATGGAATTTCCCAATGATTTTAGCTATGTGGAAAATCGTTCCTGCTCTAGCCATGGGTAATTCTATGGTTATTAAACCTGCATCCCATACACCTCTATCCACTCTCAAACTCGCTGAATTAGCTGTTCGCGCCGGAATACCCGCAGGTGTTTTGAATGTGGTCACTGGCGCTGGCAGTCAAGTTGGCGAAGCGCTCGTCACGCATCCAGACGTGGACAAAATAGCTTTTACCGGATCAACTACAGTAGGACGTAACATTATGCGTCAAGCAGCAGGCACCATAAAACGCGTTACTCTAGAGCTAGGCGGAAAATCTCCCTCCATTCTTTTGCCGGATGCCGATTTGAGATTAGCTATACCCGGCAGCTTATTTGGCGTCTTTTTGCATAGCGGACAAATTTGCGAATCAGGCACACGTCTATTTGTACATGAATCGCAGTACGACCAAGTCTTGGCCAAACTGGCCGAACAAGCTCAAGCTATTCGTATGGGCGATCCGTTTGACATGGAAACACGCATGGGCCCACTCGTATCTAAACAGCAGATGGAAACCGTACTGAACTATATTGAGATCGGACAACAAGAAGGTGCTCGTTTGGTTTGTGGCGGCAAGCCCGTACAGATTCCTGGATGCGAAGGTGGATATTTCATTCCACCGACCATTTTTGCTGATGTAGACAACCAGATGCGCATTGCTCAAGAAGAAATTTTTGGCCCAGTCCTGTCCGTTATTCGGTATAAAGACGTAGACGAAGCAGTGCAAAAGGCCAACGAATCCATTTACGGCCTGGCCGCTGGAGTCTGGACACAAAATATCAATGAAGCATACCGCATTGCCCGACAATTACGTGCAGGCACCGTATGGATTAATGATTGGCACATGCTGCGCTCCGATGCTCCTTTTGGTGGTTTCAAGCAGAGCGGATTTGGTCGAGAATTGGGGAAATACGCATTGGATGAATATTCACAGTTAAAACATGTTCACGCTTCTCTCGTCACAGAAGAAAAACGTCGCGTAGCGTGGGATTTACTTTTGGAGAGCCCCATAGAAAAGGCATAGAAAGGAGTAGAAAAAGGGAATGACAACATCTCACTTCCAGTTCAATCTGCCAACGATAATTCATAGTGGTGTGGGTTGCCGCACACTGCTGCCGGAACTATTGCGCGGCCTTGGCGGAAAACGCGCCTTGCTGGTAACCGATCAAGGCCTGAAAAAGGCAGGTGTCGTCCAGCAGATTACATCTCTCTTTGAAGGCTTGCCACAACCAGTTCAACTTGTTGGCGTTTTTGATGAAGTTGAACAGGATGCCAAAGGTGCCATTATCAATCGTGCTGTCAGCGTTTACAAATCACATGCTGCTGACTGCCTGATTGCTCTTGGCGGCGGCAGCGTACTCGATACAGTCAAAGCCATGAAGTGGATGATGCATAAAGGTTTGACAGATATTCGCATGGCGCTGGTCACCAACACCATTGAGACTTTTCCCCGCGCTACGCGCATGTCGATTCCACACATCGCCCTACCTACCACCGCAGGTACTGGGGCAGAAGTCTCACCTATTTCCGTCGTATTCAATGAAATGCTACAGGTCAAGACCAATCTCATTCATCCATACGCAGCAGCCGATTTTGCTTTGCTCGATCCCGATTTGACAGTCGGTTTGCCAGCTTTTATAACGGCATTCACGGGTATGGATGCACTAACGCACGCATTAGAAGCTTATTTCTCGCCAGTTGCAGAACCAATCACAGACGCCTTTGCGATTCAGTCCGCACAAATGATAGTGGAAAATCTTCCCCTTGCTGTAGCAAACGGACAACACCTGGAAGCTCGTTCCAACCTGTTGATTGCCAGCGCCATGGCCATCACCGCTTTCAGCACAGCACTGAATGCTATTCCCGTTCATAACCTGGCACACGCCTTAGGAGCAAAATTCAATATTCCGCACGGACTGGCGAATGCTGTTTTATTGCCTTATGTGCTCGAAGAATTACCCGATTTTTACTTAACACGAGCGCAAAAATTTGCCGCTATTCTAGGCTGCAACGCTTCGTCTGAAACCCCACAAGCCGGCCTTCAAGCCATCGTGGAAGCCATTCAGAATTTACGCGCTAAAATTCATCTACCAGATACATTGACGGATTACAACATCCAGGAAAAAGATATGGATAGTATTGTCCAATGGGTTCATTCCGATCCATCGGGTATCCTCTTCAGATTACCCGAGCAGATGATTCGCAATGTTGTCAGACGCGCTGGAGGAATGATTCAAGTAGTCTCCTGATGCCCTAAGGTTCCATGCGCCAACCTAGAATTCTAATCAGATCGACGCGTGGAACCACCATTTTCTGGTTTCAACCTTGTATGGGGGTATTCTCAGCAACACTCACATGTAGTTTGCGAATGTAGTGGCTCAATAAGAACAGAGGTACTCCTGCGAGTACAAGCATGGCAACACAGCGAAACATCCAGGCGTCTCCCCAATCCCGCAAAACCACTCCACCGAGCCAAGGACCAAGAAAAAAACCGAACGAGGATAAACTGCTGGCTCCATAATAAGTAGCTCGCGCACCCAAAGGTGCTATCTCGGCAATATAGCGCGATCTGGGAGGGAACGAACAAATTTCCCCAAACGTGAGAACAACCATACCCAGAAATTCTCCAGGGAGACTATGGAGGATTCCAAACAAAGCATACCCTGCGGCAAATAGAATTTGTCCGATCACGATTTGTGATAAGGCAGACAAGCGTTGCACAGATTTGTGGATAAACCATTGACAAACTACAACTTCTACCGCATTGGTGAAAACAAGCAAGCTGAAGATATGGGCAGAAACAGAAACCGTATAGTGCATAGCCAAGCTTTCCGGAAGCGTAGAGTTAATTTGAGCATATCCAAATGTCTCCGTAAGGACGGCAAGTAAAAAAATAAGAAAGGCTCTATCGCGACCAAGAATTCCTAATAGCTGGAGAGGAGAAGGTGTTTTCAGCCCTGTCGATATAGGCTGTTGAACATCCAGACTTTGAATATTGGCTGGCACTTTCACCAAGAGAAAGATAACGTATAAGGCATCTACAGAAGCTGTGATATAAAAAGTCCAACCACTGGATACCGTGCCTAACCAAGCGCCTACCAACGGGCCTACGGCTGCACCAACATTAATGGCCCAGTAGCGAAGCGCAAAAGCTGCCCCCCGCATATCAGCCGGTGTAAAATCAGCAATGGTGGCCTGTGCAGACGGTTCAAAAAGTGGACGAACCAGCCCATTCACACTGCTAAAAACAATAAACGCAACAACACTGCGTGCATTTGCAAAGCCAATCATAGCAACTGTACCCAACAACATGCCGAATAGCATAAAGCGCTTTCTGCCTATTTTGTCAGAGAAGATTCCCGTAAAGAGTCCAAATAAGGTTCCTACCAGTGGTGCCGAACCTACCGCTAGACCTATTACCGCTGGACTAGCCTGCGTTTCGTGAGACATGTAAAGTGCAAGAAACGGCATGACCATGAATTGGGCAAAGCGAGTAAATCCAGTACCTGCAATAAGAAACCACACGACAGGATGAAGTTGAGGAATTTGGTTACGCCACCATACCATAAAGCCCAATCATCTCCGTTTCTGCGTTGCACTGGAAAATGATTGGGCCTATCGTATCAAGCAATCCTTCAAAGAGCAATGGTTCTAATTCATGAATAGTCAACAAAACTTCTTGATTTCACGTCTCAGGCATGCGGTAAGAAAATGATTCTTCCCAGTTCACCCAGACCGTAGGAGACACCACCCACTAAAATACCAACCAGCGTCATTTCCAAACCACTCGCCCACCAAGAACGTACCGTCATTCGACTTTTCAGAGCGCCCACGACAAAATGAGCAACAATCGAGACCACCGCAGCTGTAATCAACGCCGCGACCCCTTGCATGAAAAAGAAAGGAATCAACGGCACAATGGCTCCTACAAATGTCGATGCTGAACCAAAAATAGCCGATTGCCACGGATTGCCTTCACTCGTTTCGTGAATTCCAAGTTCCTCCTGGGCCATGGCTTTGATAAATTGCTCTTTATCCGCCGAAATTTGCGAAGCAATGCGCTCCGCTTCCGCCGGCTCGAAACCTTTTAATTCATAGAGAAGCGCCAATTCTTCGCGTTCATGATCGGGATCTTCTTCAATTTCCCTGCGCTCTGCAGCCAGTTCTGACTCCATCAGTTCATTTTCCGATTTGGTGGCCAACCAAGCCCCAGCGCCCATGGATAGCGTAGAAGCAAGTGCGCCAAAAAATCCGGAAATGAGTATGGTCGTATTTTGATTGGTGTAACCTGCCACACCTGCAATAATTCCAAAAATAGCCCCTAATCCGTCGTTGACTCCGTAAATCGCATCACCTAACCAGCCGCCACTTTTATTTCGATGCCAACGCTCATTGTCCCATATACGACTTAACTTTTTCTGCGGAGCAATGGCTGGTTTAAAGAGTTCGTCTAAACCGTGATGGTTTTTCTCGTCCTCGTCAATGATATCGAGAATCCGATGGATATCATCGTCATCAATGACGTTGCGTTGTGAAGCATACCAAGCTTCATTCCCCTGTTCCACACGTTCAATGGCATCCATCAATTGAGTAACGTCACTATGGGCTGGCAATTCTACCTTGGGGTAACTGAGCCCTTCTACCGTGCCACCGAGATCGGCTATTTTTTCCGCCCACATTTGTGCGTGTTTATACTCTACCTCCGCCAGTCTTTGCAAAATATTTTTGCGCCGCGCATCTTGCTCCTTTTCAGCAGAAACTTGATATAGATGGGCCGCCTGCATTTCTCTGCGCCAATTTTCACTCAGCGTTTTTTCTAAATATTTATCCATACGCCTTACGGCTCCTTTCTGCAGAAAGCGAATTGTACACCCGTCATAAAAAAGAAAAAGTAAAAATACAGTTACAAAATACAATAGCGATGGAGGATTATGCAAAGCTAATGTTTTGCATATAACCATCCATCGCTGAATAGTTAGGCTATACAAATTGACAATCTTCTAAATAAGCCGTATATAGGGTTCCAATATTTCGCAAATTTCCATGCGTTCCGGGAAACGCCCCTGTTCATGCTTTGAGAAAATGCATTCATCGTCTAAATAAACGTCAAAAGATCCATCGCCAAAATGAGGTACGAATACGAGTTTTGCTATACCGCTGCGATAACGATTCAACAATTCCTCAGCCACACGCATGGCGACGGACAGAAAGCCGCAGGACGTGCAGTATTCAATTCGCAATGAAACTCCGTCCGCCATTTTCTCCCTCCATCGCCTAAATTTTTCTAACCCGGATTGGACCCGGTTCATCTGTATAGCAGGAAATCAACCCGCGCTAGCCATTGAAAAATCTATTTGGCGCGTGCACAGTCGCTGAATCCTGCCGAACGATGACTACCGTCGCAGAAGGGCTTGTTCTGAGAATGGCCGCAACGGCAAAGTGAGAACGATTCTTTCACTGTAAACCGATTACCCTCAGCATCTTCCAAGATAACTGGACCTTTGACCCGCAATGAACCATTATCATTAACCTTAATGACTATTTCTTCAGACACTGCCCATCAACCTCCTATAAGCATCAACACACTTGCAACATCCCTTATCTAGTATAGAGAAGAAAACATGCTATTCTCAAGCGATATTTCAATGCCTGACCCATCCACGCAAGCTGTGGAAGTATTCCTCCATGCGCCGTGTCAAGAGATCATAAAGTAGAAGATAAGGAGCATGGAGGTGTGGCTTATGAAACATCATCAATCGATAAAACATAAATCTCATCATACAAAATCTGAGAGAAGAATAACCAGTAAACCAGTAAAACCTGCTTCTTCATCTATCTCTGTCGATGCTGAACCCTGTTTCCTTCCTCTGATGCTGCTGCCTCTTTTTAGTGGAGGACTACGCCGATGGAGCGGCAATCGTGGATGGATGAATTTTGGCGGTATGGGAGGATGGGGAAATGGGCAGAATCCTGCCTCCAATCAACCGTCTACTCCCAACTCTGGCTGGCAAGATGGATGGTTTGGTGGAATCTGGTCTCCCTTTGCCTGGCAAAAGTCTATGGGAATGGGGGGCTTCCCGTTTTTCAATGGTCAAAATCCACCTAATCTACCCATGAATGGCGGGTTTGGCGGATTTCCTTTTAGTTTTTGACAAGTTTTCGCCCAGACAAACTGAAGTGCGAACAACCCGATGTCTTTAGTAGTATAAAATGGATCCCAGACATCGGTTGTTCGCACTGCCATTTCTTTGGTCAAAAATAAAGCATTCCAATGGAGAATGCTTCACCATTGGAATGTCTGCCGAATGGATTTGAGTTAAATTTACTCAAGGAAGAACAGGTGTGGTGTTGCAAGTTGTGGTGTAGGTTGGAACCAACAAGAAGAAGAGAACAAAGATGATCAGGAACACCACAGCCCAACGTGTGTACCCACCAAATACTCCGTACATATGGAATTCCCTCCTTAAAGATTTGGTGCAACGCACGTTGTAATAAATGCACTCTTGTTCTGAATTGTCATGGATAGACGTCTAGATACTGATTATTTGATAAACTGTCATTGTAAACGATTAAGACAAAGGAGTCGGGCAGCATGAGATGGCTTTTGTTAGGTTCAGGACAAGCTGCCGCTGCTGTGACGCGCTGGTTTCTACAGATTGGTGAATCTGTAGTGATGGTGGTCATATCAAGCGAAAAAAGTCAAAGCGCGATACGTTATGCAGAACGATTTCCAAACATTGAGCAACTATCTTGGGAACATTTGCCTTATCGTTTACAAGATGCTGCTATTGACGGTGTCATTTTTTGTACGCCGGACACTGAAATCGCGCCCACTGCTGAACGTTTTGTGCATGAAATAGAAAAGATTTCAAAATTTCCCCAAGTGGCCTGGCAACTTTCCGGAGCACTGTCTTCTCAACAGTTAAACCCACTTAAAAGATTCTCTATTTCTGTAGCCAGCGTCCATCCATTGGCAGCCTTAACTTGGCAACTTCCAGATCAATGGGTACGAGGGATGTATTTTGCTCTTGAAGGAGAATCATTGGCCTGTGAATGGGCACAAATCTTAGTGGGTAAAGCTGAAGGACACACCATCCATCTTGCAGAATCAGATAAAGTGCGTTATCACGCAGCAGCCGTTTTAGCCTCTAATGCGCTGGTTGCGCTTGCTGATGCGGTGGCAACCATTCAGCCAACCCAGTATGGTATTGCACCATTCCTGCCCATCATGCGACAGACTCTAGAATCTGTCGCAAAATTGGGTACACATGACGCGCTGACTGGACCAGTGGTACGCAAAGATTTTGCAACCATCGAAAAACATTACAATGCTCTGCAGGCTTTTCCTATTCTGCAATCTTGCTATGCTCAGTTGAGCTTATGGATGGCTGAGATGGCCGACGCCGACCATTCAACGAATGTCCGAAAAATTCAATTACAACGCATCTTTGTTGATGAACTGTCTCATGATAGAAAGAAAAGAAATCGTGATCGAGAAAAATAAGGAGTGGAGGTAGAACCAAAATGACCCAAATCACGATACGCAATCTTTTACAGATGAAACAGAAGAAAGAAAAGATTGCTATGCTTACTGCTTATGATTATCCAACTGCGCGAATCATGGATCAATCAGGATTACATATTTTGTTAATTGGTGACTCACTCGGCATGGTTGTACAAGGCCATTCAACAACCTTACCTGTAACTTTGGATCACATGGTCTACCATACGCAAATGGTTTCCCGCGCCGTCGAAAGAGCCATGGTTGTGGCTGATATGCCCTTTTTGACACATAACGTATCGACAGAGGATGCATTGCGTGCAGCTGGGAGAATCATGCAAGAAGGCGGTGCACAAGGCGTCAAAATTGAAGGTGGCCGTGAATTGTCAACGACTGTGGAACGCTTGGTAGGAGCAGGTATACCTGTGATGGGTCATATTGGCTTAACACCGCAGTCGGTGCATGCTCTTGGTGGGTTCCATGTGCAAGGACGGACAGAAGAAGCTGCCATTCGACTTCTAGAAGACGCTTTGGCACTGCAGGATGCAGGAGCTTTTGCCATAGTCCTGGAAGTCGTGCCCGCAGAAGTGGCTCAAGTGGTGACAGAAGCATTATCCATACCAACCATCGGCATTGGTGCAGGCCCTCATTGTGACGGTCAAGTGCTCGTCTTTCACGATATGGCAGGCTATACTTCCGGTTACATTCCCAAACACAATAAGGCCTATGCTCATCTGGCCGACATCCTCAAAGAGGCGGGGGTGAAATATGTTTAGGAAGTGCAAAACGGAGAATTCCCTGGACCACAACAATCTATACATCTTCGTTCGGATGAAAAGAGTATGCTGACGAAATTGCAGCAACACGCCGCAACTCATGATAGGCAAGGAGAGATGCGCCCATGAGAATAACATGCACGATTCAGGAAACTCGGGAAAGATTGGCAGAAGCCAAAGCAGCCGGCAAAAAAATTGGCTTTGTTCCAACCATGGGCTACTTGCATGAGGGACATGCTCGACTTGTGGAAGTTGCAGGAAAACATTGTGATTTTGTAGTGGTCAGTATTTTTGTAAATCCTACTCAGTTTGCGCCTGGTGAGGATTTATCCACCTATCCAAGAGACGCTGAACGAGACGAAGCATTGCTAAAAAAAGTGGGATGTCAACTTCTCTTTCGTCCAGATGAAAAGGAGATGTATCCAACTCCTTCGTTGACAAGAATTGAACTTCCCGAACTGGCGAGCCAACTTTGCGGAAAATCGCGACCCACACATTTTCAGGGCGTAGCTACGGTTGTTGCTAAATTGCTCCATATAGTCCAGCCAGAATTTGCCTTCTTTGGTATGAAAGATGGACAACAACTCGCCATAGTCAAACGTATGGTGGAAGATCTCAACTTTCCTGTCCAAATTATTGGTGTGCCTACCGTTCGTGAAGAAGATGGACTGGCTAAAAGTTCACGCAATGTTTATCTGAATGAACATCAACGACAAACTGCGCCGCAAATTTATCAGGCATTATTGAAAGGTAAAGCGGCTATTGAAGCAGGAGAGACCGATCCAAATCGTGTTCGGCAAATCATCTACAGTCATTTGCAAGACCAGCCAGAATTGCGAATTGACTATGTGGAAGTGGTGCGACTCTCTGATTTACAACCTGCCGCGCAAATCGAAGGCGATATCATGTTGGCCGTTGCAGTTTATCTCGGCAAGGCACGCCTCATTGACAATCTGCAACTGCATGTCAAAAACAGCACATCAGGTCAGAGGCGTCAAGTTTTGGACAAAGGATTGGATATCCTCTAAACCCCAATTTTCTGATGGATTCCTTACAATCACCAATATATTTTGTCCATTTTGATATTGTATAAAAAGAGCGTGGCGCGTCGGTTGATTAGGCGTTTGGAAAGTTTCCCAGTCAACCGTTTGCGCCGTTTCCATTGGGCCCAAATGTTCTACCATATCCGGTGAGTCAAGAACAAGAGAATGATTTGACTCATAGACTACGTAATCCGCATAATTGAGGGTCAATATACCTCCCCCGTCAGCTGAAACAGATTGAAAATCGCCCAATCCAATTTTGCCGTTGGGCAGCAAAACATTGGCCAAATGGCTATGATTCGCCGCCTCCCGAATTCGACTAAGTTCCGCTCCCTGACTGGCTGAATATAGATTCCCCCCTTCTACCGCCTGTACCAAACGTACACAGCCACCTATCACAACAAGCGATAGCAACCCTGCAACAGCAACCCTTGTACGCTTCCCTATTTTGCGACGATAGTGATGGCCACGCCTGGTTTTTCGCCATCTCAAACGATTCATGGCAATTCTCCTCCCTTTTTTAGGGATACAAAATACATCCTGTAGCAACAGGATGTACCAAGCGTTGGGAGGAAATACCCTTTCTATTGGAAAACTTTTGTTGGATCCAGGAAAAGATTAATCGGGGTCAAACATACTTTCTCGGAGTACCCGATCAATACGTCTTCGTTCGTCTTTGGAGAGCTCTTTGCCTTCGTAATTTTCCACGTAATCCAAAAGTTTTTCTGCCCCTCCCTGGCTTACTAAAAACATCGGCATTCGGCTATCGCCATCAACATCCAAATGAACATCTGGATTTGAAAAATAGACAATGCCTTGCACCCAAACACGCACACCTTCTTCTTTCAGCCGCTCTGCCAATCGGTAGACATGCGTTCCCACCTGTTTGAGAGGAGAGTATACACGTTTTTCATACGTGTGACCGCTTGCAGTTGTTTTATATTGAATCCAATCCGATTCTTCCGTTTGACCGACTATCGTTCCTACAATATTTTTGGTTTCTACAACAAACACACCATGAGGAGCAACAATCACGTGATCAATCTGGCTCGATTTCCCGTCCCATTCTACAACCAGATTAGAATATACCGTGTATCCACTGGGTAATTCGCTAAAAGCGAGTATCGCTGCCTCTTCCCCTGCCAGACCTGCTCCAAGTACATTCATTTCTGTTCGTACTCGCTTCAATACCATAGCAGCTACAGCAATCGTCAACATACCTAGCAACGAATACATAGGTCTCGTAGCCATTGGACCGATGAGAAACAATAGAGCACCCACAGCTATAAAAAACCACGCATAGCGGCGGCGGCGGCGCCAATCATCGAGATCGGACTCCAGATGATTCTGTTCACCCTTGACAATTTCGGCCATCATCAGCTGTCTCCCTATGACAAAGTTTTCATAGACAGTATAGGCCGAACCATAGGTCATTTATACTCTTCCATCAACCGCAACAGGTTAAAAATCCGGATTATTTTGGAGAAAACCGCGCCACATACCTGCTATTCTCTGATGCATTTCACTTGGCATCATGGCTAATCGTTGTTTGGCATCGCCGTAGCCAATTTCAGTTTCACCACGCAGATAATCCGCAAATACTCCATCAGCAAAAGCATCCAACGGTTCACCAAACGTATGCAAACCCACACCACCTAAATCGGTATTGACCGCAGGTGGCAAAATTTCTACCACACGCACTTGGGTATCCGCCAATTGTTCGCGTAAAGAGAGGGTGAAAGAGCGCAGCGCTGCTTTGGTAGCACTGTATATAGGCGCAAAGGGTGCGGGAATCAAGGAGAGACCCGATGTAACTTGAATGATGGTCGCACGCTCCTTACTGCGCAAATGCGGTAAAAATAGAAGCGTCAAATGGATTGCCGCCTCTAAATTGATAGCAATTTCCTCTCGCAATTCTGACCAGGAACGGTCAGAGATTTTTGTCAGATTGATCCGCTTTTGAATGCCTGCGTTATTCACCAGCAAATTGCACTCTGGGTAATTTTCCACAACCCAATGGTAAAGTTCCACGCGACTTTCTTCATCTGCAACATCAGCAACACGTGTAATCAGACGCGGATGCTTGTCTTGAGCCTCTGCTAATTTCTCGGCACGTCGACCAACCACAATCACCTGACAACCCTGTGCTAAAAAGCGTTCAGCTAAAGCCAATCCAATACCTGTAGCGCCACCAGTGATGAGTACCGTATCAGTTGTGTTTGTCAATTTTGTAACCTCTCTTTCATGCATGTTCATCGGTACGTCTTGGCTGTTTGTAAAAATGAGCCAAGGCGGTTGCCAAGAGTTTTTGCTCATGATTCAAAACCTCGCCACGAAAAACAAGGATGGCACGGCTGTTTTGAATCGGCATGATGCGTGCTTGCAAAACATCTGAAAGACGTCCTGGGGCTATAAAATCGACTGACAAATTGAGTGTTAATGCCCTGCCTACAGAATGATCGACCGCAAACGCTGTTTCTGCCATAGCGGTGTCAATAAAAGCTGTCATCAATCCACCATGGAGAATGCCATAACGATTGAGCATTTCTTCTTGAACGGTCATTTCGTAAATATAGGCTCCATCATGCAGTCCACAATTTTCAAATTTCATCATCTCTTGTACAAACGCCAATGGGCGGTGATAAGTCGCTTTTTTTGCTTCAATCAAGCGATAGATAGCCTGTAACTCTTCTTCTGGCATACCCTGCAACGATTCTATAATTTTCTCTTTCATAAACATCGCCTCTCTTCTTATCTGACTTTACCGCCCATCTATTTACTGTGCAGATGGTTGATAAACCGCTGTATCTTCTGCACCCACCAACGGTTTTGGATAGGGGAAGAGATCGAGTGCACTCACAATTCGACCCTCTGTATCTTTAAAGACCACATGTTCACGTGAAAATTCACGCGGACTGGCTAACCCACAGGCCGCCGCCAAAGCAAAAACACTTTCACGCACATGGAGAATGTAATTCATAACGCGATATTGTTTCTCTTCCGGTACAAGCGCTGACATGTATTTGGGATCTGTCGTGGTAATACCCGTAGGACATTTTCCTGTATGGCACTGCATGGCCATAATACATCCGTTGGCAATCATAAATCCGCGGGCAGAGTTGACAGCATCCGCACCAAGCGCAAGGGCAATCGCAACTTTGTCAGGGGTAATCAACTTGCCAGATGCAAAAATTTTAATGCGATCACGGAGTCCATAACGGCGTGCCGCATTATCGACCTCGACCAGGGCTGAGAAAAGCGGCAATCCCATGCCATCGGCCATAGCTTTGAATGTCGCACCGGAACCTCCTTCGCTGCCATCCACAGTTAGGAAATCCGGACAGATATTCAACTTCTTCATAGCTATAAACAGTTTTTGCAAACGTTCCACGTTACCCACAACAATTTTCAAACCCACAGGTTTTCCGCCTTTTTCCTGCAACTTTTTCACAAACTCCAACGCTTCTTCTTCGTTATGAAGGAACGGAAACCGATTCGGAGAGTTGACCGTCTGTCCCACGGGAACTTTTCGTATATGGGCAATTTTCTCGTTGACTTTAGAACCTTCCAGATGGCCGCCGCGGATTTTGGCACCTTGATGAAATTTCAACTCAAAAGCCACAATGTTGGGTTGAGCCGCATGGGCAGCAAATTCCTCGAAAGAAAACTGACCGTGATCGTCCCGAAAACCAAACAACCCAGGCCCAATTTGGGCTATCACATCTACGCCTGTGGATAAATGCTCTGGTGCTACACCTCCCTCACCCGTGTTCAGCCACGCGCCGCCAGCCATAGCCGCGCCACGTCCTGTAGAAAGAATATAGTGCTCTCCGACGGCACCATAAGAGGTAGCAGAGACTCCAAACATACCTCGTAACTTCCAGGGATGTGGCCGCGATTCACCCACCACCACAGCGTCCTCTTCTGAATACAACCAACGTTTGGCCGAATCATTCACAATCTTTTCATGACGCGTGAATAACCCTTCATGAACAATGGTGTATTTTTTGGCTGGAATGGCTTCATCATTCGCAGCACGCAACTCGCTGGTCAGTTTTGGAAAAACATCATTAGCCAAATAAAGACCTGGCTTTTCAAAATCACGTTTCCCACCAAAACTGATTAAATCCGTACGATATTTCCCCGCAAAGACAACTGCTAAAAAATCAGCCCGGGAAAAAGGTCGTCCTTCCGTATCATTGTCAAACCAATACTGACGAAACTCTGGACCGAGTTTCTCCAAAAAATATCGCATCCATCCGAGATAGGGATGCGCACGTATCACAGAATGCTGAGGTTTTCTGGAGAGCACATAGAGATAACCCAATACTCCAATCGGCAAAACTACGAGAATAAAGATAACCGCAATCAGCAGTATCAAAATCGTTGTTTGCACGGCCATTGCCTCCTCTTTGTTCGGGTTCCAAATGGATGGTTTAGCAAAATCCTCCCCGGTTCATTTTCTACCCTAGCAAGGTCTATAAAAAATATCAAACATCCATTAAATGTAAAGCTGTATCAAACAAATACTCTGCCAACAACTGCATAAACCTTGCCGCAAAGAAGCACATTAGGCACAGCGGAGGGATGTACGATGAATCAACATTGGATACGTTACTTTGCGGTAACCGCTGTTACACTGCTGGCTGTTAGCGGTTGCAGCGTGCCCAGACAACACCAGCGCAACGGCACGAATACAGAAGTGAAAGCAACAGGGGCAAGAGCGCTCCCTTTTGAAACCGTGTTGGTCACCAATAGACAAGGTATGAACGATCTCGGTGCAAACGATGGTGCCTGGAATGGACTAGTCAAGTCGCATGAGATGGCAGACACTCAACCAGGCGTCGTACAATCTCATACAGTTGCGGATGAAATGAGCAATCTCGAACAGTTGGGCGAGCAGCATGTTCAATTCATCGTGGCTTCTAGTGGAATTCGAGAATCTGCGGTTCGAGCGGCTGCCAAGAAATATCCACTTACGCATTTTCTGTTGCTGGGTCAAGCAACGACAGGTCAAGCGAATGTTGCTGGTGCTGTTTTTGACACTCAACAGGCAGCATACGCCATGGGATATCTGGCAGGTTTAGCAGACAAGTCAAAGAATATGAATAAGCCCCAGAAAGTAGCAGTTCTCTATAATTCACAAAGTGCACAAGAGTTAGCGAATGCTCATGCGTTTGCCAAGGGATTTTCTCAAGCATATCCAGGACAAAAGCCTATGCTCATGCGTCTCCCGACTCCGTTTGCATCCATGTCTATCCAATCTGCCATCCACAACGCTACGGAAAAGGGAGCGTTTTTAATATATGGCGCAGGCAACGTGGAAACAGGACCACTCTTACAAGCAGCCGAAACTTCATCTCTACAAATTATGAACACAGGTTACGATGCGGCCAGTAGATTCCCACAACATGTACTTGCCAGTTTAGTCCCTCAGTACAATTTAGCTGTAGAGAATGCGGTTTCAGAGGTCGATCACAATCAATTCAAGAGCAACACAGCCACTTACAACTTGCAAAACCACGGCGTTGTCGTTAGTGTAAGTCACGATTGTCCCATGGAATGGTCGATTGCTGAAGACCGAGTTTTGCAATCTTTTGGGACAACCAGTGTTCGTCATACCTGACCTGAATTTAAACGCCAAGCAGCGCCGGATATGAGAGTTAAGGGAAGTTTTGTATACCAGGTTTATTGTGACGCAAATTCGAAAACAAAAGGGGCTGTCCCTCAGTTATGGACTGATTTGCGGACAACCCCTGTTTCATCTTGCCAAATTCAGATTACATATGCATCATCAAATTAAGTTTAAAAAATGTTACTTTTTCGTCTTTAAACGCAACTGATGAGAGACTGAAACCCACAAAGAAACCATCAAAGATAGCCATAAAATACCTGCCGCTATAGTGTGATGATGCAAAACAGCAGAAATTGCAGCTAGCAGGATGCCAACTACTAAAATAGAAGCAAGGCGCCCATCATCTACTAGAAGTCCCCATAGGGTTTTCAAAACACTCATGATTGGCTGACCTCCCCAGGAGTTTGCGATGAATCCTCTCCATGCGAAGAACGTAGAGCTCGCTTACAACGAGTGACCAATATATATGAGAGCAGGAGCAAAGTTACAATTAAATAAATAATAGACAAATCCTGATTAGGCCAACGTACATGAAAACTTTCTCCTAACCAGTAGGTTCCGAAAGAGGTGAGCATAATGCCGACAATAAATTTCATTGTGTTTTCAGGAATTTTAGATAAGGGCTGCTTTGCAATGATACCGAGTAAGATGACAACAACCGTGGCTATAAGAGCGCCAAGCACAGCAGATGAAATCGAATGCGAGGCCAATCCGAATGTGATGACAATAAAAATAGCCTCAAGACCCTCTAAAAATGTTCCGCTAAACGTTGTGGCAAAGGCAAATCGATCTATACCAGGCTTTACTTCTCCAGCCGCCTTCTGACGCTGTACTTCTTCTTCATAGCTTTCGGCTTCATTATGCAATGCTTTCAGTCCCGCATAACGAAGAATTGCCTTGCGTAACCAACGTATACCAAACAGCAGCATAAACAAACCAACCATCAACTGCACCCAAAATAAATCAATCACCTTAGCTAAAGGCGCACCTATCAGCGTAACCAAAATCGCTAAAACCAAGACAGCAGAGAAGGCGCCAAGCAGCGCATTTTTCCACCCGCGAATGGCCGCTACGGCGAGAACAATGGTCAACGCTTCAATGAATTCCACACCTGTACCTAAAAAGCTAGAGAGGACAGCAAACCCGTTCATGAATAGATCACCCCAATTTTTTTTGGTATCGTGACTGCTCACTCTCACCTCCTGCAACTAAGGTACAAGATTTCTTTTCCGTCCATACCCATACCTTACTCTTTATGGGGTACGCTTCTGACTGCCAAACCTCTAAAATTTCTTTTCCATGAGGCAACAAGATTTCCACTTTATAAAGCCACTGTGCTCCATGATAAGCTCTTTGCATAATGACACCTGTCCAGCTAAAAATATGATCGCCAGAAGAGAGGGACGGATGAAATCTGTCCTTCCATTCCACAGTTCCATCATAAGTATGGAGATGTAAGTGATGAGGACGGAGGAGAAGCAAGTACGGCATACGCTGGACAACTTTTTTGCCATCAAGCAACATCTGATATCCTTTCCAGTCTACCATAATCGATGAATGATCTGAACGTACAACTTGTACGGGTAAAACATTGGCAGCTCCCATAAAATGCGCCGCAAAAGCCGTACTGGGCTGAGTATACAGCCCTTGAGGAGAACCTGTCTGTTCCACTTTTCCCGCATTCAACAGTACGATATGGCTAGCCATGGACAAGGCTTCAATTTGATCGTGTGTCACGTAAATGGTTGTCGTCTTAGCTGCAGATGAAAATTCTAGTATTTCCCAGCGCATTTGTTCACGCAATTTAGTATCCAAGGAAGAAAGAGGTTCATCCATCAAAAGAATCTGTGGATTTGGAGCCAGGGCTCTGGCTATAGCAATTCTCTGCTTTTGTCCTCCTGAGAGTTGATGAACCATAGCATGTCGATATTCCTGCATGCGAACCAGAGAAAGGACTTCCTCCACACGATCGACAATCTGTTGGCGAGGCAATCTTTTCACCTTAAGTCCAAACGCAACGTTTTCAAATACCGACATATGTGGCCAGAGTGCAAAATCCTGAAACACCATACCCACATTGCGCACTTCTGGTGGTACAATATAACCGGGTCTAGCCCAAACCTCTCCAGCTACTCTTAATTCACCTGCTTGAATGTCTTGAAACCCTGCTAAAATCGACAGCAATGTGGTTTTTCCACACCCTGATGGACCTAATAGAGCTAAAAAAGCCCCAGAAGGAATATTCAAGGTAATGTTTTGTAAAACTTCTTTGTCTCCATAGCTTTTACTCACTCCCCGAAACTCAATCAGCATAGGGCATATTCTCCTTTCGCATGTCTAACGTACCGTTCAACAAAGTTTCTACTCGACTCCAACAGAGTTGGAAGAACGTAAAAGCATAGACTCTACCCATCTTCCCAGCATATACAGAAGGAGTACAATGATGAGTCCAAGAATGGACATTGCTGACCCCCGCGCAAATTCAAAAGCATTGAATTTCTGTTGAATCGTCTCTGGAAAAGGTGGCGAACCTGGTGGATAAAGCAAAGATGAGGCAGGAAGCTCAAACATTGTGCCGGTCATGGTCATAAAAAATGTTGAGACCGTCGTCGTTCGCACCAATGGCATGACAATTTGTGCAATCACTCGCAAGTTGGAAGCACCTAAACTAAATGCGGCAGTCGCAAGATTCCCAGACACTTGCTGCATGCTCCCTATCTGCAAACGTACAGCGTACGGCAATGAGCCTGCTAAATAAGCCATACCCAGACATATCGGCGTGCCGTAAATGACGAAATGAAGTGGAATAAGCCATGTTGCATTGTAAGCAAAGATGAAACCGGCTGCTAAAACAATACCCGGAACTGCAATGGTAGCTATCATTAACAAATTGATAAATTGATTGATTTTAGAGCGACGAAACATCATCTGATAGGCCAAAAAAAGCCCTAAAATCATTGTTAAAAATGCATTTGTCAACGCGTAGACCAACGTGCGTAAAAGCGCTTGAAGACCACTGCCTCCTGGTTTGAATAGACTCTTATAGTGGACGAGTGTCCAACTATGGGCATCAAGATGAGTCACATAATTTTTCAAAAGTGATTGAATGATGGTCGATCCGATGGGTAAAAAAAACGCTAGAAAAAGTATAAAAAAAGCCACAAGACTGAAACCACGATGATGGTTGCGTATTTCGGTTTGTTCTTTACTGTGTGTACTGATGGTGGCAAAAGAACGTGTTTTCAAAAAATGAAATTGCAGATAAAAAGCTAAGCCCATGATGACGATTAAAATCAGCGACAAACTGGCAGCTGAAGGGTAATTTACAGGCGTCTGGTCTAGAGAAGCGTATATTTGATACGTAATAAGCGGAATGTGCATCTGCGGAGTGATGGCTGCAGCCATACCAAAATCTCCGAATCCTTCAGCAAACGCCAACGACGCACCCGCTAAAAGAGCTGGTAAAAGCAAAGGCAATGTAATGCGTCGCAAACGATACCCTGCATTAGCGCCTAATAATCGACCTGCTTGTTCATACTCTAAGCCAATATTTTGAATGGACGGCACAAGAGCAAAATAAATAAAAGGAATATACCGCAAGGCCATGACCACAACGAGTCCTTCTTTTGAAAAAAACCATTGTGTCAATCCGTTTGGCAAATTCAACAATTCACTAAGAATACCTCCTTCTTGCATCAAACTCACCCAGCCCTGGGCGATGACATAGGAAGGAGCAAAAAAGACAATCCATACGGCAGTGTCTAAAATTTTGCCCATTTTCTTTCCACCACGAACTCTTGCAAAAGCAACCAACGTCGCCAAAAAGGTTGCCAAGATGGCAGAACCAGCTCCTAAAATAAGAGAATTGACTATGGCTTGCCCATTCAGAGGATTAGCAAAAAGTTGTTGCAAGGGTTGCCATGATGGTTTCCAAGATATAGGTGTATTAAAAACATTAGGAAATCCTACTTGAAGCAACAACGCTGCCAGCGGATAGAGAATGAGAAGAAAAAAAATCAGCAAACCGGGCAAAGAACCCAGCCCGCTGAAAAATGGCCTCCACTTCTGCTTATTCCGTAATGTTGTCATGGAACCATTCCTGAATTTGATTTTCCTGATTGGCAGCTTGTACAGGATTGACCCTTACCCAGTGAATACCATTTTGTTGTCGCGCTGGATTGGGAGATTCTCCTTGAATAATAGGATTAAAATATGAATCTCCTCCACCATTTTGCGGATTCAACATGACCTGTTGCCCTTGATGAGAAAGAACAAATTCAACGAATTTTTTGGCTGCAGCCATATCTGGAGCGTTTTTATCGATGCCCAAAACATCCGGTAACGTGAATACGCCAGATGAAGGATAAATGATTTGAATAGGTGCGCCCTTCTCTTTTGCAGCTACTAATGCAGAATCCTGAATCATAATAGCCTTGACCTGACCTTTTTCTAAAGCCTGCAATGTGACACCATTGGTTGGAAATATTTTTAACCCATTTGCCTTTAGACGAGTGAAAAAAGCTTCCCCCTGCTGTTTGCCCATCAACTGTAAAATCCCCGCTACAAAAGGAAAGGTAGGTCCTGAAATAGCCGGATCGTTCATAGCAATCTCATTCTTCCAATAGGGTTTAAGCAAACTGCTCCAATCGGTAGGATATTCAGAAGGAGAAACAAGTTTGGTATTGACAGCAATAGCTGCAGCTGCTGTTACACCACCTGGAAAATAGGCGTCACTAGAGGGAACCAATGATTTGCCCAGACTTGTATAGTTGTCATAATCGCTAGGCTTCCAGCCCTCCAGAAGCATCCCTTGATTGGCAAGCGCCTGCATGGTAGCTGCTCCATCAAACCAGGCAACGTCCCAATGAGGATTGCTTTTTTCAGCTTCCAATTTGGCGACAATCGTACCTGTTGAATTATCGTCTAGTTTCACTTGAATTCCTGTTGCTTTTTCAAACGCTTGAGCCATGGCTGAATCATAGCCTTGCGCTGAATAGAGCACCAATTGCTGATGACCAGTTGAGCTTACTGATGTAGTGTGGTTCTGTTGTTGACTGGCATTTGCATTTGTCGTGGATGCAGCAGTTTGACATCCTGATACCAAAAAGCCCAAACCTAATAATGAACCGAAAATACCCAACAATTTGCCATATCTCATGTTCAATCAATCTCCACTCCTTCTGTAGACATGCTTATGAACAAAACACGCGCAAACCCTCTAAAGGCTTGCGCGTGTAGACTAACAAATGAATATAAATGATAAATAAATTTCTCGTAAATATTTGTAAACTTATGATGAGGAATGTGTAAAGATTACAACACCGAAGTGGAAACGGCTATGGAGCTCTCTCGTCCTAAAGAACATGCTTCGACTATTTCGCGCCATTCCATATAGCGGCGCAAAATATCTTCTTCTATCAATTCACTTCCACGCTGTACTTCGACGAGTTTCAGTCTATCCAACGCACGAATGGCATGCCACTGTTCAGCATATACTCGAACCACATCTCCTGCACCAATGGGGAAAATACGATTGTCCAAAGCTACTTCTCCGTGTCCTTCTAAAATCGTCCAAGTCTCCGTGCGATGGAAATGTTTTTGGTAGGAAAGGTTGCAGCCAGGGGAAATTTCAATCCACTTGGTCAATACTTCTCCCTCTTCAAGTTTTTGATAATCGAGCACTCGATAACTTCCCCAGCGCCGTTCTTCATACATAGGTCTTCCTTGAAAAGGTTCGACCACATCTTTTAAGTGGGCGCTAGCCTCTTTATCTGCAACGAGTATGCCATCCGGCGTGGCCGCAATCATCATTCCCTGCACACCCAGCGCTACCACGGGAATACCCAGTTCGTTTAACACATGCGTCTCCTGGCAATCTTTTAGAACACCCGAACCAAGTAACGGCTGACTCATTTCTTCAGACAAACTCGCCCATGTACCTAAATCTTTCCATACTCCTCGATAAGGTAAAACGGCAATTTTTCCCGTTTTCTCTACAACTTCGTAGTCGAACGATCTTTTCGGCAACTCTAAAAATTGTCCTCGCAATCCTTGATAAGTGGCGTGATAACCTCTGCTTGCCAGCCAATGGCGCAAAAAAGAAAGACGAAATGCAAACACTCCGCAATTCCATAAAGCGCCGCGGTCCATCAATTTTTGTGCAATATCTGATGAAGGTTTTTCCACAAATTGTTCCACCCACGCTATACCATCCGTGGATTCACCAGGAACAATGTAGCCAAATTTGCTTGTGGGCTCTTCAGGAACGACTCCCATTAATACCATATCGGCTGACGATTCCTGTAGAACTTGCTCCAAACGAACAATTTGTTGAAAATAATGATTCTCCACAAAATGATCGACTGGTACCACGGCCACCACTTCATCTGGTGAAATTCCTTCTCTATCCAACAGATATAAAGCAGCCAAGCTGATGGCAGGAAATGTATCCCTGCGAGCTGGTTCTTGAATAAAAGAAATTTCTCCCAGTTGACTTTGCACCAATTCCCACTGCGCTTTGGACGCACAAACATAGGCGTTATTTTGCATACCCACGTCTTCCAACTGCTTCCACACTCGTTGCAACATAGACACAGGTTGACCCGTTTCCTTGTCTGGCAGTACTTTAAGAAATTGTTTCGATCTCGCTTCATTGGACATGGGCCAAAGCCGTTTTCCAGAACCTCCGGAAAGAAGAATGATTTTCACACCAAACGCACCTTTCTTGCGCACTCTATGACGAGTAATAACCTAAAAAGTAAACCATCTGAATGAAAGTTTCGCCACGAACCTATTGAAACCTGCTGATTTGCTTCTCCCTACAATACCTTCGGCAACACAACGGCCTCATTTTGAACATGGGGTGTAAACCAGCGTATACCTATACTTGGAGCATGTCCGTCACTTGGAGAAACCACCAATTGACCATCAGGGATGCGAGTCGAGCCCACAAAGATGCTGGTGTGCATGGGATGGGGTGTGTAAAACGTTATTCCTCTCAATTCAGACAGACTTGGCCAATGTTTACCAAACACCGGATCGTACAAGGGGTCAATATGAATTTCCAGCCACCGCCCCCGTTGAAGCAAATGATAGTGGAGTTGACTGTGAACCCGTTCATAAGTCAGTAATCGACTCGTTCGAGCCACCAATATTTTCCCATCATCCTGCCAGTGCGCCAAGGTCTGCAAAGCTTGGACCGCATTTTTTGGAAGACAGAGAAATTCCTGATTGGCAGCTAAATGTTGAGCAACGACCACCGATTTACCTTCACGAACCAATTTTCTCAGATGCACAAGCGAAAGTTCATCATCCAAATCCCCCGCGGTCCACTGCCAAAGAACTTCTCCTCGACTGCCAATCTTTTCATGAGTATAACGAGAAAATCCGTACAAAATGGATCCATCCGGCATATGTACCGGTTTCATTACTTTTTTCAATCCAAAGGATGTACTGTCGATGTCTGTCCACATATAACGAATACCCAATTTACGTGTTACATCTAAATGATAGTACGGAGATTGCGGTACCGCTCCCATTTGATAATAAAAAAACGGGCGCAAATGACGGGAACCAAAGTTATCAACATTAGCCATATTACCGTGATCGATCCATACGGGAACCTGGACACCATCCGAGAGCATACGTTGAACAGCCTTTACTGCAAGCAACCGATGAAAACGTGTACCTTTTTCTGTTACGGTACTGAAATCGCCATAACTATGCAAACTGTCTATCCATCCACAGGATAGATAATGGCGAATTGCGCTAGCTGCATAAGGTTTGAGACTCAAACCGTAAAAATAGGCAAGCTGTTGATGTAACGGAACACCGCCCACATCAATATTTCGTTGAATGTTGCTTCCGTTATAAATAAAAAAAGAATCGGCAATATCCAAACCAAGTCCCCGTCCGTATGGCGTCATATCATACGTGTTGAGAAACTGGTGAATTTGATTAAATTTGCGTAACGTCTGATGATCTGCGTCGCTGGCAATGGCTAACATGGCATGATAGGGATACGGATAGGGACGAAGTTGTACAGGCTGATTGAAGGATTCGAGAATTCTTCCCGGATGTCCAGACACACGCTTCCAAGGCACCATGCCATGCTCCTGGCAGGATGGCACCATAGACAGTGCCGAGATGAATCCGAGAGCAAGCAGAGCGAAACGTTGCCACGCTGAACGCATCAAGGCCACTCCCTTCATCCATACTCCAGAGCAGTCAGGATCGATGAGAGTATGGCCTTAAATGGTCAGCCATAATCAGGGATTTGATTGCGATTCGGGAATAAATTGGAATGTGTGAAGTGTCACGACATTCTGTGCTGAAACACTGGCTTGCACGCGCAGCCATTCATTTTGGCCTGCTACGCGAATCTTTACGCGACCTTTTACCAACAAAAGACGTGTTCCTTGAACATCAAGTTGAACATCAAACTGGGATGCATAATGTACTTGTTGGATGGAATGATGCAGCAGGGGATCCATCTGTGTGATTTGTTTCTGCCAGGCAACAGGGATCACTTTTGCATCAGGATGAAGTAACGCGTAAAGTTCTGGGATTCGATTTTCTGCTGACATATGCACAAATGCCAGAAATAATTCTGTAATGGCATTGGCGGCGGACAGCGGCGCATTGCTCTGTTGATAGGCAGGAGAAGGATTGCCTGTGTATATCAACGTGCCCATGGGTAATGGATTGTTGGCCAGTTGAATTTGTGGCGAATCCATAAGTTTTTTCGACAATTGCACGCTGTAAATGTCACTCGTATGAGCAGCAAGTACGGATTGAGGCGTAGCCTGTACAGCAACAAGCCGAGCAAAAACCAGATAGCGATAGGGTGTTAAATAGAGCGCATCGAGGGGATAACAAGCTTCCAAAATCATGCTGGGAGCTACCGTATTGGGTACGCTTGCACCCACATGTGCGATTTCATGTCCTGTAACCTGATATATATAGGTTTGTCCATAAGACTCAAATACCAGTTGGTCACCACTCTTCAGTCGATTGATGTGGCGAAACCAGGTTGCGTTGTGCGCGGCAATGACACTAGCACCAGGTTGTCCCGGTTCAGCACTGTTTTTTAGATGTCCAGCAGCTACATTGAGCACCGTATCGTCAGTTCCCTGCAAAACGGGTACGCGAACAGATAGACTTGGAATTTGCAGTATACCCATCAGGGGGGCAGATGGTACGCCCCCAAGAGATGCTGCTAACGCTGAGGCTGCAGGAGAAAGTGGAGCCAGAGACTGACGACTGGAACGCAACATTTGTTTGGCCTTCGCCAATTCGGCTTGCCCAATAACGCGACTTCTCAGATAAAAAAATGGAATTCTAGCTGCTATGCCAAGCCCTATGACGCAGAGCGCAATGCCGATAATAGTCAACCAACGTTTGGAAAGCTTTTGCATGACTTACCTGCGCCGGGCAATCCGCAAAACACCCGCGCCAAATCCTAGAAAAGCTAATGCCATAGCAGCTTCCGGCAATACAGGAACTCCCGTAACTGGCTTGGTTGCTGAAACAGTTTGTATGACCGGTGAAAGAACCACATATTCACCTGGTGTAGAAACTGAGAACTTGACGCTGCCCGGTTGAAACGACGCCGTTTGCACCGATTGCCAACCACCGGGGGTCTTCTGAACCAATTCATCTCCTGTTTGCAGAGAAGGGAATTGTAATTGGACACTTAAAGGCGCTTTTAAGCTTGTATTGGCTGAAAAATTGAGGGAGAAACTGGTTACCACGCGATCGCCCGCTGGTATCATTCCTTGAACTTGCGAGGGAGGCAGACTCACAAACAGCACTTCTGATTTTGAACTCACTGCACCTGCTAATGCGGAAACGGTGTATTTGAGAGCACCCAACTGTCCGGTAACCACGCTGCCACTTGGTTTCATTTGTGCATCGGCGCTGACAGAAGACGTGACAGGAATGGAAAGAGGGCTAAGATGAGCTTCAGCCAGTGCTGACTCACCAACCTGTGCCAATACTTCTTGTCCTTGCAGAGTGGGATGGACATCATGCAGGTATAGATCAACATATTCCAATTGATGACCGGCAAAAGCTGAATGCGCATGAGCTACAACCACTTTAGGGAAAGAGGCTGCCTCCTGGCGAATAATGTCATCCATCATTCCTTGAAATTGATTGGTCACCTGATGCAAGGGACTACCAGAAGGAAAGGGATTATAGAGCGTATATAAAATAATGGGTGCCTGACTTTCTTTACGAATGGCTGCTAATGTGGCCTGCAAATTTTCTTTAAATTGGTCAACGAGCTGCATACCACTTTGCATCTCTGACGGCGTCAGTTGCAGCCCATAGGTGGTAGCAACTGTGGAAGCATCTTGCAACAGATTATAGCGAGCGGCAAAATGAAGTAAATCGTTGCTGCCAATGTCCAGTGTAATCAGACTTGCGTGTTGAATACTCGAAGAAATGTCTGGTTGTTGCAAATTGAGCAGCAAATCTTTTGACGTCCATCCAGGCACGCCAAGATTCGTAACAGAAAGGTGATATTGTTTTGCCATCCAATCAGGAAACGCTTCCACAGAGGGAGTTGTATTGCCAGCAGTATCTGGCAAGTTATACCCAAACGTAATAGAATCCCCCAGTGCCACCAAGGTGCCTTCCATGGGGGCTTGCGTTGCCGCCATAACCGTTGGTGCGCTCAGTAGCGCCACTAACCCTGCTGCACCCACTGCGCCAGCAATCAGGCGCGTAGTATGCTTTCCTTTCATATCCATCGCGCTCCTTTGACCCACTTTCAAATCCAAATTCGTAAAGAATACTTCAGTGACTGACACAATGTCTGCTTGTCTGTCTTTCATCATATACCAAATCATTGAAAAGAAGAAATAGTTAAAAAAAAGCCTGGCAAGGATTCAATCATCCCTGCCAGGCTATCCGTATCTGCTCGATTTCTCAATGGCTTGAAACAGTTATTGTCCGTGCGCTACAGTAGCAGCAACCGGCGCAGAAAGTAAATCCTGCAACCAATCCCGCTCATGATGATCTGAATCTGTAAATACAATCAGGACCATATTATCTTCCATCCAATAGAAGTTGATTTGACCCTGTACACTATGAATAGATGATTTATCCAAATTCATGCCCTCAATTTGTTGTTGCAAATTCTGGAGTGTCTGCAGATATTGCAACAGGACAATCTCAATTTCTTCATCATAATCTCTGTCCGAAGCAATACTGTGTCCATTTTGATAGGCCATCCATCCGAGTACGCGAGTTTCTTCATGCAACTTGTAAAAGCGTTGAATCCAATCATCCAATTTTCCACTTTGCAATCCTTGTGAGACCAGACGGAATGGATGTCTATTTACAGGTACACGCTTGACCCCACTGGAAACGTTACTAGCAGAAGCAACAGGAGTCTCGTTCAATGAAGATGAGACAAACGGCTGATGAGCTAACGGCTCTGTTCGGTGTTCTTCAGTCATTCGCTCTACGTCTTCGAGAAGCAGCGATAAAAAATGTTGCACGTCATCCGTATCCACGTTACTGGTGGCTGCTACCTCTGTTTGAATGGGCGCTATCTCATGTGTCTGCGCCAGTTGGCGAAGTACGGTCGCCGCCTGCGAGGCCAGCGACTGTTCCTCCGGCTTCTTGGTTGGTTCTGCTGCCTGCGGCTCAATCATTTGCTTTAATACACGCTCCATAGCCACATCCAGCGAACTTTTTTCCGTTTTATGATGATGACCTGAAGTCTTGCTGTGCTCCAAATCTTCCAATACATTTTCCGCCAAACGTTGGATATCCATAGCTTCCATCCCCTTTCTTTCTGCCCGATCACGATGAACCCATCAGCTAGCTGCTTAGACTGACATTCTGTTTATGTTCCAAAACTTGCTGCAATAATTGAATCGCGCGGCGCGCTTTTTCCTTTTCTTCCTCCGGAGCATCCGGTAAAAGTCCTGTGCGTGCTTGATGCAAAGCAATCAGACCCAATCTTTCCATACGAGCAATTTCTACTGAACTAAGCAAACCTGTGGATTTCGGCAAATCCGCTTTTGACTGCATTTGCTCGGCAACCGCAGCCACACGATTGGTTTTACAAAAAACAGTGGCAATAGCTGCCAGAAGAGCAAGACCGCCTGAAATCCAGAACGCTAAAGCCAACCCATGATGGAATGCTGGCCCAATCATGTTTGGGAAGAAATGCATACCGAGCAATGTAGAACGATTCGCCGCGGACAGATTGTTCAAAATCTGCGCTGGCAACAAATGAGCCATTGGATTATAGCCAAGAAGCGCAGCAAAGAGAGACGCTGTAGGCGGAAGTTTGGAGACCATTTCTGCATACGGAAGTGGTACGCCATGTTGGCTCAACCCATTCAAATACGCTTGCGGCAAACGACTGGCCAATCCACTAATCACAATACTGAAGAAGAGACCCATACTCATTAACTGTCCAGCATTCATGAAAGTGGCTCGCATTCCCGAGGCAACCCCTCGATAACGCGGTGGCACAGAATTCATGATAATGGCTGAGTTTGGCGAAGAGAAGACACCCATACCTATACCAATGATGAAAAGATACGTTGCGAACGTCCAATAATGAAAATTGAACGGTAAAGTATTGATAAGTGCAAAACCACCAGCTGTAATAATCATGCCAGCAAACGTGTACCATTTCGCGCCTGCTTTGTCTGACAAATACCCGCTAATAGGTCCTGCTACCAAGAATCCGACCATCTGCGGCAGCGTGTCAATGCCTGCCTGTAATGGTGTATGAGAGAACGAAACGTTATGGAGCGGCAACCAGATACCTTGCAGCCAAATGATTAACATAAATGACAAACCACCGCGAGCCAAGGCAGCAAATAGTGAGGCAATATTGCCTAATGTGAACGAACGGTGCGCAAATAAATGCAACTGGAAAAGCGGATGCTCCACGTTCATCTCTACAAAGACAAACACAATCAAACAGACTACGCCGCCAGCCAAAGCTGTGACGACCCACGGATTTCCCCAACCCATGGAGCTTGTGCCATAAGGCATGATACCATATGTCAAACCCAGCATAATACCAAGAATTCCCAATCCCAAAAACAAATTCCCGAGCAAATCAAGCGAAGCTTTTACCTTGACGCCAATCTCTTTCAAAGCCAGATACGCCCATATGGTTCCAAAAATACCCACCGGAACATTGACTAAGAAAATCCAGCGCCAATCTCCAGCATCAGCCAACAAACCACCAACAACCAGACCAATAACGCTGCCACCCACTGCAGCAATCTGGTTTAATCCTAAAGCAAAACCGCGTTGTTCCATTGGAAAAGCATCTGTTAAAATCGCAGAACTGTTTGCAAACAGCAATGCGCCGCCGACACCCTGCACCAAGCGGAAGATGATTAATTCAACCTCACCGGCCACACCTTTGCTCCAGGTGATTGAACATAGAATTGAGCCAATGGTAAAGATGAAAAACCCAAGATTATAAAGCCGAACTCGCCCAAACATGTCCGACAGTCGTCCAAAAGTAACAAGAAAAACAGTAGTAGCCACATTGAAACCAAGTAAAACCCAGAGTAAAAGCGAAGTCTGATTGCCCGCCAGCGGATCGACTTGAATACCTTTAAAAATGGCAGGTAAAGCAATAATAAGAATGGTCTGGTTAATAGAGGCCATCAAAACACCGAGCGTCGTGTTAGATAATGCTACCCATTTATAAGATGAGCCACGCCCTGATGCATTGACGGCTGCAACTGATGTAGACATGCGCCTACTCACTCCCCTTCTGTGAAATAAATGTATATTTTTTTGTCTCTAAAGCTTTTTCTGTCATGCGAAGTTTTTCTTCGTAACGATTTTTCATATTTTGCAGATTTTGCATTTTTAACTGAATTTGAGAAAGTGTGCTGCGCAGCATATCAGCCGCTTCCTCAAGCTCAGAACGGCGAATCTCTTCACTGAGACACGCATTGTCCGCATTGAGACGAATCTGGTCAAGCCTAGACTCCACATCCAGCATATGACGAATCTCATTGAGAGAGTATCCCAGATGATTTTTTAAGCGGACAATTTGCTCAAGCTTGCCCACGACCTTTTCATCGTATAGGCGGTGTCCACCGCTTGTTCGAGATTTTGGCGAAATCAGGCCAATTTCTTCGTAATAATGCAGTGTTCTCGCCGTCAGCCCAAGCCGCTGGCAGACGGCTTCTACAGACAGTTCCGCCTCCGCTTGTTCCACTCTCCCCACCTCGTTGTTGATTTTAGACACTCTGATATTTCGCCTCACAAAAAGATACTAACGAAAATGTAACCTTACGTCAACGTAAGGAAGCGATTTCTTTACGGATTTTTTTTGATTTCATTAAATTGCCCATATTTCTTTAGCTCACAATAACAATTACAGACAACTCAAAAAACCTCACCCCCTGAGTTAAAGAAGGGTGAGGTGTGGAAAATCTCTATTCTAGAAATTTCATTAATGTTTGCTCGATTTTGGTTTACTGGGTGCAGGTGCCGATGTCGGTAGCACCGAGTTTCCTACAGGCACTGAATTCCCCTGTCCTCCAGGCGCTGGCGGTGAAGGTGGAGAACCCGTATTCCCAGTACTCGAAGAATTTCCAGTGGTGTTGCCCGGGTTGCCACCATTCGTATTATTTCCCGTGGTGTTTCCCGGGCCTGTGCCGTTTCCCTGACCACTTCCCGGTCCATTTGGTCCCTGTCCAGGTGGGTTGCCGGGATTGTTGTTACCTGGACCGTTGCCTTGATTGGGCAAAGTGGCAGACGGCACATTAATGGTTACTGTCAAGGGAGAGCCCACTGTCTGCTGCGTAGAAGGATCATACGCCTGAACTTGATACGTGTACGTGTTCCCCTGCACAACACCGGGATCGACAAACGTGGTATTTTGCGTTTGACCAATGAAAGTCAAGCTGCTTGAACTTGAATTACTGCTGTTTGCAGAAGAACTGTTGTTTGTTGTATTGCTTGCGCTGTTATTGCTGTTGCTTGCATTGGATGAACTGTCTTCTGCGCGCGAAATTTGATAGACCCAACCATTGTTTTGGCCATTCGCCTTCCAGTTGAGAATAACCTGATTTTGGCTGGCGTTGTAACTAGCCTGTAAACCAGAAATAGGCTGTGAAGTGTTCATAGCTGCATTCGGCAGACCTGTTGCATAAGGATAGGGACCTTCCGGAAATTGTTGCGGCGTCTGACCAGCAAGCGCGTTAACCATCACGTCTCGCCAAAGTTCAGCGGCATTGCCTGATGGGTCGAGCGTCACCCAAGACATATGATGTTCTGGGGTTGTCACGTCATAGCCGATGTAAATGGAACCCACAATATTCGGCGTGTAACCGTCAAACCAGCCCGTTCTTACCCAATTTGGATGATTGCCTACCAATCCAGGAGAATACTGGACTGTCCCTGTTTTACCAGCCACACCCCATCCCTGAATTTGCGCTAACTGACCCGTTCCAAAATCGACAACATCTTGCATCAAACGGGTTAATACGTGAGCCGTATGAGGTGTCATGACCTGCTTGGCTTGAACCGGATCGCGATAAATGACCTGACCGGATGCGTTGACAATTTTATTGATAAGATGCGCTTCCATTTGAACACCATTGTCATCAAACGGCTCATACGCCTGCGCCATCATGATCGGACTGACATCGAGATTCCCACCAATAGCAATACCCAACTGATGAGACGCCTGTTGGCTGACAGGTATACCATCATTTTCCGCAAAGCTCACACCGTTTTGAATGCCGATTTGCTGCAGCAACCAGACAGAAGCAACATTCTGGGACCACTGGATACCGTATTGCAAGGTAATTTTCGGTGGCGCATTGGGATTCCAGTTTTCCGGCGTATACCCACCGCCAAAATCATGTGGAGTATCGTCCAAAACGGACAAATAGTTCCATTTGCCACTTTCGATAGCAGGGCCGTAATCCATAATCGGTTTGATGGACGATCCCGGTGAACTAAGCGAATAGACACGATCAATGCCTAGTCTTGTGTAATCTTGTTTACGGCTGCCTGCTGCGCCTAAGATTGCACCCGTTTTTGGATCAAGGAAGATGGCGCCGCCTTCAACTACTGTACCGGTTGTGGGGCCTGGCCAATCATTGTCATATTTATTCGTAAAGAATACTTGATGCAAAGCCGCCTGAACATTGGGGTCAATCGTCGTATAAATTTTCAAGCCGCCCTGTGAAAGTTCTTCTGGCGAGATGCCATGACGCTGAGCCCAATCAAAGAGAAAATTCGTGAAAAGTGGATGTTGGCTCCAACCACTTTCACCCATAGAATGTGCAGAAACACCCAAAGGTTGCTTCATAGCCCAATCTGCTTTGGCCTGCGAGATATAGCCGTAGTTAGCCATATTTTGCAAGACAATATTGCGCCGCGCTATGGCTGCATGCGGATGCAGCAACGGATCGTATGCAGAAGGCGCTTGAGGCAAGCCAGCTAAAAGCGCAGCCTGATCTAGCGTCAAGTGAGGATCTTTGCGCAAGTCTACGCCAAAATACAATTTGGCCGCCTGTTCGACACCTGTAGCATTAGATCCCAAAAAAACTCGATTCAGATACATGGTTAAAATCTCTTGTTTGGTGTAATGACGAGATAATTGAACACCCAAGACCACTTGTTTAACCTTGTAAGAAATCGACTTGTTGTCGGTTAAGTAGACCATCTTCGCCAATTGTTCCTGAATGGTACTAGCACCTTGATCGGCTCCGCCAGCAAGCAGATCGACATAAGCTGCACGTAAAATAGAACGGAAATCGATACTCGATGGCGAACTCCAGAAGGTATGGTCTTCTGTAGCCACTAAAGCGTTCTGTAAATCCTTTGGAATATCCTGATAGGGAATCGAGGATGAACCATTGCCAATCGTTATATATTTTTGTCCATTACCATCATAGACAACGGTTGGCGAATTAAAATCATTCATTTTAGCTGCATTAAAAGGTGTAAACTGCACCAACAGAAAGAATCCTACAGTAAATAGGATAACCACTACCAAAAGAACAATAATCAGCGTCAAAATTAACTTTCCAATGGAAAATCCGCCTTTTACTGCTTTGGTCGTATTTTTTCCAGCAGGTGCTGTAGGTCGCTTCGATCGCAAAAGGTTCCCTCCTTGGCCGGAGCCTTATTCATCGATAATGATACTTTCTGACAGTCTAACAGAAGATGAGGAAAAGGGCACGGGAAGCCATCACATAGACTTCTTTACCCGTGCCCCCAACTCTTTTGTGTTTTCTTACCTTAAATATGTTTTAAACGCCAACTATACGATGGTGCGGGAATACTGGTTGGTGCTGTTAATGTTTCACTGATCTTTTGATTTCCCGCAATCACGGTTACAGTACCAATGGTTTGCCCAGCAGCAATGCTATGTGCCTTCATTGAATCTAAGTGTACAACGCGATGGACAGTCATTCCAGGCCAACCAACCATGCTAATGGGTGAAGTGGTTGTCACTGTTATTGGATTCGACATCCATGGTACAGACAATTGAGCCACAGGTGTTTGAGCAGGTAAAACTTGAACCACGCGAATCATTTTTTGCGCCTGCTCAGAAAGAGATACACCTTCATTTAAGGCATTCATTAAAGGTTGTAACCCTTCCTGCCCCAGGACCACACCCAGAATGGTCGCTTTTTTGCCATCTACCATCTTTTTGGATGCAAAGACGAAACACCCCCCCGCCTGTGGCGTACTTCCAGTTTTACCAGCAAAAATACCACCTTGACCTAAATTATAATCTACATTATATATCGTTCCTGCAACAGGCACGGTAGCCTGGGCCATGCCGGAAATATCTCGAAAAGCCCGAATTTGAATCACTTTGTTGAACAGCTTTAACAAGTCCTGAGCATCACTCGCACTGCCCGGGTTAAAACCGCTCGCATCCACGTAATGCGTATGAGTCATGCCAAGTTTTTTAGCTTCAGCGTTCATCTGCTGGACAAAAGCAGACTGACTGCCGGCGACCCAGTGAGCCAGAATGTAAGCAACATTGTTACCTGAAGGAAGTAACAAACCTTCTAAAAGCTGGCGCTCGGAAAGTTTTTCCCCCGCAACCACTTTCATCACAGATTCGCCTTGAGCCACATCTTCTTGATAAACTTGCACATCTTTAGGTGTCATGGTTAATTCCGGACCACTTTCACCCACGCCGAGAGGATATTTTTTCAAAGTCAGATAAGCTGTCATAAGCTTGGTCACACTGGCAATGGGCAGTGGAGTGTTGGAACCGAAATGACCCATTTCGCCGATCCCGAGAACTTCCAGTGCCGCTTCGCCTTGCTGTGGCCAGCGTATGGAAGCCTGTCCAGGAACCTGCGCATCTGATGCCAGTATGGGTGTAGCAGTAATTGAAGGTATGGGACGAAGCAACTGTACAACAGGTAGTGCAATCACCAACAAGACAATGAGTAATACTATCCAACGAATTCGCACACTGTACCTCCCACCACCTGATCTGCCTTCGTATGAAAAGCCAGCCGTCAGGTTTACTCTCTTTTTAGGTTTGATGTCTCATCCAGAACTTAGATAGGGCTGAAAAACATTTTATACATAATCTTGCTTTCAAGACCATTCATGATGCTGACTCAGAAGCAGCAGCCACTCGTTGTCCAGCAAGATGACGATACCTCAAATACATAACAATTCGCCATGGTAAAATCATTCCAAAAGCAAGAACAAAGAATAGAGAACCTGTCTGCAGGATGGTCACATACTGTTCTACATAAGTGTGCAGAATAATCCGTAAAGCAAGCAGAATCAGCAGAATGGCTATAAAACCGCGTGAGCGTTTGAGATAAATATGGCCATCTTCAGCCCGATACATTTTCGAGGTGGAGATGAGCGGATAGCTAAAAATGACACCTACCAGAAAAGCAGCGACGGCGTATAGAAATGGTTCATGCGTCTGTGGCGCGATATACATCAGAAATCCTGTACTCATGGCTACTGGCGGAATTAAAATTTTTCGCGCGTTTGTTGGTTTTCGACTTGCCCGAACACGCACAAAAATGACAGTCAAAGCAAAAACGACGGCAATTAGTGAACTGAGAATCTCAGCTGTCACTTCACTCACCTCTCTCCTGACTGACAAATAAATTCCCTCGCATCAAAGCGGGATGCGTTTTCAAACACGAATCTTATCATCGCTGCTTTTACATTATAACGGACTTGCCCATACAGACAGACATGCAATTTTGACGATTACTCGACACCCTATCATCAACCCAGATTATTTTCCTTTTTTTACTTGAGCTCAAGTAAAGAAGTCGTTAATCTGTCGTTATGATGTTTTGTCTCTAAATAATTTAAATACATAACTATAAAGTCAAGAAACGAGGGAAGAGAATTCATGGGGGTTTATACGCGTTTTATTGTCAGATTTCGCTGGCTGGTTCTTCTCTTATGGCTGGCCCTAACTGTTGCCGGCTTGATAGGGTTGCCGAATTTAAACCGTGTCGTTCTACACGTACAAACTAACTATTTACCCAACAACAACCAGGTAATGGTGGCTAGCCGCCTGTTAAAAGAAGTGAATCCGGGTAAAAACGGCCAAAGTTCAGCTGTAATTGCCATTTATCAAAAAGGCGGACTCACCCATGCAGATCAAACGTACTTTTCAAATAAATTAAACTATATGAATGCCCACAAACAAACTTATGGCATCAGTAGCATGGCAGACGCAGAGAACACCAAGGCTGACCAGAGTGCCTTTATCAGCCAAGATAAAACAACGGAAATCGCTATTGTTAACTTTCCTGGTGGAGATATTGCTGGTTCTACCGATAAAAGTCTACAAAAACTGAAACAGTGGTTTACCGAAAACCCGTCCGGAAGCCATATCTACTTTACTGGCGATGTGCCTATCCAATGGGATGATTCAACCATATCTCAGCAAGGTGTGGAAAAGACCGCTGGAGTGACCGTTGCCCTGGTACTGATTATTCTGTTGATAGTTTTTCGTTCCTTGCTCGCACCTCTGGTAACTTTGCTGAGCATCGGTATATCCTTTCTCATTTCTTCGTCGGTGGTAGCATGGTTGGCAGAGCGAGGCTTACCCGTCTCTACTTTTACACAGACCTTTCTTATCGCCGTGCTATTCGGAGCCGGAACAGACTACTCCATTATCTTTCTCAATCGATTTCGAGAGGAATTAACGAGAAATCACGAAACATTAACGGACGCTATTGAAGCCACGCTTCGTTCTGTTAGCCGTACAGTTCTTTTTAGCGCCTCGACAGTACTCGTCTCATTTGCAGCTCTCAGCTTTGCCCATTTTGGACTTTATCGATCCGCTGTTGGTGTTTCCATTGGTATTTTTATAGCTCTGCTCGCGATTCTCACCTTTACCCCCGCATGGATGTCCATTTTGGGCCGAAGCCTTTTTTGGCCTCGCCGTCCGATGCCAGGAAGTGAACATCCTCCCTCACGTATCTGGGGGAAAACAGGTAGTATCGCTACACGCCGTCCTTGGTGGACCATGCTTGTACTTCTAGCCATCCTTACCCCGATAGGTATGCTATTTAGCGATGACCGAACCTTCAATCCTATGGACGATATCCCTAACGCTCCATCTGTACAAGGCTTTCATGTAGTGGCCAACGCCTTCGGTCAGGGACATGTTCTCCCTTCCACCATCGTTCTTTATAGCCAAAAAAATTTCCGCAGCCAAGCAGGGCTTGCCGCTATTCAAGATGTTTCACATACACTTTCCTCTGAACCTGGTGTAAGTGAGGTCATGAGTGCCACACAACCTACCGGCAAAGCGATTTCCTTATTCACATTAGCGAAACAAAATCAAATTGCAGCCAACGGTCTGCAACAGGTGTCTGCTGGATTACAACAATTACAATCCGGCTTCAGTCAAAGCAGCGGCAATCAAGAGGGACTCACCGCTTTACAAAAAGGTGCCCAGCGTGTCGCCAACGGAGCTCAACAATTATCAGGAAAAATCAGTCAAGCAGCAGTAGGAGCTAGCCAACTTTCCAAAGGAACAAGTCAATTAGCATCCGGAGCCCAGCAATTCAATCAAGGTACGCAACAGTTGGCAAAAAGTGCTGCTCAAAGTGCCAATGGAGCCAATCAATTAGCACAGGGTTTGACAAACGCCAACCAAGCTGCAAGCACACTGGCAGACGGCAGCGAGCAAACAGCAAACGGCGCCAATCAGTTAGCACAGGCAGCGAATCAATTGGCAAATGCCCTTGCAGCATGGAGCCAGTCGCATCCTAACGACAATACCAATCCAGCTTGGCAACAGATTTTAGCCCTCGCCACAGCAGCCAAAAACGGATCGACAAAGGTGGCAAGCGGTACGGAAGCATTGGCTGCTGGTACGAAAAAATTAACAGAAGGACTGGGACCACTTGCGAGTGGCGCAAGTCAGTTAGCCAAAGCCAATCAGCAACTGAATCACGGCGCAACGCAATTAACCTCAGGTATTGAAGGAATTGCCAATGGAGCGAGTCGATTGAACGAAGCTGGACAGGCCTTGGCAGCGGGGACTCGTCAATTAGCCAACGGGGCATCTCAATTGGCAAACGGAAATCGACAAGTTGCCCTTGGAGTAGAACAATTTACGGCAGTTCTCGCACCTGTGGATCAGAATTTACAAAAAGCAGGAAAAGGTATGAGTCGATTACAGCAAGGTGTTCAACAGATCCAAAATGCCTTGAGGGAATCCAGCATGGCTGCAAGTCAGGGGAATCCAGGATTTTTTGTGCCTGCCCATACATTGAATAGTAACCAAGGTTTACAACAGGCGATGAACGCCTATATTTCAGCCAATGGCCATGTTGCAACCATCAGTGTAGTTCTGAATCATAATCCTTATTCCCTGACGGCCATGCAACAGTTAGGAGAACTCCAACAAGACGCCGCTACTGCTCTTGCCGCTACACCTTATCAGGGAAGCAATATCTATACTGCAGGACCTACGGCCGTTCAAAACGCGCTCAATCAAGTTTCGACGGATGACTTTGTCCGTACCGTATCGATTATCTCTGCTTGTATCTTTTTGTTGTTGATTTTCATGTTGCAGTCCATTTTGGCACCGCTTTATATCATGATCTCGTTAATGGGAACCTATTTCGTCAGCATGGGCTTGGTACAGACATTGACCATACATGTGCTGCACAAGCCAGGTCTTTCCTGGCCTGTGCCCTTCTTTGTCTTCTTGTTGCTGGTTGCTCTTGGAGTTGATTATTCCATGTTCTTGATGGCGCGCTTTGATGAAGAACTCAAAAAATCGCCAGACGCTCCAGCAAGCGCTATGCGTGCGGCTATGTTGCGTATGGGGGGAGTTGTCTTCTCTGCAGCCATCATTATGGCAGGGACATTTGGCAGCCTAATCGTCTCTGGCGTCACTTCATTGATGGAAATTGGTTTGGCTGTGATTATAGGTCTCATGCTCTACGCTCTTATTTTGCTTGGCCTATTTGTGCCGTCCGCAACAGCCATTGTAGGATTGGCTCATCATTGGCCATTTGCCAAGCGTTTTCGACAAATAGAAACAAACTAATCTAGTTGATCACGATGAACTTGCAACTGTTCAGCTGAATTGAGACGTAAGGTCATTTCACCAAGCGTTGTAGAGCCCCCCAAATTGGGCAATAGAACATTATAGCTCAGTGAAAGGGCAGACGTATCAGGTAGTTGTATTTGTACAGATGAATGCTCATTCAAACGCAGACTGTTTAAACGATTGACAGTCTGCCACGTTTGCCCGCCATTCACACTGTAATTCGCATTGTTCGAACTGGCTATGTAAAACTCACCTGCCGCACTGACGTTGGGCAGAGTGACAATCCATTGCTTACCATTCGATGAAGCCTGAACTTGGATACCATCAAAAAATTGATAGGTGTCTTGAATCACTTGTTGAACAGCTTGATTGGATGTGAAAAAAGGTTGACCATTGGCTGTCATATCCCCTTGAAAGGTAGCCATAGCTTCATTTTCTGGTGGATATACAATCTGCCATTGATGCTCTTTTAAAGCCTGATAGCCCTGTGAGTCATCTGCTATCACATGTAACATGGCATCGGCTTCAGTAGGTGTAACATCAGCCGTTAAACTTAAACCAGCAGGATTGAGGCCAATGAATTGAGCCCAAGCCGACATACTTCCGCCGGGTTGAAAGGCAGGATTACTCATGCCGAGAAAATTCCAGTCTAATTGCTCCGCCTCTTCAACAGTAAGTGGTTCATAGGCACCCAAGTATTCTGTATGCTGTGTAGAATTCGTGTCCCACCAACCATTTTGAATTGCGAATGACATGGCCTGCAAAGGAGTACTATGGGGTGGCAATTCCCCTTCCTCAGTCAAAAATTGCAAGACAAAGGAACCTGCAGCCACCTCGTTGGAAGGGAGTACAGGTGGAAGAGATAGAGTTGGAGAAGTTTGTTTGGAAGGCGTGACGGTTTGCATGGACCAGATGTGATCTTTCCATATAGAAATTACCCCAGCTTGTTTGAGTATTTGCATGATATACCAAATCGGCGCATACGTTGTGGCCTTTTTCGTTAACGGATCGGGCGCAACGAAAGAAGGAACTTGGGCCACCTTTTGGCCGTTGAGGAAGATGGTCATGTTGCCTTTACCGCCTATGCGGGATAGTGAGGAAGAAGAAACGGATGGTGCAGTGATTTCCCATTGTTTCCCGTTCCACTGACTCTGATATTGAAAAGAATTCAACGCCTGCATCACATACCAAATCGGTATAAAAGTCGTGTTTTGATAAACTCGCCCATAAGGTCTATCCATACCTTTGCCGTTGATACGAATGGTTGTCACAAACTCTTGTGAACCTTCAAGATGATGGGAGGTTTGAGTACTGGCCAAAACCACAGTCGGGCAGAAGGTCATCAATAGAGCCGCAGTACAAAGGGAACGTACGATTCTCATTGAATGGGTGCTCCTATCTTGTTATATTGTCCAGAAACAAAATCATAAGTATCATCATAAATCGCGCGTGTAAATGGATTAGCCGAAGCTTCAGCGTGAGATAAAAAATTGGCGCCATCGTAAAAAGCGTGGGAAACACCTTGACCTAATCCATCCGCTGCAAATTGTTGCAGTTGTTGGACATAGAGCGTTTCGCCATTAGGAGTCAGACGCGTCCATTCCAGTTCCAATCCCATACCATAACGCTCTGCAATGTCTGCTGCGTTTGTCAATCGTGCCGGAAAAGCCTGATTGCCAAGTTCAGCATAATTGGGTTGCAGCCATGCAGCCTGAAAACCCAGATGCTTCCATACTGTGACGCCACTGGCCGCGTAAAAGGGTATCCATAGAAGTGGCAGCTTGTCCTTAGCCAACAGGGCACTGCTATATTGAATCAGTTGTTTCTCTCCTAGAGCGTCGGATGGACAATCTTCTCGCTGCCAGTAAAAGCCAGCCAAGCGCAAATTGGGATAAGCACCTGCCGCGAAATCCTGTACAGCTTTTTGCAAAAACCATTGAATGGCAGCTTCTCGTGCTTGCACAGCAAAGGGATGCGTCAAAGTTGGATTGAATGACAAGTCCTGACCGTCTATTTCACCAAAATCGCCACCGTTGTACGGAGTCGATGGTAGGGTCAAAACGACATTCTCTACAGCATTTGGAGTACCAAGCTTGGCATTGTCTTGATAAACTGCCTCCTGCAGTTGAGCTAATTGGCCATGAGAAGAAAACAAGTTTCCCAAATATTGATTCCAAGCACTTTTGTTATCTTGCACAGAACCATCTGCAAGGAAAAGAATCGTATTGAAAAAAGGAGCTACCGGCTCATTCTGCTGATTATCATAAGCTACTAATGAGGCAAACTGACTTGAGGTGTAGAGCGGACTGTCCGGTGATACGTTAACAAGCAACATGTTCTCTATTTGATTGGCGGATGCAGGTGTTAAAGCTTGACCCGTCGTATTCGCAGGAGTCACGCTGGAAATCGGATAATCATTAGCCGTCTTCGCGTCAGAAACAGCCTGATAGGTTCCCATACAAGCGATTTGACGGGCAAAAACCCAGACATGGACAGGAAAAAGAATCCGAAACGTCTGACCTTGCGTAGGTGGAAAATAAAGTGTAAAGCGTTGCGAACTATCTCTGAGGCCGATACGAGATCGATCATTATAAACTCGTCCGAGCGTATGCCAAACTCCGTTCTCTCTAACTTCAAACTGGACATATGATGGGTAGTAAATTCCCATTGGTAAATATTGTCGCACATCGATGGATAAGGCATGTACCACCGCTGGTTGAGGCAAATGAATATCTAACTCTCGCCCCCCCTGATGACTAAACCCCTGCCAAGCACTGCCTTGCAATAGATTCCCTTGATAAGCATCTTCCTGTTCAGCAAACTGTTGATCCGGATAGCCTGTGACGGAAATTTTCAAAGTAGCTTGACTCGCTAGATTCGTCCAGATGGAAGCAGCATCGGCACTTGTCCATGAACTCACTCCCAACCAGGCTACGCTCGACAAAGACGCCAATGCCATTTGAATGACTCGCTGTCTTTTCATGATGTCCTCCTCATTCCACATTCAAAACATAGCAAAATCTAATGAATCCCATTTTATAGAAATCTTCGTGGATGCATGGAGGTTTTAGATGATAGTTACCAATTCGTCATATTTCCGACAAAAAAACTTTGATAAAACGTCAAATTTATGGCTGCGAGTTTTTACTCGAATCCACTGATTCGTACATAAGGCATCCGTTTTTCGCAAACGCTGATAAAGAGAGGTGATGGATTGTGAGAAAAAAATTCGGTCTGCAGTGGCTTCTGGCATGTATGGTAGCTGGTAGCTGTTTCGCCGTTTTGCCCAACAGCCCTGTCCAAGCTTTTTCCGATCGCAATCTTTCCTACGGCTGTATTGGATACAGCGTTTACGAATTGCAGAACCGCTTAAAATATTTGGGATACTACCACGGTCCCATCAACGGTATTTTCACGTGGGATGTTTATTGGGCGGTGCGTGATTTTCAATACGCGTTTGGCATGCAGCCCACTGGTTATGTGAATATGGCGACTAAAATGCAATTGGTCAAGGCAACTCAGGGATGGCATTATGTCGGACCTTTACCACACGGTATGGAGGAACTTCCGGATGGCCAAATCGTTCCCAATCCACAGAACGGCCAAAGTAATGCGGAAAGCGTAGCAAGCGGTCAAAGTGTCCCTGCCAACAGCGATGTAGTGACAGGCGCTGCCGTATCGAATTCTGGAACCAGCGCGCTTACGCCAGCTGATATTGATCTGATGGCTCATGTCGTGCACGCAGAAGCCAAAGGCGAGCCCCTGCTGGGGCAGGTAGGAGTTGCAGACGTTATTCTCAACCGACTTAAAGATCCTAAATTTCCGCAAAGTATACCCGGTATTATCTATCAGCCTGGAGCCTTTCAGTGTGTCAGCAATGGTACCATCAACGAACCATACAATGCTGAATCGTTGCAGGCTGTCATGGACGCAATTCATGGCTGGGATCCAGTCGGTTCAGCTCTCTACTATTTCAACCCGGCAACCTCTACGTCACCCTGGATATGGGGTAAACCAGAAATTACAAAAATAGGTAACCAAATTTTCTCGCAATAATGGATGCCCAACAAATTTTAAAAAATGGGTTGCAACTTTCATATAGACGACATAAGATGAACTATAGAAGTTGCCCACAGGAAAGATTGTGATCTGGGTAAAACCTTACTGTGCGGCATTTTTCTTTCAAAAAAAGTTTCTCTAGGCTAATTTTGATTCACAAAAGAAATATTGACGATGCAACCTATCCCATTCAGTTTGGATGAAGTGCAACTATAGGAAAAGAGGTGATCTTTTGAACGCGCGTGAAAATACCTCCAGAGCACTGGATCGTTGGAAAGTTATGGATGCTAAAACCAAAGGTAAATACGCACGTTTACTTTGGTTGTTGATTGGTCCAGGTGTACTGGTTATGTTGGGTGAGAATGACGCACCTTCCATGCTCTCTTACTCTGCTTCCGGTTCACAATATGGAATCGGCGTGTTTCTTCCGTTTGTTGTTCTAACTTTTTTGATGGCCTTTGTGGTTCAAGAAATTACTGTCCGACTTGGAGCCGTGTCCAAAGCAGGACATGCGGAATTGATATACAAACGTTTTGGACGATTTTGGGGCAATTTTGCCATGATAGATTTGATTTTCACCAATTTCCTAACACTTATTACCGAGTTTGTCGGTGTGGTGGCGGGAGCGAGCTATTTTCATATTTCTAAATTTATAGCTATCCCTGTTGCCATTGTAATCATTCTTTTGGCCTATAGCTTCCGCCGTTACTGGTCATGGGAAAGAATTACCATGGCATTGGCTCTCTTTAATCTAGTGTTTATTCCCATTGCAGTGCTAGCTCACCCCGACTGGAGTGCGGTAGGAAAGTCTTTTCTGACATTTCAACCGTTTCCTGCCGGCGGTCTAAATAACAATAATCTGGTCATCTTTCTTTCTGATATCGGCGCCACAATCACTCCCTGGATGCTCTTTTTCCAGCAAGGTGCTGTTACAGATAAAGGCTTATCGAAACACGATATACGTCACGGCCAACTGGATACTTTGCTTGGCGCAATTTTGGCTACGCTAGCTGCAGTGGCTTGCATCATTGCTACATCACCTTTGTTTATTCATCACATGAACAGCGCGTCGTTTGGCGCGGCTCAGTTTGCGCAAGCTCTCCAACCGTACATTGGGCGAACAGGTTCCACTTTGTTTGCACTAGGAATTATGGAAGCTGGGCTTGTAGCTGCTACTGCCATTTCAACTTCTTCTGCTTACGCATATGGTGAAGTTCAGAGGAAAAATCATAGCTTGAACAGTTCATTCAAAGAAGCTAAATCTTTTTACTTAACACTATTCGCCATTGTTATGGTGGCTGGAGGCATTGTCCTCATCCCCCATTTCCCACTAGAATGGGTGGTACTCATTGTCAACGTGATCGCCGTACTCACCATGCCACCAGCATTAGGCTTTCTGCTCCTGCTCGTCAATGACAAGGAGATTATGGGCGAATACCGCAACAAGGCATGGGCCAACACATTAGCAATCAGTATCGGCGTCTTCATTTGCATAGCTGGTATCCTGTACGCTTTGACAGCCATTTTCCCCAACTTCACGTTATAAGAGGTGAACAACATGACAACAACTTCCATAGCGACGAACGATACAAGTTCTGTTACAATACGAACACAAAGAGAGATGGAGAAGCATCCGGAGCTTGTTGAAGCGTTGCTCACTGAACAAAAAGAAGCGATGCAGCGCTTGGAAAATATGGGCCGTATGCCTCTCGGCTGGGGATTAAAGACCTTAATTTGGGGTCTGCGGCTTTACGTCGTTTTCATGTTGGTTGCCGTAGCATTCACGGTTGTCAATAACCTTCGATAAATGACTCGAATGGTTGAGACAACGCGCAACCAACATCAATGATGTCCGCACAAAATCCGCGAACCCAGCGGTCGAGGCGGAGAGGAGTGTTGCTCGGTGTCCACCACCCCGAGTCAGGAAGACTATATTGAAGCCATTTGGATTCTGATTCAAAATAAAGGTTATGCACGAGTTACCGATATTGCTGACCGACTCGGTATCAATAATGCTTCGGTTTCCAAAATGATTCAAAAATTAGATGAAGATGGACTGTTGATTTACGAGCGTTACCGAGGTCTTAACCTGACACAAGAAGGCTATTCCCTTGGTTTGCATCTATCCAAACGACATCAGATGTTGGAGTCTTTTCTTCAATCGCTTGGTCTCACGGACACAGAGGAAATTGACCGAACGGTGGAAGGTATTGAACATTATTTTTCACGCAACGCCATGAAAAAAATCAGCAACCTGATGGAGTTTATTGAAGCTCATCCCGAATGGTGGGAAGAATTCAATCAATGGTCCAAACAAAAAAGCTAAGGCGCAATACCTGCGTCTTAGCTTTTTGAATCACCTTACATCATTAAGCTGCGATTACTGAATACTGCCCACCAGGCGATTATCAGGCAGATGGCTAGTCTCAAGAGAAACGGTTTCTGTCATATATTCGTTGGACAATAAAGTATTGGGGCCTTGATTGGGACTATCCCAAGTCGGATCCATGACTACCCAACGGCCTCCCACGTCCGCTTGAAGCCACTCATGATTATCTTCCGCACTATTGACTGGGGCTTTACCAATCACAGTTTCTGCGGGAATGCCAACTGATTTCATCATCGTTGCTGCTAATTCGGCAATCTCTTCGCAAACACCACTACGCAAAGAGAACGCTGATGCAACATCTTCAAACAAATACTTGCCCCCATCTACCATGGACCAATCATACGACATGCTCTCACTGGCGTAATTTGCAATAGCTGCCGCAGCCGTTTCTTGAGATGGAGAATTGGCGAAAATTTGGCTCGCTATCATACTGGCATTCGGATTTACATTTCCATCCATAAACGCTGAATACAGTAACGCCTTTCTGGACTCACTTGTTTGCGGTCCATTGATAGAAAGTGTATATCCCCCTTGCCATGTGTAATCTCCAGAAGTATTTAGCTGGTGATAAAATTGTGAAATATAGGAAATACTTATACTTCCAGTAAACGGAGAACGAATATCTGCCGAGAATTCGTGATTTTGCACAGGGAGAAGATAATTCCATATACCTTGTCCACTGTTACTGGATAGCTGAACGACAACATGAGATTCATCCCCCATGACCGTTCCCTGTACAGGAATCCAGTCTGTATTGGCTATGGGGTTGTACTCTACATATTGAATATTACCCGTCTCGCCAGTAGCTAACGCTGGTCCGGCATCAGTTGCAGAGAAGGGCTGTACACCTGTCCATTTAGCTGATTGAGGAGAAATTTGACCTGCTAACTGTTGTAACCCTACTATCAGTACCAAAGGCACACTGTATTGACCCTCGGAGCTAGCTTGCACTGTATAAATACCAGGCTCACTGGCTGTGAAAACAGCCATTTGGACTGTGTTGGAGCCATACTTCCAGATTTCATCTGGTGAATCCGGCACAATGGCAGCATCCGGACTATTGACCAACCAACGAACTGAAGTCAGATTTTTGTCACCTGTATAGGCCATTAAGTATAACGGCTCTCCAGGTTGAATATTAAGCAGTGTTTGCGTCCCACTCTCTGTATAAGGTACACTACTGGCTTGTATATAAAAGTCATTGCTAGCTCTTGACCAATACATACTATCGGATTGTGCTTGATTGGGAAAATGAGATGCGGAAAGACCATCTGCGAAAACTTGTGGCGCACAGAACGCCCCTATGGAAAGTGTTGAAATCGTTGCTACCCCTACAGCCCATCCATGCTTTTCCATGTCTATTTTTCCTCCAAAGCCACCACACCGCGTGGTGCCGAATGTCTGCACAGCATTGACTGGGGGGATGCAGACATTCGGAGGGTGAGCAGCGGTGCCGAAGCAAAGGACAACCAGCCTTGGGTTTGGAGAAAAAAGAGCAATCTCCCCAGGGAAGATTGCTCTTTAACATCAGCAACCATGGCAGCCCGGCTATCATAGGTATTAACCCGTAGACCCGAAGCTTTGCGTCCCAGCATTTCTACTGGTTTGCCCTGAGCATCGTTGGTGGAATATGCGACTTGATGTCTATTATTTTATCAAACATACGAAAATTGTAAATAGGTGTCGAAGTTTTTTGTCTATTTTATTTTAAAGAGAACAGAAATGAGAATTTGTCCTGTTGGCCGAGTGTTGATTTTTTCAATGCTCTTTCAATATTTCTAACTTATAATCATTCCCATGGAACAGCCCTAACCCCCTTACAGCGATCCAATTGGATCGCTCTTTTTTTACCAGTTGCAGCAAATCGATAGGATAGGTATTCTGCTAGCAGAGCATGCTGCAGAGGTGAAAGACGTGCGCAGATACAGTCGCCCTACAGAAGAAAGAAAAACTTTACGGGAATGGGAACAAACCTACGGTCTGTGGATTTTGGATATGGATGGATTTGATCTCTCAGATCATGAACTGTTTCAAAGACGTATGACGAAAAGTGAATTCTTAGCTGGACTCGCCTATTGTACAGCGTTACGACGTTCAGATGCACATTCAAACGCCGTGGAAGAATTACCGGAAGCCAACTCTGAGCGCCCCGTCGTCTATTCAGGATGGAAGCGCAAAGAGCGGAGCTCCGGTGCGGAAAATGCATCTACATTGGAAAAACCACGATTGGATATCCAGCCACCAGACACGGATACAAACTTTTACAGTCCACAAACACTGTCGCGTAAACGTCAAACGATTCGTTGGCGCTTACTTTGTGTTGTACCGCTCCCTTATCTGGCTATCTGGGGCGCTACACTCATCAAAGAAAAACTAGAACGCTATTTGCGAATCCGCTGGTATTGGTGGGCCTGTATACTTTTGCTCGATCTCGGTGTCATCTCTTTTGCGCCCATTGTTGCTGTCTTGATTGCTTTTCTTTATCCATGGTACCTTGTTGCAGCCGGTTTCGCCCGCCTGTTTGGCTGGTTGCGGGAGCACATACTTAACCTCTTCCACCAATCCAGTTTAACAGGCATGGGTCTCCATACTCCGCTTAATGCTCCCTTTCTCTCTAATATAACGGTGGATGGGAATCCAGCAAATCTTTATTTCCATTTTAGTACCGCTCTTGCCTCTTCTTTTGTTTGGGGTTCTATGTGGGTGAGTATTTCTGCATTATTAAACCTTTTACGTCGTTTATCTTCTTCAAAATCAAACCGCGCCCGCTCATGAACCGAATGGCTCATTTGCTGGGCACGGCTAAATAGAAACATCTTCTGCATAATCTTTTTGATTAACCTTTAACCGATCCCGCCAGTAGTCCTCGAACAAAATATTTACCCAGGAAGATATAAACAATCAACGTTGGAATCGACGCAATCAAGGCACTGGCCATCTGCTCGTTAAATTGCACAGTTTGACTGCCCGCGATATTGACAAGGGCTACTGTCACAGGCTGATGAGGTGGATTGGTCACAGCCACGGCAAAGAGGAAGTTATTCCATACTTGTGTAAACTCCCAAATTCCCGCTACCACAAATCCAGAAATAGAAAGCGGCAAAATGATATGCCGATAGATCCCCCAATACCCTGTTCCGTCAATTTGCGCAGATTCAATAATATCCGTTGGAATCGAAGCGTAAAAATTACGGAATATGAGTGTACAAATAGGAATTCCATAAACCACGTGAACCAAAATCAGGCCAGGAATTGTATTGTACAGAGAAATCAAATCAAGTACTTTCAAGAGCGGAATCAATACGCTTTGATAAGGAATAAACATTCCAAACAATATGAGAAAGAACACCACATTGGCGCCTTTAAACTTCCATTTAGATAATGCGTAGCCATTAATGGAGCCAAACAGTGACGCCAAGATGGTGGCAGGAATGGCCAACATAAAGCTGTTACCAAAATTAGGGCCCAAAGCATGCCAAGCAGCACCAAGCGCCTGTAAACTCCATTGGTGTGGAAGCCACCACATTTGCGACAGACTAACTTCTGTATTGGTTTTAAAACTGGTGACCAAAACAACATATACGGGAATGAGGTAAAAACAGGCAATGAGCAGCAACAATACGTAGAGCAGCCCGCGATTGATTCTTCGAATCGCCAACATGGTTTACTCCTCCTCCCGTAGAGTCGATATGAGATAGGGAATGATAAAGAGAGCTATCAAAATTAACATGACAATGGAAATAACCGCACCTTGCGCAAACTGATCTCCCTGATAGGTCGTTTGAAACATATTCATACTTGGCATGTCCGTGACAAAATCCTGTCCGGGACCGGTCATGGCATAAATCAAGCCAAACACCTTCAAGGATGCTGCAGTCAAAATAATAATGATGGTTGTTGTCGTGGCCTTCAATTGCGGGAGAATGACTGACCAAAAAGTTCTCCAGGCATTAGCACCGTCAATTTTTGCCGCCTCTTTTAATTCATCAGGTATACCGCGTAATCCAGCAAGATATACGGCCATTGCAAAGCCTGACATCTGCCAAACGGATGCTATCAGCACAGCCAAAAGAGCAATAGGAATACCAATTTGAATTTGTCCACCCGGAATACCTGGAACTATTCGAGTACTCAGAAACCATTGGGGCACATGTTTAAGCCCAAAAGCTTTTAATATCAAGTTCACGCCAGTGTCTGGATTCAGCAGCCAAGACCAAACAACACCCGTGGCAACTGCAGAAATCGCCATGGGAAAGAGATAGAGACTGCGGAAAAAAGACTCCGCTTTAATGCGCTGATCAATTAATAATGCCAGACACAAGCCTACAATCAGACAGATGAGAATGAATAGAACGGTAAAAACAACCATATTCCGAATATCTGATTGAAAACGAAACGTTTGAAAGACTATCTGATAATTCTTTAAACCTACGGAAAGAAAATTGGGAATGATGCTGTTCCAAGCGGTTGTTGAAACCCAACCCGTCCAGCCAATAAAACCATACACAAAAATGAGTAAGAGAATCATGGACGGAATCAACGTGATCATAGACCAAATTTTCCCTGACGAGAGCCGTTTTCTCCGACGTTCAGGTCCTGTTTTGGCTAATTGCACATCCACCACTTGACTCAAGCGCTCTCACCTGCCAATCTCACATATTCTTAGCGGACTATACCGCTGCAAAAAGGTTCCCCGCCTGGCTTTTGCACAGACGGGGCAGCCTTCTTCTTTTTTAGCATCCTAGCAGTTTAGCTCAAAGGATTGGTTTGAGCCGCATTCTCAATAGATTGAATAAACTGCTTGGTATTGTGGTTTGTAACAAAAATGGCCATAGCATTCTCAAAGGCTGTAGTAAAGCCTGGGTTTACAGCACCCTGACCAATACAAAGTGTAAGCTGGTCTTTTTGATACGACTTCATGGCCGCTTGAGAGTACGCATCGTAATCACTTGGATTTGCATCAAGACGAGGCGAGAAAGTACCTTTCAATGGATTGAACACTTTTTGCCCCTCGGCCGATCCAAGGACTTTCAAGAAATTCAGAGCCACTGCTTTTTGTGAAGCGCTGAGTTTGGAAGGCAGAGCAAAGACGTCGGAAACTACTGAGAACACTCCTTGAGTACCAGGTGTCGGCGCCCAACCAAAGTCTTTGCCAGGTGTCAGGTTCAACGTGGTCTTAAAGTAACCTTGTGCCCAGTCACCCATTACGTTCATAGCCGCTTGACCATTCGCCACCAATTGATCAGCCTGTTGCCAGTGCAGGGCAGAAGCATCGGAATTGGTATATTGCATCATTTTGGTGAAGGTATTCGCAGCCTGCACAACACCAGGACTGTTCCAAGACATTTGACCATGCAATAATTTGTTGTAATCCGTATATCCAACCGTACCTAACAATACGTCGCTAAAGAGAAGCGTCGTTTCCCAGTTTCCATGATTGGCCAAAGCGAGCGGAGTAATACCATGCGCTTTTAATACTTTAGCGTCTTGGAAAAACTGACTAAAGGTAGTTGGCGGTGTCAGATTGTATTTCTTGAAAATGGACGGATTGTACCAAAGCACATTGGCTCTCTGCATATCTACAGGCACAGCGTAAATATTCCCATTAAAGGTAATCAAATTGAGTAATGATTTCGGATACTTATTCAACCATCCTTGACTTTGGTAAAGGTTGTTTAAGGAATCCAAGTCTCCAGCTTGTACCCAAGAATACAAAGATCCATTACCAGCGTGCACTTGGAAGGTTCCTGGAGGATTGTTGTTTGTCATGCGGCTAGCCAAAACGGCATGCGCATTTGAACCTGCTCCACCCGCCACTGCTTCATTGATAACTTGGACGTGAGGATATTTTTCATTAAAAACATGAATCAAAGCTTTCAACGCTTTAGATGATGCAACACCTGTCCACCAAGAGAAAATCTCCAATTTGCCAGTTGTTCCAGCATTTCCTGTTGGTACCGGAGCACTGGAGCTTGGTGTAGAATTCGTCGTATTGGCAGTTCCACAACCAGAAACGAGCGCAGTCAATGTCAAAACTCCTACTGCCGCGACACCTATTTTTCTAAATTTTTTCACGTATGACCCCTCCTATTGGCGTGTTCATTCACGATTCTGCATGCTATCGAATCAGCAAGCAGAAACGCGCGCCTTATGGAACGAAAAGATTTAAAGTAAAGATTGACCTGGAGAACGCTTACAGGAGAAACTTTCTTTCGATTTCATTGGTTGTCAAATTGGGCGAAAAAATAGGACCATGGTTGCTCGATTCAACGAAATCTCAAGTAAAGATGAGTAAAAAAGGTCTCCAATCTTATGAAAGCGTCCTCTTTTTCTGAACTTGGTTTGTATGATAAACTATCTTCAATCTTATTTCAACGAAATTTCAATTCGTTTTCGAAAATTTTTTCGCTATTTTAGGTTGGGAGTGAGAAACCTTGACCACCTCCATCGACAGCGCCATGATGCGACGTTTTAATAAAACAGCTGTCTTTCGAACCATCTACCAAAATGCCCCTATCTCTCGGGTGGATATTGCCAATTTACTTGAAATGAATAAAGCAACCATCTCTTCCATTGTTGACGAACTCATTGCGGAAGAGTTTGTTATCGAGATTGGTTATGGTGAATCACGCGGCGGCCGCAAACCCATGTTGCTCTCCCTGAACGAAAACGCCGGCTACTGCATTGGTATCGATGTACAGATTACTCATGTGACTGTTGCCCTCTGCAACCTGAGCGGCAAAATCATAGAACAACATCACGAACCCATCTATCTGTCTGATGGAATGAGTGTTCAGGAAGCACTGTTGCAGAGTCTTATTGCTGCTTCAAAAAAGGTGATTTCTAAAGCACCAACGAGTAAATACGGCGTCATTGGAGCAGGTGTGGCCATCCCTGGCATGGTCAATTCACAAACCGGATATCTGCATTATTTGCCGAACCTTGAAATTCATGAGTGGAACTTCTTAGAAAGCTTGCGCGCAAATCTAAAAATCCCTATTTTTATTGACAACGACGCGAATTGTGGCGCATTAGCTGTACAACAAACCTGCCATCTGAACCATCTGGTCTTTGTCAACGTAGGCATGGGAACAGGTGTGGGTATTATCACCAATGGCAATCTGATTCATGGATACGATGGAATTGCAGGAGAATTTGGACACACAACCATTGCTGCAATGGGGCTGAAATGTTCTTGCGGCTCATATGGATGTTGGGAACAATACGCTTCCGAACGGGCACTTCTTCGTTACCTTCAGGAGGTTGGGGCTTATAATCTCCCCTCATTCCCGAGTGCGCATTTTATTGAGGAGTGTGTTCTACGCGCTGATACGGGCGATGCTCTCTATATTCGCGCCTTCCAAACTCTTGGTCAACATATTGGCATTGGGCTTGCTAATGTATTAAATGGATTGAATCCGCAAATTGCCATGATTGGTGGACCGATTGTGTTAGCAGGAAACTATATCTTGCCCGATATTGAACGCACAGTCGCCAATCGCGCTGTTTCCCTCAATCGCCGTGTCAAAGTACACATTGCCTCACCTGAGACGGTTGTACATGGCGCTGCCCAGCTTGTACTTCGTTCTCTGCTGCTGGTGGATATAGAAAGTTTAAAAGAGAGCGGCGAATTTCCAACCCCGCTTACTTTGCCACATTAAATCAAAGTCTAAGAATTGATGCCATTTGAATCCTGAGGTTTGGGCAGAGGATAGGTGTATCTTGGCAATCGAATGGTTACTTGGGTACCGTGACCTGGTTTACTTTCAATAACCAACTCCCCTTGATGCTCAGATACTAATTTATTGGCAATCATTAAACCAATTCCTATCCCTCGCTCGGAAGTGCCGTAAAAAGGTTCTCCTAGGTGGCGAACACGTTCTATGGACATGCCAACTCCAGTGTCAATAATTTGCCAAACGACTTTATTTTCTCTTATTTCAAGTAAAATGGTTAATCTCCCACCCTGCCCCATAGCTTCAAGCGCATTTTGCCAAATACAAGCAAACGCTCTGCCCAAAGCGTGCGGATGGCCTAAAATCCACACATCTTCTTCTATCACTCGTTCATCCACATAAACACTCTGTTGCTGCGCTTTACTCCTTACTTCTTCCATCCATATGTTCAACCATTCGCGCAAATTGAAGTAAATAGCAGTCGATGCGGAAAGAGAATGCGCTAGTTGCAAATAGTCGTTAATCACCTGTTCTATATTGGTCAGTTCGCTATACATCATTTGCCAATATTTCGGATGATCTTTATATAAATCACGTGAAAGTTGCAAAAATCCTTTAATTGAAGTAACTGGATTACGAATTTCATGAGCGACACCCGCAGCCATTTGACTGACCACTGCCAACCGATCCGCCTTAGCCACTTTCTCTCGCCACTGCTCTCGTTCTGTCACGTTATTGACCACGAGTACCACACCAAGCAAACGCTCCTGCTCATTCATGGCGGGAGATATATCGAGATCGAACGCAATAAAATGATTCGCGCGATGCTCATGAAATGTAAACTGTTGTGACTTTTCTGTTTCCAGAGCCTTTTGATAACCTTTCACAATTTTTGACATGTTATCTTCGGAAAGAAATTTCCAAGCAACCGCTTCCAGCGACTGCCCACAAAAATCACCGCAATTTTCAATTAAATTGCCAGAGCAATATCGAATGATTTGCGATTTATCCACAAACACGATGTATCGATTGATATTCTCCGCAACCAGCCGATAATGAAAATGGAGCTCCTGCTGCTTTTCGCGCAATTCATTGAAATGATAAATCAGCATGGAGAAGCTGATATAAGGAATTGCAATCCAGAACAGGTCGTTGCGAATATTTGTATCATTGGTGGTTACCACGATTAACGAGCGCCAAAGTCCTATAACGGCAGCCAGAAGCGGCCAGAGCCAATAGGATTGACGCAACAAAACATATCGCCATCCACCATAAAAGAACTTTTTGGGATTGCGAATCACAACTTGTCTTGTATCTATAAGCCACTGAATAAATTCAAACAGAAATACTGATGAAACCGCCAGTGCCAATGGAGGCCAGCCCTCAGCAAGGTTCATAAATCCATCTGTAATCAGGTAGCCTAGAGCAAAAGAAAAATAGCGCCTGACAGATTGGGCAAAATTTATACGAATAGATAGTTCACGTGATACAATCCAATTGGAAGAAAGCAGAGTACCCACCAATAAAGCAAGACTAAGCCAAAGCGGTGCACTGCGAAAGATTAATAAATTTGCCACCAATGTGCCTGGAAAAATGATTAGCCTGCCTATTTTAACTGGAAATAAAATGAAAACCTGCGCCAACACAAACAAAAATAACAGAATCAACAAATGGTTATGATTCGTTTGTAAAAATGTGAAAGTATATAACACTCCGGTCAAAAACAATCCTGCCCAAAATCTTGTCCGCCATTTCAAGAGTGTAGTCTTCCTTTTATCTGCAATATTCACTTACAAAGAGGTGTTTGGGTGAACCTACCCATGAATTGACAACTAAAATAAACGTGTAGTATGTTCATGAAATGAAAATGTACGGGGTAGATCTAGTGTATCATATGACCCGGGAAAATGTTCATATAGAAGAAAAATAATTTGTCCCTGTATTTGATTAGGAAAACACCGACAGATAATTACGACCTGAGACTCCAGAGCGTTTAACTGTCGGTGCCTTTGAATTTCACATCATCTTTACATCGAGAACCGTCTATATCCATCTCACAAAGTCCCCCTGGCAAAACCTATGATGACCAGAACAACCATAGCCAGAATGTAGATCCGCAATCCCCAGAACACCACATTGACCCAACCCTTTACTTTGGCTCTTTGCAAAGGTGCATGAACGGGAATGGGTGTCACCTTGTTGAGTTCTACCAAAACATCATTTTTTTCTGCCGATCCGTTGTTCAACATGTGGTTCAACCTCCCTGTCTATCGAAATGAACTCACTCATGGTTTTTCTCGTCACGAGAAGAGATTGGGGAATATAACCGTCAAACCATACAGACCATTCAGTACTACGAGCAGGCCAATAATGACGAATCCGGAAATATTTTGCCATTTTTGATTGACATATTCCCCCATAACCTCTTTGTCATTCAGAAGCAAGAGCAAGAAGAGCAATGCGGCAGGCATAAAGATGGACGCAATTACCTGCACCAGCATATTCAAGAAACCAAGTGGAGCATGCGGAATCATGACAATAGCAGCCGCCAAAACCGCACTAAGAATTCCCGGCAAATAAAACTTCCAAGCTTTCAGAGCTGGCATGTTGATGCTCTTTGGCCAATGGAACGCTTCCCCCATAGCCCAAGATGTACTGGCCGTCAAGGCAATGGCCGCTATCGTACCCGCTTCAACCAATCCTAGCGCAAACAATTTCTCTCCAGTGGGCCCTAAGCGACGTCCAATAATATCCATAATTTGCGAGATATTGAGATTGGCGTTACCCGTACCATGAACAAGCGAACCCGTCAAAACGATGATAGCCAGCGCTACAAGAACCATAGCCAGCGTACCAATGCCTGTATCCAGACGACCGTGTTTAATATCTTTCACCGTCAAACCTTTATCTACCACCGAGGATTGCTGAAAGAAGAGCATCCACGGAGCAATGGTTGTTCCAAAGTTAGCCAATACAATGAACAAGAACATGGCTGTAAATCCGCCAGGAATGTTCCAGTTGGCAAAAGATGCCGCCACCACCGACCAATGAGGTTTAGCCATCAGCACAAGCGGGATAAAAATCAAGTTACCTGCCGCAATCCAGAGTGAGATGCGCTCCCAAGTATAGTAGCGCAGAACCAGCAGGACAAAAACGTCCAAAGCAATCGCCAGAACATCGCTGATCCAAGTGGGTACTCCAAATACACCCATGCCAATTTTAATGCCAATGAACTCAGTAACCAGGGTCAAGACATTCGCGATAACGAGATCGACCAGTGAAAACCAGCCCCAAAAGGAACCATATCGACCCCATATCATTTCGGCATGACCGCGATGGGTGACAGCACCAAGACGAACGGTCATTTCCTGTACGACATAAGCAATAAAGCCAGCAATAATCAGCGATGGGATAAAGAAACCTATACCGTAAGTCGCGCCAGTCTGCGCATAGGTGATGACGCCGCCAGCGTCATTATCAGCAATCATGGTCAAAACGCCAGGGCCTATCAAAACGAGAAGCAACATGATTTTGGCCCAAATTCCACGCTTAGCATGGAGAGAGGCAACACGCTGCATATCCTGCTGGCGAATTTTCCAATCCAGTTGTGCGTCTGTTTCAATATAGTTTAGATTTTTTGCCATTGGACTCACCTCGGAATTCGGGATAGGAGGACAGTCTCCCCCTGTAAAGAAAACTCATGCAAAACGACAATGAAAAAATTTGACTAGTTCGACTAGGGGAACTATCCATACCTACCACCTCCTTCCTTGTTTTGAGCCCGACACTACGAAACCCCCTAAGACCACAGTCCTAGGGGGTTATGTGAACGCGCAAATACAACACGCGTCTACATTCATTATCCCCCTGGTTGAGCTTTGGCACTATACGACTTAGGGATTCCCCCAGCCACATTAAGTAAAGCCTTAAGCCGGCAGTACCTGTTCAACCCATTGGCGTGTTTCCACGTTTCCGGGCAGTGGCATCTTTTCGTATAGAAGCCTCGCCTAACGAGGACTTCACTTGCATTCAGTTTTTATGTTGCCATGATATGAACAGAATTATCAAAGGTGACTGGACACAAGACCATTTATTCTTCATAGTCAATGACACGCTTATTATGCGCAGTCCACACAAGTTTGTCAATGCTTAGAAAGCGCTTTTATCAGAAATTACCTCATTTTATTTTATTTTTTCGCTTCGTCAATTCGCTTCTGCAACGCGTCCCAAAGTGTGGTAAACGACTTACTAAAACTATCCAATCCTTCTCTCAGTAAAACCTTGCCAACTTCCTCTAAATCCAGTCCAATTGCGCGCAAATCATGGACCGTTTTCTCTGCGTTAGACAAATCCGCATCAACCGTGCGCGAAAATTGTTCTGCTTTGAGAATATGCTCAAGTGTCACTGGAGGGACTGTGTTGACAGTTTGCGGGCCTACCAACGTCTCCACATAAAGTAATGGTGAATAACTAGGGTTTTTTGTGCTGGTAGACGCCCACAGCGGACGTTGGGGTTGGGCTCCTGCATCAGAAAGTTTTTTCCATCTATCACTCTGACTAACTTTCATAAAGTGCTGATACGCAAGTTGAGCGTTGGCCACCGCAGCTTTGCCCTGCAGCTCCTGGTTTCCTTTTTCCTGCAACTGATGGTCTACATGCGTGTCTACTCGACTGACGAAGAAACTGGCTACAGAAGCCACATGCAGAGACTGCCCTGCTTGATGGCGAGCTTCCAAACCGCGAATATAAGCTTCGAGCACTTGAGCGTATTGATGCAAGCCAAAAATTAACGTTACGTTAACGTTAACACCTTCCCGAATCAATTCTTGAACCGCTCCGATGCCCGCGTCAGTTGCCGGAACTTTAATCATCAAATTGGGTTGTTGCAGAGCTCGCCATAGACGTAATGCTTCTTTTACAGTACCCTCTTGGTCTTGAGCCAGACGGGGCGAAACTTCCAGACTAACGTATCCATCTTCGCCTTTGGACTCATCATAAACAGGACGCAATAATTTGGCCACAGCCAGAATATCGTGAAAGACAAGATCATCATACAATTCATCGAGTGTAAAATTTTTGCGAACCGCTTCAGCAATCGCTTCATCATAATGGTGTCCGCCCAGAATCGCCTTTTCAAAAATGGTTGGGTTGGAGGTGACTCCACGCACTCCTTGACTAATCAGTTTAGCCATTTCCCCCGATTCAATCAGACCGCGTTCTACATTGTCATACCATATACTCTGACCAAGTTGATGCAATTGTTGCAGTGCGTTCATTCTCCACCACTCTCCTGCCAACAGTATCCTATTGTCTTTCTTCCCTTATCATACCGCCGAATTCATTGGACTACCAAACAAATGAAAGGAAGTTTTCAATCATCCATAGTAGAATACCCCAAAATCCACCGCTTACTTCCATGGGCTCATTAGACATCCTTGATAGCAGCTCGCCGCACGTAACGCAAAATGAAATATAACATGCAGGCCACAAAGAGAATCATGAGAAATAAAATCATCAGGGAGTGAAGCGGATGCCGTTCTGGCTGAATCCAACTTTGCAGTACAGGAATACTCATGATGATTTGCGTAGTAATCGTAATCGGCAGAAAAACGAGTGTGATGAGGCCAAACAATTGAGATGAGCGCATATCACGGCGCATCATCTTGTCGCGCAAAGCCGCATCACGGGAACGATAGAGTTCGGCCAGATAATTATCAATGTCGTGAACCTCTTGTTTGAGATCGAGAAACATTTCGGTAACATGAAAGATGGACTGCCAACGTCGATAAATCGTATTTCTTTCTTCACTGACGGAGGCTTGACGAAAATAACACCGAGACGAGAAATCGTAAATCTGCTCACGAATTTTGCGAGCTCGTTCGCCGCGCCTCGGTGAAACTGCCAGATTCGCCATCTCTGAAGCATAGCGCAATATGGAGAGACGCTGATGAAAGGGAACCAGCATCATATAAAAATAGTTTGTGCGAAACGACTCCATAGCTCGCGGCCGCTCACCTTGGTAATGGGCCAGTCCATTATCGTAGGCAAGCACAAAACCGCCATCTAAAGATTGAGAATGAATCACATTGTGGTAAGGCATATAATTATGCCCTTCTTCATCCACGTGCAATTGCGAAAAACGACTGATATGATTGGGCGTAAACGTCTTGCGAAGAATCGTCAAATGGCTTTCCGCGAAGTGAAAAAACTGTTCATCCAGCCGTTCAATCGGCTCTGAAGCGCGCGTTGGGTGAAGAAGCAGCGCACCGTAAATCGGCAAAAAACGATCGATCATTGGGGTGATGGAAAGATGGTCGTCTTCCCGAAATGGCAATAATAGTAATTCATCCAGCAAAGATTTCAGTGTGTAAGACTTATGTAAATCGCACCAATCCGCATATTCGTTATCTAGAAAAAGTTTCGATTCTCTGTCCATCTCTTCTTCCTGAAACACACTACCCACCACGCGAAAGGGAACACCATTCGTAATAGAAGCCAATTGGGCATTGGTTTGTTCCACTTGTTCGATGGTGAGAGGCGCTTTAGGACATGGGCCACCTTCAGCAAGCGGTTCAATTTCAATGGAGATAAACCCTACACCGTTATAGAATATATCCATCTCAATGGAAGCGATGCGAAATGCGCAAGCCAAGGAAGGCTGTTGAAAAGCAAACACCAATCGTGGACTGATGCAAGCGTCATTCATTCGAAAACGCCTGTGGTTATCTGGTAATTTTAGATACTGTTTGACGTAGGGGAGCATGTTGTCTAATTCTGCAAGGTCGTACTCGTGTTCTACCCACACTCGGCGCACCCATTGTGATTCCACAAAATAGTCACTCACTTTGGGATGTGCCGAATCCGCGTAGCCTGCAATATCCACATCAAAAAGAAAGGGGAAAAGGAATTTGGTCCAAGTGCTTCCAATCTTCCATGTCTCATGGCCGTTGCCGTAATTCCCGTCGCTGGTTTGGCTCACTAGATTCCACTCATCCGGATGAGACCAACGGTCACTCTCACCTTTCATATCCATCCGACTCCTACATATCTATTTCCTTTTTCGTCACCTTACACAGAATGCGCTCGCGGCGCAAGTGCCAAGGCAATGAGCGGAAAAAAGCCGGTCATTTTGCCGATCCGCTATTCAATGATGGATTCAAAATGTTCCGCATCGTTAAACAGAGGATGGCGTTTGTCTTTGTCAGAAAGAACAGGCTGACTATACGGCCAATCGATGGCAAGCGACGGATCGGACCAAAGAATGCCGCAGTCATGCTCAGGACTGTAGGGCGCATCCACTTTGTATTGAACTTCAGTTTGAGGAACGAGTGTGCAAAAACCATGCGCAAACCCGCGCGGAACCCAAAGCTGGCGAAAATTGCTGGCGGTGAGCAGAAAACCCCGCCACTGTCCGAATGTCGGCGATGACTTGCGAATGTCCACCACCACATCGTAGATAGCACCGCTCGTCACACGTACCAGTTTGCCCTGTGCAGCAGGTGGTTTTTGGTAGTGCAAACCACGAAGTGTTCCGGCTTCTGCAGAGAGGGAATGATTGTCTTGGACAAATTCTTCTGCTACACCCAAATCTTTCAGCTGATCGCGACGAAAGCTTTCCAGAAAAAATCCTCGATGATCTCCATGGACAACGGGTTCAAGCAAAAGAACTCCGTTTAGGCAACGGTCTATCACTTTCACACGTCAACATTCCCTTCTTTGTATTCGCCTATTTCTTGCAAATACGCTCGCAAGCCATCTTGCCAAGCCGGTAATCGCGGCATTCCGTTGACGCGAAGCGCTAAATTGTCCAACACTGAATAGGCGGGACGGGGCGCCGGGCGGGGAAATTCGATTGTGCTGCAAGGCTCCAGTCGCGCAGGCAAACTGGCAAGGCGAAAAATTTCCGCCGCAAAGTCGTACCATGAACAGTGACCGCCACCTGTCAGATGATAAATGCCGTACACATCCTGCTCAGACAACGCTAATAGTGCGGCGGCCAAATGCCTAGTATAGGTGGGGCTGCCAATTTGATCATCCACTACACGCACAACTTCGCGTGTACGTCCAAGCTGCAGCATGGTACGCACAAAATTATTTCCATGTTCTCCGTACACCCAAGCGGTGCGAGCAATCATCAGGCGCCGGCAAACCATCTGCGCCAGTTCCTCACCAGCACGCTTGGATTTTCCGTAGACCGATTGTGGCGCGGTTGGATGATGTTCGCTATACGGTTGGTTTGCGCAACCGTCAAAAACATAATCAGTACTCACATAGACAAGCCGCGCTCCAACTTCTTCGGAAGCTAACGCTACATTGCGTGTACCATAGGCGTTCACGCGAAACGCAGTGTCTGCGTCCGACTCAGCCGCATCCACCGCTGTATAGGCGGCACAGTGAATCACTGCCTCAGGCATTTGCATAGAAATTACACGCCGCGTTTCGTCCAAATGGGTGATGTCCAGCTCGTGACGTGTAGCAGCAAAAACTTCATGGCCTTTCTGCAGGGCCAGACGAACCACATCATAACCTAGTTGACCGTTTGCGCCTGTCACCAACACTTTCATGATGCGTCTCCACCGTATTGCAATGCGTAGAATCGTTGATACTCTCCAGACTTGACACGTTCACACCATTCCTGATGCGTTACATACCATTCAACCGTTTCGCGTAAACCTGTCTCAAAAGTGTGGATCGGTTTCCAGCCAAGTTCCTGTTCAATTCGCGTCGGGTCTATCGCATAACGCAAATCATGTCCCGGTCTGTCGGTCACAAATTGAATCAGACTTTCTGGTTTGCCTAGCACACGCAAAATGTCTCGTACCACATCGATGTTGCGACGTTCATTGTGACCGCCAATGTTGTAGACACGTCCTGGAACACCACTGCGCAAAACGAGATCGACCGCCCGACAATGATCTTCTACATGCAGCCAATCGCGTACGTTCTCTCCGGTCCCGTAAACGGGCAGCGGCTTATTCTCCAACGCATTTAAAATCATCAGAGGGATGAGCTTTTCGGGAAACTGATAGGGGCCATAGTTATTGGAACAACGCGTAATATTGACGTTTAACCCATAGGTTTCATGATAGGCTCGGACGAGTAAATCTGAACCAGCCTTACTCGCGGAGTAGGGACTATTGGGCGAAAGCGGCGTTTCCTCGGTAAAATAACCGGTTGAGCCAAGCGTGCCATACACCTCGTCTGTGGACACATGAACAAACTTCTGAATTCTCGACTGTCTGGCCACGTCAAGAAGCACTTGTGTCCCGAGCACGTTGGTTTCCACAAACGCGGCTGGCTCGTGAATACTGCGGTCGACATGCGACTCTGCCGCAAAATGGACTATAGCCTCAATCCCATGTTTCTGGACGATCTCGCTGAGTTTCTGGCCATCACGGATATCTCCATGAACAAACTGGTAATGGGGATGTTGTTGTATATCTTGCAGGCTTTCTAAATTGCCTGCATACGTTAAAGCATCATAATTGACAAGAGTGTCGTCAGGATGATGCAAAAGCGTATAGCGTACAAAGTTGCTTCCAATAAAACCAGCACCGCCAGTGACAAGAATGCGCATGAGAACCTCCGGGGGGATAAAAAGTTTGATTAGATTTCATAACCATGCTAACTAATTTAATATATTTTGTATATGTTTATAATCGTTTTGAAATTCTACGAGTAATTCTTTACTACTATCGTATTTAATCCCTATTTCTAATGCCCAATTAATAAGACCTGCCATATCAAGCTCCTCATTTTTTTCATAAAACTCTTTTAATAAATCTGGTCTTGAATACATAATTTCTATTATCCTATCAACTGCATTTTTTAACTTGCCTTTTTCATTATTTGTTCTATTATAATCAATTACATTTTCCGCTATTTCCATTAGTTTTTTTAAACTAGGAACAAATTTAGTGCTGCGCGAAGCGTCGAATCTAAAATCCTCGTACAGTAATGAAAGATTTATATTATAGTATGGGTCTTTCTTTATAATATGATCCCATTTTTTTTGCATATAAAATACTTCATTATAGTTCACATTTTTCCCTCGTGATAATGATTCGTAGTGCATTAACTCTGCATATGGTGTAAATACGCAAAGATATCCAGCCTCTCTTATTCTTAAACACAAATCAACATCGTTAAAAGCAACAGCTAGATATTCATCATTAAATCCTCCTACTTTTTCAAACACATTCCTTGGTACCATCATACATGCAGCAGTTACCGCTGAATAGTTTCGAATATCTACAAGCATAGAAAAGTATCCACTTGAATATTTATTACTAAATTTATGCGAGTGCCCAGCAATACCACCAATCCCCAATATCACACCTGCATGCTGTACTTTATTATTGGGATAATATAATTTTGCTCCTACCACTCCCACTTCTTTACGTTGTGCATGTTGCAACATTTGTTCTATCCAATCCTCTGAAATCACTTCTATATCATTATTAAGGAACAATAGATATGCTCCCGTCGACTCTTTAACTGCAAGATTATTTAATTTCGAATAATTAAATGGAATATCATACCTAAGAATTTTATATTCGCGCAAAGATTCAAGATACTCTAATGTATTTTTATCCTTACTACCATTGTCCACTATTAGAATTTCAATATTCTTATAACTACTTTTTTTAATACTATCCAAACAATTCTTCAATAATTCAAAATTATCTCGAATGGGAATAATTATTGATACTAATGGTTCTTCTACTATCCTTCTTTCAACTCTATAATGCCCCGGTATAATTGTATCAAGCACTATTGCATCCTCGCCGCGACGAATTAATGCAGCTTGAATGGCTTTTTTTCCTGCTTCTTGCGCATATGACTTAGAGTCAAATGATGAAGCAGTAGAACCTGGCACTCTTCTCCAATGATAAAGAATTTTTGGAACATGAACAATTATGTTCGATACCTCTGTCATCCTTAATAAAAGATCATAATCTTGTACCCCATCATATTCACTATTTAAATTTCCTACTTTATCAAGCAAATCTCTTTTATATACAGTAATGTGGTTTATATAATTGCATGATAGTAAATAATCAGCGGAATAATCTGGTTTAAAAAAAGCATCTTCATATCCTTTTTCTCCTATTTTATCTTCATCTGAATATAATATATCAAAATGAGTTTCATTCCATTTTTTTGCCACTTCATATAATGCATATGGCGCAAGCGTATCATCATGATCAAGAAAAGTAATTAATTTCCCACACGCATTTGAGATTGCAATATTTGTATTTTGGCTAATTCCACTATTTTTTTTATTGATAAAAACCTTAATTCGACTATCAACCTTACTTAATTCACTAAGTTTATTTACTGTATTTCTATCCGATGAATTATCATCAGAAATTATAAGTTCCCAGTTGCTATAGGGTTGAATAAGCAACGAATTAACTGCATCATTTAGCCATTCAACCTTTGTATTAAAAGTTGGCATAACTACCGAAATAAGCGGTTTTTCTTTCCAACTACTTATTTCAGCCTCAATTTGATTTTTTTTATTTAAAAATTCAATCTCATTATTTTTCTGCCAATGATCATATGAAACAATATTTGAATTCAATTCAGTAATTGTTTTATTATAAATCCGATGCATCGTTTGCCTTATTCCAAACCTTTTTATTGATAAAAATATCTTGTTCAAATAAAAAAACGGATGTTTTATATAATTTCTTATAACTCTCAAAAAATTTAGCATCTTCCAACCCTTTGTGTTTATAATTGAATTTAAACTTTCATCTAAAAATTTGATCTTTTCTTTTATTTTATGATTTTCTTCTTTGATTATTTTATTTTTTTCACTTAAAATTTGAAGTTCATTTTCTTTGTCTTTAATAAATGATTTTAATTTATTTATCTCTATTTCCATTTGATTTAGTTGGTTTATTAATATATCTCCACTTTCATTCATTCGGGTTAAATCAGAATTAAAATCTTCAATAATATCAGCGAATTCTTGATTAATAATTTTTATAGAACCAAATTGTACACATAATTCATCATAATCATTTATATTGATATTTTTGATTATAATTTGAGGATCGTTATTTAAACAAATTAATTTATTATCTTTAATCAATATATTATTACATTGAAGATCCAAAAGATTCAATTCAATCGGTTTCATTAATGCTTCTTTCTTATACAAAAAGATTTTAAAATCACCAATAATTGCTGGAGCATTTACTGGATCAATTCTTACTTTAAAATATTCATTTTGGATTTTAAAATTTATTTTGAGATTTTCTTTATTTATAATTATTTTTCTTAAGGATACTTCTTGAGAAATTTGCTCTGAAAATTCCAAATCATCCTTTCCCCAATATAATTTCATAAAATAGCTTGATAGATTTTCAATATTCAAATTTTCAATGTCTAGAAAAGCATGCAACTCATTTAACAACTTTATATTTAAATCATTTTCTAAAATTAGTTTTCCAGCATATGTAATAATGTTTGTCATTAATTCAGAACTATTTTTATCAAATAATATAGGCTTGATTCCACTTGGAATCTCTTTTCCAACAGCTATTAATCCTAATCCATTTGAAATTTTTATTTCAAAATTAGGATAATGATTTTTGATTTCCTCCCAGAATTTCCATACACCAAAGCTAGAATCTTTAACTTGTGTATCATGAAAAATAACAACTGCTTTTTCACTTAATTTTGGATACCAATTTAAAAAGTCGTTTTTTACAGCTTCATAAGTATGTAATCCATCTATGTGTAATAAATCAATTGTGTTATTCTCAAAATAATTTTTTGCCTCATCAAACGTAGTTCGTATTAAAGTTGAGAAATCACCATATCGTTCATTATTGTACTTCAGAAGTTCATTATAAATATTTTCTTCATAGAAACCTGCATGTATATCTCCTTTCCATGTATCAACAGCATAACATTGAGTATTAATATTGTATAATTTTACAGCTTGGCAAAAACTACAATAAGAATCCCCCTTATGAGTTCCTAATTCAACAAACAGCTTAGGCTTTATTGCAGCAATTAAAAAAAATGCAAATGGCATATGTCCATGCCAAGATGTAACGTCCGTTCTTAATTCAGGAATATTTAAATTTTGCAAAGCAACAATAAAATTTTTCATATCATTCTCTGATATATTATTCATTTTATCCCTCTCAACATTAATCAAATTATCAAAATAACTTTAGAAAACGTTTTATATTAACTGTTTTTCCATAAAGGATTCATTATACTTATCAATAACTATATCTTTGTTGCCAATTTCAAAGATTTTCGAACAATGTAGCCAAACGACTTCATCACATATCCTCCTTACAGCGTTTGAATCATGACTTACCAGTACAATTGTCCTATTTTTATTTTTTAATTCTTCCATTTTTCTCATACATTTCGCTTGAAAAGCCGCATCTCCGACGGCTAGGACTTCATCTAGCAACAATATATCTGGCTCAATCAGTGTTGCTATAGAAAACGCTAGTCTCATATACATTCCAGATGAATAGCCACGAATCGGTTCATAAATAAAATCACCGAGTTCAGAAAACTCAATTATCTCATCCACGCGTTTGCTTAATTCTTTTTTAGAAAGCCCCATTAATGAACCATTAAGAAAAATATTTTCTAACCCAGTAAACTCCGGATGAAACCCAGCTCCAAGTTCCAACAAACTTGAAACTCTACCATTTACTTCTACAGTTCCTGTATCTGGATATAATATTCTTGAAATAATTTTTAACAATGTGCTTTTACCAGAACCATTCACACCAATAAGCCCTATAGTTGTACCTCTCTCTATATCTAAAGATACATTATCAAGTGCAATAAATTCTTTGTGTTTTGCTCTGCCTGCATATAGAAGCTTCTCTTTTAAAGTCTGGTTTCTCTCCCCGTATATCTTAAATTTCTTTGTTACATTCTTCACTCTAATTGCATAATCCACTTGTGCCATTCTAAACTTCCTCCGCAAATCGACGATTCAATTTATTAAATATCATCCAGCCAATCCCTAAAATTATCAAACTAAATAATACTGCATATGCAAACAGCTTCCATCTTAACGGTTGATGATAATAAAGGATTCCTTGAAAAGAAACAACGAAATCCGTTATTGGATTTAATTTAAAAAACTCTGCATACTTATGTGGAATCATACTCAAAGAATAAACAACAGGTGTTACATAAAACCAAGCCATTAAAAATATATTAAGAACATGCTCTACATCTCTTAAATATACATTAATAGATGAAAACAAAAGTGCAAAACCTGCTGTTGCAATTGCCTCAAACAGCAAAACCAACGGTAACAGACACCAGGACCACGAAGGATAAATTCCTGATAATATCAAGAACGGTATTAATATCGCTAGTGAAAATATATAATTAATTACACTTGAAGCCACAATAGCAAGTGGTAAAATTTCTCTTGGAAAGTAGATTTTTTTGACTAAAGATGCTTGTCTTACAATAACACCAGATGCAGAACTCAATGAAGTTGAAAATAAATTCCATGCTAACAAGCCTATAAAAAGAAAAGCTGCATAATGCGGGATATTCGATCTCATAATTAACGAAAAAACTGCTGAATAGACCAATAGCATCAATAAAGGATTTAAAAATGTCCACAGGAACCCAAGCACTGATCCTTTATATCTTGTTCTTAAATCTGAGGTAACCAATCCCCAAAACATAGTTCGATAATCGTAAACCTCTCGAATTCTCGAAAACATTATATCCTCCAATTTTACAAATCTATTTGCCCATTATCTCCAATAACAAAATTATATGCTTTTGGTTTATTATTCTGTTTTTGTATTTTTACTCCCTTGCCAATTAAACTAAAATCTATCCTGCACTGTATATCGGAAATTTTCACTTCTTTTAATACTATGCTATTTTCTATTTCACTATTTTTTATTTCTACATTCTCCGAAATGGCTGTAAATGGTCCAATATACGTATCCTCAACAACACTACCGCTACCTATAATCAGTGGACCTCGCAATGTGCTTTTGATGACTTTTGCTCCTTTTTCAACAACAACTCGTCCTATAATTTGTGAATGTTCACATACATAACCATCCACTCGAGAATCAATTTGTTCCAGCATCATTCTGTTAGCTTCCAAGACATCCTCTGGTTTCCCTGTATCTTTCCACCATCCATCAATAATGTGCGCATCCACTCTAAAGTTTTGATCAACAAGATATTGAATAGCGTCTGTTATCTCTAATTCATTACGCCAAGAAGGCTGAATCGAATGTACAGCTTGAAAAATATGATTATCAAAAAGATATACTCCAACAAGCGCCAAATCACTTGGTGGATTTTTGGGTTTCTCAACCAAACGTATAACTCTTCCACCATCCAGTTCAGCAACACCAAATCTTTGTGGTTCATCTACACGTGACAAAAGAATTAGTGAATTAGGCTTCTCTCTCTGAAATTGTTCAACAAATGATTTAACTCCCTGTCTAACCAAATTGTCTCCTAAAAACATAAGAAAATCATCTTGTCCAATAAAATCTTCCGCTATTTTAACAGCATGCGCCAATCCAAGTGGCGCCTCTTGAGGAATGTATGTAAAACTCACTCCCCACTCACTACCATCACCTAATGCGGAAATCACTTCATCTTTGGTTTCTCCAACAATAACCCCTATTTCTTCTATACCCGCTTCCTTAATGGCCTCGATAGCATAATAAAGAATCGGTTTATTAGCAACTGGAATTAATTGTTTGGCATTCGTGTATGTTAAAGGTCTTAATCGACTTCCTGTCCCACCGCTCAATATGAGTGCCTTCATTTATAATCTCCTTTACAATCATACATTTTTAATACTTTTGGAAACCCAATCAAATTTTAATTTATGAAGAAATAAAATAATTTGTATAAGACATTGAACCATCCAAATGCTCAAACGAGCATGGTTAGAATTTTTTCGAAAATAAATATCCATGGAATTATAAAAGGAATGCAAACTTTTCTTTGATTTTTTTCCTCCATTACCGCCCTTCACATGAATAGATGTCGTTTCACCTAAATACCAAATCAAAAATCCTCTATCTTTTAATCTCTTACAAAAATCAATATCTTCACCATACATAAAATAATCTTCATCTAATCCAGATAGTTCCCGATATAGACTCGTGCGTGTTAATAGGAATGCTCCACAAATACAACCTACTTCACAAGAAATATCATCTGGTAAATAGGTCAAATTGTAACTGGCAATCCATTTTGCTTGAGAAAATCTTTTAGCCATTCCTGAAAATTTCATTGCTGAATTCCATAATGTAGGAAGTGAACGCTTGCAGGCTAAATCAAGTTCACCATTTGGCATCCTTAATTGACAGCCAACCGCCCCTATATCTTTTCTGTTTTCAAGAACATGCAAACATTTTTCAATAGCATCCTTTCCTACATAACAATCTGGGTTGAGCAATAACAAATACTCTCCCTCAACATTCTCCGCCCCTCTGTTATTCGCAAAAGCATAACCAAGATTTTTATCTAGTCTCATCGACTTTACACTATAGAAATTCTCTTGATACATATCCAATAATTTTTTTGTATACTTCCAATCTTCCATTCTTGATGCATTATCCACCAATATGATTTCCAATTGATCTGCCAAGGAACAATCCGCCAAATGTTTTAAGCATGATTCTAATACTTTTGACGATTGATAAGTAACTAAGAGTACTGAGACCATTTAGCTGCTCACCTCCCGCCATTCTGAATTTTCCCGATAAAAAGCTTTCTTTTGTATGACAAAATGATATTGTTTAAATATTTTTTGTAATATCTGTGTGGCTAAACTTGGATGAACAATGAATATTCTCATCAACCTAATGAACTCTACCATCATACAAAGGAATTTATAGAGTGGGTTCTCTGCGTATGTCATCAATAGCGCAATTTGATTGGCAAACGAATGAATTATTGCTAGTTGAGAAGGCGGTGAATTCTTTTTCCATCCCCGATTATGGTAGGCAACAGCATCAGCAATATAGTAAAATTTCCATCCGCGAATTTGTGAACGCCAGCAAACATCAACATCTTCTTTGTAAATAAAAAAAGATTCATCAAAATAATTTCCATTCCACATTTGAATATCCATGAACATAGGTAAAAAATAAATTGCAGCAGCACCGCAAACTCCCCAAACCTCATTTGAAGAACTGTTAGAAGGAGAATCTTTACAATTAGCACCGCGATCGAAAACATGAAAAAACGGGCCTTTAACCAAGCCTGTGCTATCAATAATCTGGTTGTCTGGATTTTCTTTACCCCTAAGCAATTTCCCCGTAAAACCACCTGCATCCGGAAAATCATGTATACGATACATGATCTTTTCAACATAATCAGGTAATAGTTCGACATCCGGATTGATGGTCATGACCCATTCTATATCAGATTCCAAAGCATTTTGGAAACCAAGATTATGCGCAGCAGAATATCCAATATTTCTCTGATTTTCAATGACTTCTATATCCGGAAAAAGAGCATGTATTTTGGAAACTGTTTGATCGGAAGAATTGTTATCTATGACTAAAATTCTTATAAGTTGATATGTTTGATGAAGAATAGATAATAAGGTGCGTTCTATCCAATTTTCATGATTATAAGTTACCATTTGCACCTGTACGAAGGGTTGATTAGACGATGAATAGTCTGCCAATCCAGATTTTTCATCTTTCTTTTCAATACGCATTCTCATCCACAAACCCTCTCGTCAGCGTTTTCCAGACGATTTGAAAATCAAGGAGCAATGACCAATTTTCAATATAATCGATGTCAAACTTGATTCGCTCCGCTATGGAAGTATCGCCACGCCAGCCATTGACTTGCGCCCAACCTGTAATACCCGGACGCACACGGTGTTTGACCATGTATTTAGGAACTTCCTCCTTGAACTTATCGACAAACTGAGGACGTTCTGGACGCGGGCCAATGACACTCATATCGCCAATCAAAACATTCCAAAATTGCGGCAACTCATCAAGACTGGTTTTTCGCAGCCACTTGCCAAGCGCTGTGCGCCTTGAATCGTTGGGAACCGTCCAACCCAAATCCGCTTCCAACTGAGTGACCGCCACTTCATGGTTGCCATCAACATTCTCAACAACCGATGAAACTGAGGGATTCACCACCATGGTACGAAACTTATACATGGTGAACAAGCGGCGGTTTTTGCCAACTCGCTCCTGTTTAAATAAGATAGGACCAGGAGAGGTCAGTTTGACCGCCAGTGCAATAGCCAAATAGAGCGGAGACAAGCCTACTAAAACAAGTACAGAAAATAAAATATCAAACGCTCGCTTAAACATAGCGTTGAGAGCGTCATCCAGTGGCACATAGCGCGTATCAATCAACGGCATACCCGCGAATGTCTCAAAGCGTGGACGAGCAGGCAGAACATCGAAATAATCAGGGAGAATCAGCGACTGCACGCCATGTGTTTCACAAACACTCATGACATGCGGAAGATAAGACACATCCTGGCGGGAGAGCGAGATAAGAACGTGATCGACCAAATGCTCATGAAGCACATCACCTAGATTGTCTATAGAATCAAGAACTGGCAAGGCAGGTTTTTCACGAGTGATAAAACTTGCCCCCTGCGGTAAAACACATCCTAGTACATGATAGCCAAACCAGGGATGCGCATCCATGGCTTCAATAAACCGCGCTGTGGCAGGCGTATAACCTACGAGCAAAATAAATTTCTTGTTAAAACCGCGACTGCGCAGCAAACTGAGCGCACCGCGGACAGCTATTCTCTCCACAACAATGAGCGCCGCATAGACAACTGCAAATAAAATCAGAACGGCACGCGAAAATTGAGCCAAATGGAGAAAATAGAGCAAACTCATGAAAAACAACATGCCAAAAAACAGCGAACGAATGAGCGCCGCACCTTCTTGAAAAAAAGTGCGAGAACGAATTGGCTTATAAAGACCACCTATCCAGTTAGCCAGCCAGAAGAGCGGCAAACTGATTAAAATGGCCGGCAAAAAGCTAGCCAATGGTTCGTGTCCGCGGTAAGGAAGAAGTCCAGTATCAAATTTGATACGCCAAGCGACAAAAAACGACAAAATGACAATGCAGGCGTCTATGACCTGAAACATACGATTCCAGAAGACCTGGTAGGTTCGAAACAACGGTTTCCCTCCTGCGCCTTCAACCCTTTACCATGCTTGTTCTATCTCTTTACTCAGGTTATCCGAAATTTTAAGATTTGACAAAGTTTCACTGTGTACAGTATAGCGAAGTGATCAACTTTTTTGAAGGTGATTCTAACGTGTCAATGAAAGATTCTGTCAAACTGTGTTTTGACTTCTATGATGAAAACAATCAGCCTGAACAACTTTGCTTCTCACAACCGATCAAAATTTTTGCCGCACACCAGTTATCCGAAGTACGGCCTGTCCTCCAAAATGTTGAATTATGGAGTCGCTCGGGCTATTACGCAGCCGGTTTTCTGAGTTATGAAGCCGCCCCAGCTTTTGACGACGCTTATCAAGTCTGTGCGCAGCAAACAGAACTGCCACTAGCTTGGTTTGCCATTTTTGCGGACGTCCAGCATGGACATTCAGCTGCAAAATCTCCGCAAACCGCTTCCATAAATTTGCCCAATCAATGGACGCCGTCCAAGACGGAACAGCAATTTGCGGATGATCTCGATACTATAAGACGGTTGATTGAAGCCGGCGAAACCTATCAGATGAACTACACTTATCGGTTGCATACCATATTGAATGAAAATCCGCAGACTCTCTATGAATACTGGAAAGAACAGCAAAATTGCCCGTATGCAGCTTATTTGGAATTTCCCGGTTGGCGTCTGCTTTCTTTCTCACCCGAACTGTTTTTCCGTACCTCTGCATCTAGAGAAAGTTCTGAACGTATTCTTTTGACCAAACCGATGAAAGGAACCGCAGAGAAAGGTCGATGGCTGGAGGAAACCTTGTACAACAGAGATTGGTTGAAGCAATCCGAAAAAAATCGAGCGGAAAATTTAATGATTGTCGACTTGCTGCGCAACGATATGAGCCGGATTTGTAAAATCGGCAGTGTACATGTACCTGTGCTGTTTGAAATTGAAGAATATCCTACCGTTTGGCAAATGACCTCCACCATTTGTGGAAACTTGCAACCCAACGTCCGTTTGGAAGACATTTTTAGCGCCTTGTTCCCTTGCGGGTCGATTACTGGAGCGCCAAAAATTCAAACAATGCGGCGTATTGCTGAATTGGAAGCTGAACCACGCGGAGTTTACTGTGGAGCTATTGGCTATGTCAAACCAGGCGGAGATGCGTTATTCAACGTGGCCATTCGTACCGTTACATTGCATCAAGAGGGTAACACTTGGCAAGCCGAATACGGTGTTGGCGGAGGCATAACCATAGATTCTACACCAACCGAAGAGTGGCGTGAGACTCAGGCGAAAACAGCATTTCTCAGACAAAATCGTTCACCTTTTTACCATAAGGAATTTGCTTTACTAGAAACACTCTTACTGCAAGATGGACAGTTTGTGCTATTAGAGGAACATATGGAAAGATTGCGATCATCCGCAGCCTTTTTCCATTTCCCTTTGCCAGAAGAACGCATTCTTGCTGATTTGCATTCACTGAGCATCGCCAATTTTCATGAAGCAGCTTTGCGCGTACGTCTGACTGTGGATGCAAAAGGAGGATATGATATCAACTTTCAACCTACAGAACGTATGCACGGTAGAACCGATGCACTGCCAAACCCAGAAAGCACCAGGCAAAACCCTGTCTTAAAAATCATCCTTGCCCAAAACCCCGTGGACTCAACAAACTTGTTTCTCTATCACAAAACAACCTATCGAAACCTTTATCAAGTACACGTTTCAACCAATCCTAATGTACTTGATACTTTACTTTGGAATGAGCGTGGTGAAGTAACTGAATTCACGATTGGTAATTTAGTCGTATGGGATAAGGGTCGCTATTGGACACCCCATCGCCATTGTGGCCTTTTAGCAGGTACGCTGCGCCAACATCTTATAAAACGAGGACTTGTAGAAGAAAGCGTGCTAACGTTGAACGACGTGTTGCATGCGGAGCATCTATGGTTTATCAATTCGGTTCGCGGATGGAGAAAGGTTGAAATATGCAAAAATATTTAATTATATTCTATTTTTTATAGACAAGCCCGAATAGAATGATTATGATAAAAACAAATTTAAGAATTAAATTTAACATGTGTCAAAGGCAAACCTGTGGAAATGCAGGGACGCAAAGCTAAAGGGGCTAAAGCGAGAGAATCGCCATGCTTGCCAGTTGCCACTCATGAATGATTACGTGGTTTAACTGGCAATCAGGTGTCCTCCAGCCTGTCTGCCAGTTTTTCTTTTCTTTTCTTTCAAGCCAGATTCAATCTTACTGGCTTCATCCATCGAAGTAAAAGGGGTTGGGTAAACTTGATGAAGAAATGGTTCAGTCAATTACAGCCAGACAAAAAATCTCTCCTTACCGGTGCAGTCGTTGGTACGCTCTTTGGCTCGCTGCTTGCGGGAGGTGCTGTGTTTGCAGCTACCAGCAACTTTGTCCAGGCTCAGAAAGAAATCGCAAATTACGACGGCATCAAGGGCAGTGCTCTTGTTTATGGCGGCACAACTTATGCTGAACTTTATGCCGTACAGCAAGTGCTCCAAAAACAAGGTATTGTGAACCAGTGGAATGGCGACGTCAAAAACTTCTCTATGGATTCTCCATCACAGAGCCTACAACAACTTTCCAGTGAGAACAGCAACCTAGATCAACAGGTGGGAGATTTTAAAGATATTCTAAAAAGTATTGAGAAACTTCCGAGCAATGACCAGCAACAAGTATTGAATCAATTAAATGGATTGCTAAGCAGTACGAGTACGTCCACCAACACGAGCACATCGGATAACAGCACGAGTGATTTAAATGTTTGGGCCAAAGGATTGTTAAGAGCTGAACAAGAAACAGAAGGAAATCCGGGCAACGCAAACTCAGTTCTGCAAAACCTGATTCAACAATTTTCTCAAAAACATGGAGATCACGGCGACAGTCAAGATCATCAAAATGATGGACAAGACGGACAAAACAATTCACAACAGAATAACGGCAGTGATTCAGGAGACGGGTCAACCACAGGATCAGTATATGGCAATACAGGGGATAACTCCGGAGATTAAAGGGTAAAAATGGCATTTGACCGTGTACTGCTATGATAAGCAATATCTCGCCAACAGAGAAACAAGCGGTTTCAACGTTTCAGCAAAGATTCCAACTTTGGCGAAACAAACCGGTACACGGTCAATTGTCCTTTACGCTCATGTTTGGATTGATGCATAGCTTCGTTTGCAGCCAAAATCAAGTCTTCCAGCGACTCCACTTGCACCGGATAACAGGCCGCCCCTACACTAACCGCGCCCTCAATGGTCTGCCCAGCGATGGTATATTGTCCACTCAACGCGCGAACGAGACGTTGTCCTACCAGATTACACTCTTCCAGTCCGTGTATTCGGCAGAGCACAATAAATTCATCTCCACCGTGGCGCACAACCACATCTCTTTGGCGCACCGCTCCACGTAAACGTTCTGAAAATTGCACCAAAAACGCATCGCCTGCGTCATGACCATAACGATCATTGATAAATTTAAAATTATCGCAGTCAATATAAAAAAGTCCATATGTTGCGCGAGAATTACGAAGAAGTCGCAGGCACCGATCTAAGTATCGACGATTGTGGAGCTTAGTCAGCGGATCGCGATAGGCAGCCTTTTTCAGTTTCTTTTCATAGCGTTTACGCTCAGATATATCACGTATAGTTAGAAGAAAATAGCGATGCTCAGCAAGCCGCTGCGGAAGAGGGTCAACAACCACTTCGCCGCACCAGCCTTCAAAATCCATATCCATTACATGCCGCCCGCTGTTTTGCGTTACAGTGCGCATAAGTGGAATGAGTTGTTCGAGCACATGGATACTGTGCACATCATGCAAAGAACGTCCAGTAAGTCCCTGCCATCCCCCAATACGCGCTTCCGCTGATGGGTTGCCAAAAATGTAAGTATACTCACCATCTGGCCCCTGGCGGACAACTGCCAACGGATCGGACATATGTTTGAGAATGTCGGAAAGCAAATCCAAGTGTTCGTACAGCGCTAATTGCGCAGCATCACTCGCGGCCATTTCCAGCCCTTCCTCTCCTAACCGCTCACTGGTTTCCATCGGTGAACGGCGACGATGAACAGCATCTTCACCAGAGAGGGCAGGATTTACTTCACGTCGAACCTTGGGTGGCCATTCCTTGGAGGCATGGGCATCCTCAGAATTCAACAAAGATTTGGCTTGTGGAATTTTGAGCACGTCCATTTCCCCTTTTCCCTCCGACAATCTCTCATCTTTTTTTATAAATACTAGTCGTTGTATGGAATATCCACTAATGGGAAGACAAACTTTCTCCTATTGTACAGTTAGCTTATAGAATTCTCAATATCTTATGCACAAAAGGTTCATTCTATTTTTAGAATTAAAAAATCCCCCGCAAAACTAGGACACTGTCTTGCGGAGGATCGATCTATATAGAAAGCACATTACTTCAGGGAATTCAGATCTTTTTGCAAGTCTGAATAGTAAGCGTTGGATTTTGGCACTACTTTCAAAGCCTGTTGAAGAGTTTGCTTGGCTGCTTGTTTTTGGTTCAGTTGTATCTGTACGAGATATAAGTTAAGCCACGCAACTCCGTATGTTGGACCTATTTGTGTAGCTTTTTTGTAATACGCTAAAGCCTGGCTTGGCTGTTTCAACCCCCGGAAATAGACATTACCTATATTGTTTAAAGGAATTGGGTCTTTAGGGTTTAATTGAGCCGCCTTCTGATAATAAGTGATGGCTTTCTCAAACTGCTGGTTATCAAAAGCACTAATACCTGCATCCATCTGCGCCTTCTCGCTCTTAGGTTGCGCCTTGGCCGCGTTCTCAAATTTTTTAAGATTTGCTGCGCCATAATATGCGGTAGCGCCTACCATGACTCCTCCGGGTGTCTTGATGGCCTGGTTAGCAGTCTTTTGAACTTGCTTGGCCGCTTGATTGGCAGTTTGATTGACAGTGCCACAACCAGCAACTAGACCGAGTGTAGCTACAGTTGTCAGGGACAAAAGAAGTTTTTTCATTTTTCTTGTCACCTCTCCTCGCTTTGGGCTTGTCTCAGAAATATTTCTCTGTATGGAAGCACTTAGCCCATGCTTGCTAGCCCGAATGCTTAATGAAATGCAAAACAGACTGCGATTCATTTCCAGCCCTTCTTACTATAACCGAGCTTGTCCAAAGGGCAAAGTCAAAAAGGCTCGGTTTCAACAAAATGTGACATTTTTCGATCTAGCTTTCCTTGCCCCGTGATACAATACACATGATTCGAACACAGTATTGGAGGAATTGTCCGTTGCAGTCATCCAGCATCCGAAATTTGAGTCAACATCTTTTTTGGATTGCGCTATCCGCTTTCATTGCCTGGATGCCTTTTTATAACAATGGCGTCTTTTTTAGCCGCGGTCACGCGCATATCGATCTCGTTTTGCTTATTCTGCTTTCATTCTATCTTGTCTTTCGAATCATTTCTTGGTTTGTGGACAAGCCCTCAACCGGGGAAAAACCTTTATACGTACATCTAAGTTGGTTTGATGTAGCTTTTGCTGTGTATGTTATCCTTTATCTCCTCTCGCTTTTTTATGCAGCCAGCCTGCCGCTGGCAGTTGAGGGCGCTCTGGATGCTTTAGCGCTTATCTTTCCCTTTGCGCTGATGCGTAATTATGGGCACTTCTCGCTTGCATCAACTTATCTATTGTGTGCACTCGGGATTTCGTCTATAGGTATCAATGCTATTGGCTTTGCCAACGGCTGGGGGCAACTATTATTTCCAAGCGCTATCACTCTTTCACCAAGTCTGCAAGTATCGTCTGTTTTCCAGTACCATAACACGTACGCGTCATTTGTAACGGCGATTGGACTTGGACTAATGGCGTATTGCGCACTTTCACCACGATGGATTATGTTGCGCGCGTTTTTTACAGGCATGGCCGCTCTTGATTTTGCTGGCTTGCTTCTTTCTGATTCTCGTGGCGCATTACTGTTTTTTGTTATTGTTCTCATCTGTCTTTTGATTGGACTAAAGACACAAGAAGGCAGCCAGGTTGCCCGTTCGCGATTTCTGCTCTTTTTTGCCGCTGCATGGGTGGGAGCTGGTTTATCTTACACGCTTCTACGCTCAGCCATTTTGCATCAGGATGTTGGTAACGGCTGGGTTGCCTTTGTCATTGGAATCGTACTGCCATTCTTTTTAGTTCTCGCTTTTTCTGTTCCCTTTCGAGACTATACGAGCGTTCTCCTATCTGCCAAAAAAACTCTACCTGTCATTACCATTGTCTACATGATCGGTATCCTTGGCATAGCAGCTATGAAGTCAAAAAGTTTTCTACACAAGATTCACAGCTATCATGTCCATCAATTGTCAGTCATACAACGTTTTATTTTCTGGCGAGACGGATTGCGCATTTTTGCCTACAACCCTATCAGTGGAAAAGGTTACGGAGCATGGGCAGCTATGTTTGAAAGAGTAGAATCCTACCCATATTACAGCACGCAGGTACACTCGTTTTTCATGGACACCTTAATGAATATTGGCATCTTGGGAATCTGTGCCCTGCTCTTCGTCTTATGGCCACTCTTGCGAACTGTGATTGCCCCATGGCGCACCATTCTTGAGACAGATGTCTCTATTGCTGGCAGACGGGCACTATCCGTTATGGCTTTGATGCTGTTTGCCCACAGTCTGATGGATTGGGATTTTGCTTTTCTTTCCATGGAATTTCTGTTTTTCCTCGGTGTCGGATCTGCTTTTTCCTTGCGTTCACATCTATCTGGACAAGGATTCTCTGTTCCTTTACATGGTTGGTTGATGCGAACGGCAACGACAATCACATGTCTGCTTTGTCTGGCTGGATTGTATCAATCAGCGCAAACTGTCCACGCAGAGAATTTAGTGCGAAACGCAAACGCCACACTCAGCGGAGAGGGACGCATCAATCTATACGCTGAAGCCGTGCATATAGTCCCTTACAATACAACCTATTTAACAGATGAAGCCAACGCATTTTTGGCAAACGGATCAAGCCAACAGAATTTGCAACAAGCCATCTCTATTTTGCAAAAAACTTTACATTTCGACCCATATAACGCTACAGTGCAATCTCAATTGGCGACCATCGCTTTTGAGGATAGGCAGTATTCTCTCGCCTACGAGGCTGCAGCGCGAGCTTTCCGTAACGCTCCTTTCTTCCCTTCAAATGTCAGTCTTGCGATTAACGCCGCCACCATTGACGGAATGCAAAAAGCTCCGAGTAATCCTAGCGTGGCAAGACAAAGACTTGTTGCTGCTCTCTCACTCTATCAGCAGTACCAAAAAAACTTGTCAATCGTTCAGCATTTGCCGCCCTATCTGCCGCCGATGCAACCGTATGTGCTCGATTCGTTCACCTTCGACTCACTGGCAACTGCAGAACTTGGCATTGGCAACAACCAGATGGCCATACAATTTGCCGCTAAAGAACTGACAAACAGCGACAAACATACTCGAGACGTAGCCAAAATGATAACTTTAATTGCCCAACAGGGAGGACTCCCCGCCCTTCAAAATCCTACTGTTCTGGCTTTTGTCAAAGAGCGGCAAAATCTGCATAGTAGCTATGCACTGCTTACGAACTTGCGATTCTTAATGCCCTAGTGAATTTTTTGAGCCACTCCGGTTCGATCCAGTTGTGAAATAATGGCGCACCGATTTCGGTGCGCCATTGATTTTTAGCTTAAATCATGAGTTAGAAAAGAGAAAATCACAGTATATTTTCTTGCGATTCCATACTGCCTGAAACAGAAGTCGAATATTTGACTACTTTTTCAAATTCAACAAATGGCATAGGTTTGCCTAGCAAATATCCTTGTATATAATCGCAGCCGTGTTGCTGTAGCCATTGCAATTGCGGTACTGTTTCTACTCCTTCTGCGACAGTGGAAATTCCTAGCTGACGAGCCAGTGTCAGCATCGAAGCCACAATTCGCTCATTGTCCCGATCCGGCTTGTCCACCTGAGCCAATTTACGGATAAATGATTGATCGATTTTGATGACATCCGGTCGAATATCGAGCAGATAAGTGAAAGAGGCGTATCCAGTGCCAAAATCATCAATGGCTATCATCACACCGAGGTCTTTCAGCTTTTTGATCATTTCCAGATGGACGGCACTGTTGAGCATGACGGTCTCTGTGAGTTCGAGTTTTACTTGAGAAGGAGGAATGATATGTTGAGAAAATAGTTTCAATAAATAGGGATAAAATTTCGGATGCTCCAATTGATGTACAGAACAATTAATCGAAAGTATCAATGGAGACTCCAAATTTTGACGATATAACGATGAGAAATCTTGAAAAGCCTGTTGTAAGACGTACTCGCCCAAGTCATGAATCATGCCTGTTCGTTCTACCACTGGAATAAATTCAGCAGGAGAAATTGCACCATTCGGTCCATTCAGTCGAAGCAAGGTTTCTGCAGCTACCAATTTCTGGTTGATATCAAAAATCGGTTGATATGCTAGATAAAATTGTTTTTCATCCATAGCATCTCTGAGCAGATTATAAAAATGCTGACGACGAAGTACATCCATGACCATCTGCGGATGATAACAAAGCTGAGATTTGCCGCTGCTACGTGCTAAGTGTAATGCTGTCAATGAACGTTCTATGGCTGAGTTGATTTTCTCAAAAGCATCTAATTCAACAATAGAATTGATATAGAGACCACCTATAATGCGTGGACGAAATAAAAGTGTCTGTGAAAAATTGTTTTTCTCTAATTTTTTCATCAATCGAGCAGCCCAGTTTGTAGCTTCTTCCTCATCCTGAATCGGATGAACGAGTAGAAATTCGTTCCGTTCTGACTGACCAAGATATATTTCAGTATCACAAGTTTGCGCTTGCAACATCAATTCTTCCATTACATGGTTAGCCATTTTCCAACCGTAAGCATCTGCCACAATGTAAAAATTATCAAACGAAATCGCAAGAAACAGTAGTTTTCTCTCATCTTGCAAACATCCAAAGACACTGCTGATTTTTTCTTGCAGCCAACTTTGATTGGGAAAATTCGTCCGGCTATCAAAATAAGCCAGATGATATAAAGCCTGTTCTGAACGAATCTGTGGCGTAATATCACGGCATATAGCAAACGCATAAACCTCATCCTGAACAGTCAGAAGTTGTGCTGTGACTTCAACAGTCAACAATTTACCACCCTTACAAACATGTACAGAATGGTACTGCTTAGGAACAGCCTCTTCCAAAGTTTCGAAAAAAGAAGAGAGCCGATTATGCAAATTAGGATGCACAATTTCTTTAGTACTTTTCCCTATCAATTCTTCTCGGGAATACCCAAGCATACAACAAGCAGATGGATTGACATCCAAAATCACACTTGGAGTTTTATAGGGATCTAGTTTGCAAATATAGAAGGCATCTTCTGTTAATCGAGAGAGAATAGAAAAATCCGATATAGAGAGCATGTGGTTTATGGCATCTTTCATGCTATTTGGAGAAGAGAGATTGTCCAGTCTTATCACCCCAATTGGGAAGTTAATCCGTATGCCGAAACGATTGAGGACAAATGATTCTCTACTCCAACCAACCTGATTTCTACATATTTTTACAACATTCAACAAGATTCGACATTTTTATTATGCAAAGGAAGCTATTGCTAGGAAATCACTGTCCAGATTGACTTTAACATGAAATTCACACAAAAGTATACTGTCTGTACCAGTTCTTGTTCCTCATTTCAAAAAAATTTAACTTTATATTCTAGGCATCCTATATTTGTTCACCTTTGGCATGTTTTTAGAGAACTATTTTAAGAAAAAAGAAACTGCCAAAAGGCAGACAAGCCTTGCTGGCAGCCGAAAATCACTGATAAACATTAATAGACCGATTTACTATTGATTGCATAGTTTTTGGTGCTCCATGTAAACCAACGAATCCCAATACTCGGTGCATGGCCATCACTCGGATTTCTTACAATGAGGCTGTCTGGCACCGGCAAGTTGCCAAGTTCAATCACCGTATTATTCGGATTGGTTGTATAGAATGTTAACCCGCGTATATCTGCAAGCGTTGGCATATACGACCCGTCCACTGGATCGACCACACCATCGATGTGAATGTACGCTTTGCCATCTCCATAAGTGACATGATAGCGGACATACTGTTGTACGACATTGTAATTCAATAATTGGCTGGTGGTTGCGATGAGCAATTTTTTCTGGTCGTACTGACCGGCTAGCAACCATAGAGCATCTATCGCATTCGGTGGTAAGGGCAATTTAGTGTTCAGAGCCTCCAAATGCTGGGCAATAATGCTGTAATCATGATGTTGCTCAAGCCATTCCAATTTTTGACGAGTAATCTGCTCCGACAAATCACCAACCGTCCAGTTCCATTCCGGTTGACCGTAGCGGTTCCATCCGTTGCTTGTGTACCTCCAGAAACCCCAAACTTTATCGCCATTGGGCAATCGCATAGGATAAATCATGGATGACATACCAAAATGGTCATTTGCTCCATCCGCCCAAATAAAGCGAACACCGTAAGGAATGGTCATATCAGCATGATAGTATGGCGACCACGGATTGGCTCCTTGTTGATATCGATAAAACCGCGTAAGTCCAAAATCCCCCATATCATCTACATTGCTTTGATTCCCATGATCTGTCCAAACAGTAAGGTAGTCTCCATTGGCTTTCAACGCTTGAATAGCCTGTGCTGCAAGCTCGGGTGAAAAACGAGTTTCAAACGGGTCTTTCATCGTGAAATCGCCCCACGAATGAAGCGTGTCTATCCAGCCTACGTGGATATAGTAGTTCAATATGCTTGCCGCATAGGGCTGATTACTGGTGCCTTTGAACCAGGAAAGTTCATGTGGTTTGCGAACATCACCGTAGTCGATAACTTTGTCAGTGTTACTGCCGTTATACATAAAGAAAGAATCTGCAAAAGGAATGCCTATGCCATAGTATCCAAAAGGCGTCATGTCGTGTGTATTGATAAACTCATGGATAAGATTGAATTTGCGCAGCGTCTCATGATCTGCATCTGATGAAATGGCGAGCATAGCCTGATAGGGATATGGAAATTTACGCATCCCCAGCACCTTCGGCGCCTGCTGCGTGCTAGGTTGCAAACTGAGTTCTTGCGTCATATTCCCAGGGTTGGTTTGAGGATGTTTGCTTTGCTGCAGTCCATAAATCCCTGTTCCAATAGCTGCCGCCGCAATAACACCAGCAGCCCAAACAGGCCAGATTTTTTTATTTTTCTTCATACAATTTAACCCCCGTAAAGAATGAAATTCCGCTTCCCCGTCGCCACTCTTTATCTTTTTCTCTACTGATTCGGATGATAGCACGGCTTGCTATAGGGCTCAATGACGTAAAAGATAAAACTTTTCTTATCTAATTTTCAGAAATAAAACGATTCAAATTGACAGGATTCGACCATTCCTGCTACAGTTTAACTAGGATCGTGTAACCTACCACTGTAGCCTATAATCTTATACCTCTTCCATTTTATTGCTATACACGCGCCTCAATTGCCTTGCGGACTCCATCAAAATCGACAGGATGTCGCACTCGGGCTGTTGGAGAATTTTTCTTGCGACGGTCGCAGTTTCTTGTTTTCCAGCGACCCTGTTGATTAGAGAGCCAAACTTGAGGATTCAACAATCCTGTTCATTCACAGCAAACTCCAGCAATCGGAGGTAGGTCATGAAAAAAACATCTCTTCTTGTCAGTCTTCCGGCCGTCATCATGCTAGCCGCATCGGTCAATACGGTGGAGGCAGCCACCCAGCCATCCGCATCGTCTATGACAGTTTCCAGTCACGCCAAAACCATCTATTTTAACCAGCAAAAAATTACACAAGCGTATGCAGTCGTGGCAAACGGCACCACCTACATGCCACTTTGGTATATTCAATATGCTTTGCAAAGCATTGGTGTCTCTTCTAAATGGATGCAAAATGTATGGTCGTTGCAAGTACCCTCCATTGTTCCCGTCAACGATTCCCATTTGCCACAGAAACCAAAAAAACTTTCGCCATCCACAGTTGTCATTCGTCTCAATCAAAAGACGGTTGACTACATTCCTGGTTTGGTTCATGTCGATCCGGCCAGTGGACAAGCTGTAGAATTCGTTCCAATTTGGTATGTGAGTCAAGTTTTGCAAAGATTTGGTGTACAAAGCGAATGGAACGGGAAATCTTGGTATCTTAGCAATCAAGCTAGTAGCGGTGTGACCGTTACCAGCACAACTTCCAGCAAAAGTTCTGAAAGCAGCCAGTCTTCTCAAAGCAAGCAAACAACAAGCAAAACGGGTAACAGCGCAAGTTCTACTAGCGGATCGGCCTCATCTGCCGCATCTTCTCAGCAATTATCAGATAACCAATCGAGCAGTACTCCACCTATACAAATGGTGAAGAAAACGATATCGTTTTCTGGCAATGTTATTTCTACACCTTATAGTTTCGTGGAAAACGGTACGACATACATGCCTCTCTGGTACGTAGGACAAGCTCTGAAAGCAGCCGGCATTGCAGGCACCTGGAAACCGGGTGAATGGTCGTTGCAAGCCCCTTCCAATATGACGGCTAAGCTTTCCAACCTGCCTTCCGTGCCAAAAACCCTTCCTCCCAATACGGCTATTGTCAAACTGAATGGCCAAGCCGTTTTGGTTGTGCCAACTTCAGTGCAAGTCGATCCTGATTCCAACAGCCCAACTACGTACGTACCCATCTGGTATATTCAACAGGTGCTCAAGCGCGTTAACTTGCAAACCACTTGGAATGGCAGTGAATGGAGTATTCCTGCTCCCAGTGCAACTAGTCCATCGAGCAGCGGCACAAGCAGCAAGAGTAACCCAAGTGGCAGTTCGCAAGGGAATAGCAGTCCAGACCCAAGTACCTCTGCGAATGGCAGTACCAGTTCAGGATCGGGCAGCAGCGGTGACCCACAGGGAGGCTCTAGCTCAACGCCCAGCAGTTCAAACGGAACCGATCCAAGTTCCAGCAGCAGTGGGACAAGCAATAACTCGGCAAGCAACGATCCCATTATTGCCCAATTCGGGGATACCGGACAAACTGTCCAATTGCTACAAAATGATTTAAACATTGTTGGAGACAATGTAGGACCCGTTGACGGAATTTTTGGCCCCATGACTGAGGGAGGGGTCAAAGCGTTCCAGCAATCCGCTGGTTTGCCTGTGACGGGTATTGTTGACCAGACCACTTGGCAGCAACTACAGGTAGCCACTTTACAAGCTGAAGAAAAAAATGGATTCCAATTCAACAACAATCCGCCACCTTCCAGTAACACGTCAGGAAGCAGCAGTTCTGCTGGCGGCACTTCATCAAACACTGGTTCCAGCAGTACGTCAGCAAATAACGGACCGAGCTTTACCAATGTGGATTTGCGTTTTCCAGCTCCTTCTGACGTTACGGCAAGCAGCATCGACAGCTACCTGTCGAGCAACGGATCGCCCATGACCGGCTTAGGAACTGTATTTATGCAGGCGCAGAATACTTACGGTGTAGACGCAAACTATCTTGTCTCGCACGCAATTTTAGAGAGTGCCTGGGGTAAGAGCCAAATCGCGCTTGCGAAAAACAATTTGTTTGGTTACGGAGCATACGACAGCAATCCAGGAAATGATGCTGGCATGTTCCCGAGTGAAGCGTATGCCATTCGTTTCCAAGCTTGGGAAGTACGCAACAACTATCTCGATCCGTCCGGCTCGCTTTACGTCTCACCCACCCTGACTGGCATGAACGTCAATTACGCAACCGATCCCAACTGGGCGACAGACATTGGCAATTTAATGAACCAATTTGCCACATCTCTGGGAAGCTCAGTCAATGACTATGTACAGTACACGCCGAATGACAACCCTCCACAACCTGCGTCTACAACAGAACCTGTCTTTTTGATGAATGGAGCCGTGGGCAAGGTTGTGGCCGATCCCGATTATAACGGCTTGCCTTATTACAGTTCGATGGGCGAAGGCGAATCGAACATGTTTTTTGGCACACTCTCTGAAGGATCCTTTGGCAGCAATGTCGCTTCCGTACAGGAGTATCTGAATCAAGTAGACAATGCTAATCTTACGGTAGACGGACAATTCGGACCGGATACACAAGCTGCTGTTGACCAATTTGAACAATCCCACAACCTTCCTGTCAATGGACAGTGGGATTACAGTATGTGGGCAATGTTTAACCCTGCTCCACCGCAAATGCTACAAAACGGCGCCACTGTTCAAGTTGAAGAGATGAAACAAGGAATGACTGGCGGCATTGTTACTGAATGGTATGACCTGGCCGGGTACGGTTGGGTAGACTCCAATTATATACAGTTACAGAATGTGTATCGCATTACCGTGCCTGACCCAACTTCAACCAACACAGAAGTAACCGTGTATAACGCTTCCAATCCGAGCCAAGTGTTGACTCAGTTACATGCGGGCAATTTTGTGGTATGCAATAACCCAGCGCCCAATAGCCAAGGCTATATCACCATTCAATTTGCCAATCAATTGACAGGACAAATGGAAACAGGGCTTATCTCTACCAATCAGGCTAGTTTGACACAGCAGCAATAACCATAGAGTTAGTAAAAATTGCCCATACGCAAAAAGGCGCCTGCCATCTCCATTGAACTGAGATGCAGGCGCTTTCCACTTTTCACAATTTCCGTCTATCCTCGCGATTTCGACGAGGGATCTTGATTTGACCGCTCATCCCACAGAAAGAGAAGAATTCTTAATATGCCGATGCCACCGAGAACTGCGCTTGTCCACAATATCCAGGAAACATCCCATGAACTTGATGTACGAAGGCTTGCCCAAATAATAAACAGTAAAATACCCGCTCCTAAAAACAACAAACCGTAGGTGACTGACCCAAACCCGATGGAAGTCTGAACATCCCATGAATCTATAGGCGTTTCATGATGATGATTTTTAGGAGGCAGCGGATTTTGAGTTGAGCCTTTTTTTTCATCTGCCTCTTTCTTCATATGTTCAAAGGAGCGGGAAGCTTTGGCCCAGTTCTCCATTTCTGCCTGGCGAGCCAGGTCATACGAGGCACGTCTCTCTGGATGACTTAAAATACGATAAGCTTCCTGCAATGCCTGAAAGCGTTTGGCTGCCAATTCGTCTCCTGCATGGCGGTCTGGATGCCAGACAAGAATTTGCTTATGATACGCTCGTTTGATTTCTGGCATGCCAGCGGAAGCTGATACTCCAAGCACTTGATAGAGTGAATCCGATAAAGGCTCATGGCAAATTCCGCAACGAGCCCTTTGCACAGCTTCCAGTTTAACGCGATTTTTTGCGCTACAATGCGGACAGAGCAAGACCCTCTCCACTCCGTTGTACTCCTCGCGTGATGACATTTACCGCTCCTGTTGATCTTCCGTTTGATTTTCTGCAATATGCTCTGGCTGTTGTTTCTTCTGTTCTGCCATGGAACGCAACGCGGCTCGATAAAAAGAATCACTGCTACCCGACATAACTGGTTTGCGCTCGGGAGAAGGTTCTAGTTCTTCCCGCGGAGCTTCACGAGAAATGAACGACGCGGTTGCCTCAAGGTTCTCTGCCGCTTCTTCTGTAAGCGGTGGGCGGTCGGTTGTTGTAGGAGCATGACCAGAATTTTCAACTTTCATAGCTTCCGAAGCTCGGTTCTCCTTTTTTCCCTGAGAGTTTTCCGAATTGGAATCCAGCGCACGCCAATTAAAGAAAATTAAAAGAATGCCAATTACAACAACTGCCAACACAAAAATAACCAGAAAATTCATGCTCTCTTCCCCCATCCGCCCATACGCAGTGTTCCAGCTGTAAACCATGGTTTATGCATGGTCAAATACCTTCCCCGCCACATCAGCCACACGTCTTCCAAGGACGCGACCGAGTACTAAAAACTCTTCCGCTGGTGCATTCATAGGAGCTGAAGCATCTTCTTCTACTGGGCAAGTTACACCAAGACCATAATAACTTCCGTACAATACGTTTTCCGGCACATTGCCTGGCAAGCCAACGATAATCATACCGTTGTGCAACATGGGCGTCAGTAAATTCATTAAGGTCATTTCAATGCCCCCATGAACAGTTGCAGTGGTACAAAAAGCTGCACCTACCTTGCCCACCAATTTGCCTGTTGCCCAGAGATGCCCTAATTGATCTATCCACGCTTTCAGTCCAGACGAAATAGTGCCAAAGTGTCCTGGACACCCCCAGATAATAGCGTCCATCTCCGTCAAATCACGCGGGTTGGCATCCTGGACATGATGCAAAAACACTTCTGCCTGCGGTTGAGTGCGCGCCCCTTCTGCAATCGCTTTAGCTAAAACTTCTGTATGGCCGTTTTCACTGTCATAAACGATATAAACTTTCACAAAGACGACCTCCTCACGCCGCATCACCCGAAACCATCTTATTCTTTCAGTCCTGGCTAAACCAAGCAATCAGTTGTAGATATGAATATTTTAACTTCTATATTATCTTGCTGACCCGATCTTATCGAAGCCTTATGGAAGAATCAACCTCACAATTTAAAACCCAAAGTAAACTTGTGCATGCTTGCAATATTTTTTTCACAAAAGTTTGCTATTAGGTTTCCCAATGACATTTCTTTCTTATCCATCGAGAATACATTTCAAACACTTTATTCTCCTGGCACCAAGACTATCCAATCATAACAGCCAATAAATTGAGATAAAAAGATGTTTTTAAAATTGTTCATTTCTTGACTCACCATTTTCAATGCAAATTTGATTATGATAAAAGAGTCGCTTCATCGATTTATATTTTTATCTTCCTATTCAAAACGCGGAGGAGCTTATGGCAAAAAAGAGATCGACCAAAACTAGGAGAAAAATGCCAGCCAGCCGACTTTGGTTTATTTCCGGCATGACCACTCTTGCGTTTACCAGTTTGATTTTACGAATGGGTTATTTACAGGTTGTGCAAGGCGCAACATACCGAACGGATGCCTCTAATGTAGCGGTTGTCTCCACTCCCGTTTTACCTCCACGAGGCTATATTTACAGCAGTAATGGCACCATACTTGCACGCGATCAATATATCTATGATGCCTATCTGGCCAGAGTCCCCCATGTGCACCAAGATTATCGGAAAATGGCTGAATTATTGGCTCCCATCTTTCATACGACAGTTCAGAAACTTTTACAAAAAATGAACACCAGTCCGTTATCCCCACAAGTAAGGATTGCACAAAATTTATCTTATACCGCCATTTCTTATATTTCTGAACATCATCATCAACTCCCCGGTATTGAGATTCAAACTGATTATGTACGCCAATATCCACTAGGCGACTTGGCCGGACACATTCTCGGCTACGTGGGACCTATTACCCCACAAAATGAATCGTATTATGTCAATAAACTCCATTATTTAAATAACCAAACAGTCGGTGAAACGGGTATCGAAGCAGAGTACAACAAATATTTAGAAGGAAAAGCTGGATATGAGCAGTATTTAATACACAGTAATGGCAGTGTTAAAAGTTTGGGTCTATTACCCCCGCCTCAATCGGGGGATAATATCCAACTTACCATCAATTCGGCTTATCAAGCAGAGGCGCAAAAGATTGTTTCGGATTTTATTCAACGAGACGATGTGATGCGATATGAAATTAATTCGGCATCTGCCGTAGTTTTAAACGTCAAAACAGGCGCCGTATTGGCTTTGGTCAGTTATCCATTCTACAATCCAAATTGGTTTGTGGATGGAAACTTAATGAAACATGAAAAATATCTTAACCAAACTTCAGCCTTAATTGATAATGCGATTCAAAGCCCTGAATACCCTGGTTCGTCTGTTAAACCTGCCAATGCACTTGCAGGATTGGAGACGGGAACGATTACCCCCAATACGATAGTGGATGATAAAGGCTATTTGAAGATTGGTAACCGCATCTTCCACAATTGGTATCTTCCGGGTTTTGGACCTGTCAATGTAATTCTAGCCCTTGAGCATTCTGACGATACTTTCTTTTATCAACTGGGCATGTGGTTTGGCGGCTGGACAAACCAGCACTATCCGAATCACGAATCCTATACGCAATGGGTTAAAACTCGATTTGTTAAAGCGATGGATACCATCTTTGGCTGGGAATACAAGTTTGGGCTAGGTCAATTAACGGGTATCGATCTTCCCGGAGAAGTCAAAGGACAATTCTACGAAGAAGACACAAAGAAAAATTATGAAGAAGTGCCTTACCCTTTGCTCAAAGCAGAGGCAAGTATGAAAAAGTATGGGTACTTCAACAACTGGGGAGCTTTACCAGACTTGGCATTTGCTGATATTGGACAGTCCCAAGAGTTTACGCCGATTGAAATGGCCCAATATGTGATGACACTTGCCGACAAAGGCGTGAAGTATCGACCCTATATCCTTAAAGCTATTTACCCGGCCAATGAAGTGCCTGGAGCACCAGGCAGCAAACCTATCTATACTATGCATCCGAAAGTTCAGGCTCGCATTCAACTCAATCCCAAAGATTTACACGCTGTATATCAAGGCATGTATCTCATGGCCAATGCTCCAGGCGGTTTGCTGTATCAAGGAGGATTTGCCGGATCGCCCTACCATGCAGCCGGAAAAACGGGAACTGCACAAATTGTGCTGAATGGCAAACGCGTAGACGATTCTGTGACCATTGCTTTTGCGCCCTTTCATCACCCACAGATTGCTATTGCCGTAATGGTTCCCGGCGGTGGAGCAAGTACGACTACAGCGTCCCATATTGCGCATCGACTCTTTAACGCTTATTTTGAGATGCACCATGAATATTTCCCTCAAAGTCAGTGGCTTTCCGATCATTTTCAAGCAACTGCCTGGCTGCACTCCTTTGCTTACAAGCAACCTGAAGAAGGTGTGTTGCCCTAAGAGCGGATCGAGAACATGGTTCTCTCTTGTTTTATCTCTTCGATAAGCATGAAACTTGACTTTTAGGAAATGGAGTTGCGTTATCCTATGTTTGTAAGACGTGCCGTCCGTTTCATTTTATACAGCATTATGGCGGTTGTGTACGCGTTTGTGTTGGGCTCCCTTTTGCTTTTCCATGGGCCATTTCCAGCAGTTCGACAATATGTGATTGATTCACTGGAAACCACCATGCATGGATATTTACTTGAACCATTGGCTTTAGATACACTTCCTGAAAAAGTCATTCAGTCGGCAAAACCTCATCTTCGCGACATCCAACAAGCATCAACGCATGTCGTGCGAGAAAATTTTCTACATTCTAAAACGACTGCTGTCCGTATAGAGACTTATCACGGCAGCACATACACTGCCGATATTATGTTTATTCCCGATCCGACCCGTGTTCGAGTGGGAGTCACAAAGTATATCGGTAAATTTGGCATGACCTTGAGTGAAATGTTGAACTATTACCATGCTATCGGCGGCATTAACGGCGGAGCTTTTCAGGATGTCCAGCACTGGCGGGGAACTGGCGGGTCGCCTCAAGGTATTACCATTATGGACGGGAAAGTCATTACCGATCAACAATCCAGTAACCAAACCGTCATTGCCTTAACCAACGAAGGTCAATTAATTACTGGCCCATACACCTTGTCACAATTGCAAAAACTGCATGTAACGCAGGCGCTGACTTTTGGACCTACGCTTGTTCAAAATGGACAAGGAATGATCAAAAACGGCAATGGTGGATGGGGATATGCGCCACGAACCGTGATTGGACAAAAATCTGATGGAACATTGATTTTTATTGTGACGGATGGTCGAGGTATTCACGGCCCTAACGACATTGGCGCCTCACTTCTGCAAATGCAAAATTTAATGTTGCGACTTGGAGCTGTTACTGCCGCCAATTTAGACGGCGGTTCATCGAGTACAATGATGTATAACGGGAAACTTGTCAATCAACCGACAGACGTGTTAGGTGAAAGAGAAGTCGCCACTGCTTTCTTAATCTTTCCAGCCGGTAATTGAAAGGTATGATTGATTATGGCAAGGACTGTAAAACGTTCACATACTGTCATGGCAATACCTAAACAACAGAAACCACAAAAACATGCGCAGAAACAAAGACATTTAGGCAGACGCATGTTCATGGTGGCAGCTGTCATTGCTGTTGCGGAATTTTTGTTTTTTCAACACTATAATGCTCTATTGATTCATTCCGAACAGAGAGCACAAAAGGTTAGTTTGCAACTGAACCAGCAGCAGCAAAAAATATCTCTGATAGCCCAACAACATCTAGACTCTATAGAGAAGTTATATTCTCCTTTGGTATTGACTTCACCCAATCGAAATTATGTGGCTTATGTCAATTCCAATGGCACGCTCAAAATCAAAAACTTATCTACCGAGAAATTGCTCTACTCGAAAACATTTTCCAATCCGATCACGTTTTTGCGCTGGATTCGCAATGATGAAGTTTTTGTAGGCGAAAATGATGGTAATGGCCAATTGGTTTTAAAGACGGCCAATCTCTTGACAGGTTCTACTCGCTTAATTCAAACGTTTGCTGGTCTTTCCCCTAATGCGCAGTTTCTTAAAATTACGGATAGTCCTTATACCAACGACATGTACATTTTAATTGCCGACTCAAGCAGCAGTGTAGTCTATCACTACGATACAGATGGAAATATGTTTCAAACCCATTTTGGCGGTTTAGATATCCGCAATATCTCTGTTTCAGAAACGGGAGATATTCTCTACTTTGAAGATTACGCCGGCGGAACATTTAATGTTGGATATTTAACACAAAGTCCCCATCTCAATCACTGGTCCGTACATTTGATCCAGCAAAACGCTGGTTTGATAGGATGCGTAGGAAATACTTTTTATTACGCCGCTATCAATCAGCAAGGTTTAGCTACTGCCGTCTACAAATTTGATTTGCAAACCGGGCAGTCCACCTTGGTGGAAAATTTGCAAACGCCAACCATTGCTCGCTATATCGACATCACATCGACTGGAAAACTGCGAGTGTTAACCCACCCTGCCCATTACGCCATTCTGACAAACAACAGCAATGTATAAGTTTTGTGTCACAAAATAGCTCGCCATAACGTCTATCCAGTAACATGAAATTTTTCTATAGATATGGATAACAAAACGGGGTGAATGATGTGCGTTTCTCTCGCTTGACTGTTGTAGGCGTTTCCTTGGGTCTGGCTATTTTGTCCACTGGTTGTGGTGTACTTTATTTAAAATCCAGATTATCTCTTTTTCCTGTTCCACAATCTCTGGCCCCTAAAGTTTTGCAGTCTTCTGACCATACAAATCCAACTCAATCCACAGTGAAGACGGTCTCTTTACAACAAAGCACCAGTCAATCTTCCAACAGCCATCCGCAGAACTCTGTCACTCCCTCATCACCATACCCCAGTTTTGGCTTGGGAACCACGGGTTCTGAAGTTCTGGCGTTAAACGAACGTTTAGCTGAATTGGGATATCTGCCTGTGACGATTGAAGGCAGCGCTCCGGACATTACTCTGAATAACATTCAAAATCCACCACAAGTCACATTTGTTTGGAAATATGGAAATATTCCCTCCACCCTTCAAAACTTGTGGCAACCTGACACTTATACCGCATTAACCAGAGCTGCTGTCATTGCGGTTGAACATGTCAATAACCTCACCATTGATGGAATTGCCGGACCTGCCGTATGGCAAGCTATTCTTTCTCCTAACGCCGTCGCAGATCCGCATCGGTTTACATACGTGTTGGTTTCCAAAAATCCAGCACCGGAAACATTGCGCATCTGGAAAGATGGTGAGTGGATCTATCAGTCTGTTTGCAACACTGGTATTCCTGGAGCGAGTACACCGGACGGTACATATGCTATCTATTTACGCTTTCAATCGCAGACCATGCGTGGAGAAAATCCTAATGGCAGCAAATATGTCGATCCCGGTATCCCAGATGTTAATTATTTTCACGGAAGCGATGCTATACACGGGTTTATTCGAGCCAGTTACGGGTTCCCGCAGAGCCTTGGTTGCGTAGAACTGCCGTATGCTCATGCTGCACAAGTTTGGACACTTGTCCACTATGGAACTCTGGTGACCATTCGCGGTCATTATGTGGCACCTTCCAGTGTGAGCATCACAACGACTTCATCTTCAACATCACCTTCCAATCAGGGATCAGAAGGCAACACGGATACAAGTCATTCACAGCCTAGCACAGCGCAGTCTGTCTATGTCCAAAACGTGAACTGAGTTGTCCGCTGGAATCTTTCTGTCTATGGAAGTTTTTACCAAAATCAAGCCTTTCCGTGCAGTAAATTCTCTGTCAATTTTGCATCGGCGACATGAACATGTACTACGTGAACAGCATCATTTTGATAGCCTTTGCTATTCCATTTCGCTTTCATCGGTTGAGATTCGCCAAGTTCGTTGGTCGCTTTGGCCATCAATGTATAGACTCCCGGTTGATCAACACGCCAATCCAGCGACCAGCGCCGCCATGAATACGCTATATCCGGATCGAGCAGTTGAGCTTCTCTCCAATGTTTCCCTCCATCCGTGCTTACTTCTACTTTACTCACAGAATGCTCTCCAGCCCAGGCATAACCGCAAATAACATGCTGGCCAATAGCGATTTCTTCTTCTTCCATTGGAGAAGCTATCGAGGAATTGATGACAACGGAAGAAACAGGCTTGGCATGTGGATAATCATTGGGTTTCTCTAGAATGACATAATCGATACTTTGAAAAGGCCCCTTAAATGCTTCTTGAACCACACGAATACGATGCAGCCACTTCACTGAAGCCATAGCATAGTACCCCGGCACGAGAAGACGCAAAGGGAATCCGTGTTTGAATGGCAGAGGTTGGCCATTCATCTCTAGTGCGAGTAACGTATCGGGATGAAGCGCTTTTTCAAGAGGCAGGCTTCTTTCAAAAAACACCTGCTCCTCCATATCCGGACGCTGGCCACTATCAAGTCCTTGAAAAACAACTTCTTTCGCTTGATTGGATATTCCAGCTTGTTCTAAGACATCTTTGAGTCGCACGCCTCTCCATTCAGCATGGCTAATGGCACCAAGACCAAATTGAACACCTTGCGCTTTCTTGTCCCATAACGACCTCTTATTACCTGCACATTCAAGAGTCGCTGGCAAGGTAACCAAGTTCATCTTCAGTAAATCTTGATAAGTTAACTGAAGGGGTTGAACGACCATACCTTCTATGGAAAGCGACCATTGATGGACATCCACAAAAGGGTATTCAAAATGACTTCTAACGTAAAACAATTCATTGGGAGTGATGAGTTGTGGTTCTGTCATCATTGGATATTCAAGATTTTCCGATGGATAGTAAGAAACAGGCTTTACATGAATGTCACGCAATCCAAAGTACCCTCCAACGTCCAGAAATGTAAATCTATACATTGACTTGTCTAGACGTCATCTTCACCATTCCATTCCTTTGTTATACAAGGATAGAGAGAAATGAAAAGGGCAAGCATCACGTGGTTGCACTCTAGCACTCTGAGCGTTGACTTATGAAAGTGTCGGAGCCTGCAAGGATACATGCACCTGTTCACCTGGATAAACGGGCTGACCAGCAGCAATCGAACTACCGACCACAAATCCCGAGCCAGAAATGATGGGGTGCAAGCCAAAATCGTGTAAGAGTTGTAGCAGAGGTGTTAACGTAAGACCTCGGATCGACGGCATTTTTTCTTGAGTTCGGCCTGTACTTGTCCAGACATAAATGGGTTGAGAAGCTTGTACCGAACTACCAGCCAGCGGCCACTGACGGAGAATGGTTGATCCGTTACCGTTGACCACAAGCGACCCTGCTAAACCATGAGCCACCTTTTGGGCTTCCTGAACAGAATCTCCAATTAAACTGGGCAGGTTCTGGATATAGACAGTTTTTTGGGCAGGATGAGTCAGCATAGAGGTTTGGGCTGAGGTAGCCGTACGCGGAGCTATGCCATAGTAGTTCATTAGATCTTTCATGACTTGGCGTACGGCTGGTGTAGCCGTTGTGCTGCCCCATGTATCGTTGACAGGCAATTTAGGCCAGTCTACCGCACAATAGATAACCACTTTCGGCGCCCACCCAGGAGCGAAGCCTACAAAAGATGTGATAAACCTGGAACTATAAAATTTCCCTGTCTTTGGATTGACCACTTGAGCCGTTCCTGTTTTCCCGGCAATCTCATAGCCTTTAATATACGCTGCGTTGTCAATACCTTGTGAAACATCGAGTATCATACCGTGTCGCACAGTTGCCAATACAGAAGCAGGCGCAATATCGCGTCGGACAACATGAGGCTCTATGGTTTTAATCACTTTTCCCTGTGGAGAAATAATTTTTTGGACTACATAAGGCCGATACAATGTTCCACCATTGGCAATTGCGGAAACACCATCCACAAGTTGAATCGGGGTCACGGCAATACCTTGACCAAAACCTGTGGTAGCCAATTCGATTTTACCTTCCTGTGAAGGCGGGAAGAGAATGGAGTCACCTTCATCCGGCAAATCGATACCCGTTGGTTGGGTAAGACCAAACAGGCGAAGATAATGCATTAAATTACTCCAACCCACCCTCATGGCAATCTTTGCAAAACCTACGTTGCTAGAGTATTCAAGCGCCTTTAAAAAACTGATTCTACCCCAACCCCAGTAGTTCCAATCATGAATGGTTCGTCCGTCAATGGTGATTTTCCCGGACATATAGGTTTGATTGAGGTTAATGGAATGAGTCGCCAATGCAGCCGTCAAGACAAATAGTTTAAATGTCGATCCCGGTTCAAATGCGGCTGACACTCCCCAATTTTGATCGAGAGCGTTGGAAGTTGCGGTCCAGTAATGGTTTGGATTAAAATCCGGCTGATTGGACATGGCAAGGATTTGCCCGTTCCAGGGATCCATGACAATCATGGTTGCATGCTCAGGGTGAAGCTTTGCATTTAGATTTTTCATAACGTGATCGACAAAACCTTGAATGACCGGATTGATGGTCAGTTCCACAGAATCCCCCGGTTTAGGCGCAACAAGAGTATGCACCGTTCCAGGCAACGGGAATCCTAACGCGTCTTGTTTATAGACGATTTTTCCGGGAGTCCCTTCTAAGAGCTTGTTTTCCTCCGCCTCTATCCCCATTACTCCCTGACCATTAGGACCGACATAACCTACTGTAGCCGCCGCAAAGCTACCAAAAGGATAAAATCGTTTTTCTGTGGCTGTAAAACTGAAATCTGTCGCATGCTTTCCATTGCCGTACAATTTTTCAATAGCATCTTTCGCGGTCGCAAGAATAGGCTGGTTCCATTGAATCCAATCATACTTTTGAGCAATCAGGGGATAAATTTGACTATAAGGAAGGTTTAATATTTTGGAGAGATTTTGCGCTAAAGTTTTTTTATTAGAAAAATCGGAGATTTTAATATCCATCATATAAGCCGGCACATCATAAGCAATGGGCTGTCCTGCAGAATCCAGAATCTCTCCGCGTGGAGCCAATTCTACCTTGGATACATCTTGTACCTTAGCCGCTGCTGTGAGCAATTCATGGCCCATGGCGTGTTGAATGTTGGCAATCCGCAAAATAACTAGACCAAGCGCCGCAAGTCCGCCCACCTGCAAAGCTAACATGCGTTTTTTATGACGGCTTGAGTGTTTTTTCATGATGATTTTCCCAGGCTTGTAACCTTGCTTGCCTTTCAAAAAAACCACTTCCTTAAAATATCCTGACTGCGGTTAAAGAAGGGGTGGCCGCTGATAGTGAAAACCACCCCGATGGACAATGGAAACGTCCAATCATCGTTAACCTTTGATAGAAGTATGAACGCCAAGTCCGTAATGGTAGACCATGGTTCCTCCTAAATGACCGGTAATTGTTACCAGAACCGCAGCTACAATACTAAAGAGAAATGCGAGTAAAGAAATTCTATCTTTACGGCGAGCTAGTAGCCATTGGAAAGCCAGAGCAATGACCAGAGCCACTCCCGTCAATTCACCAAACTTTCTGTGCACAGGCAACATAGCTCTTGCCCCAGCAGAAATATGAACTAGATAGGATTCACTGATGACACCAGCAACTCCTGCCGCAATGGTGGATAAAATGGCCAATATGAGGAGATAGGTGTAAGACCGCGCGTAAAATCTATCTCCTGGACGAAACACGCCAATGAATCCAGCCAGCAATGACAGATAATTGATGGCAATTGTGAAATGTACGACCATAGGGTGAATGGTAGCCGGAAATAGGTGATAAATAGACTCTAACATGGTTTCCTCCTCAATATACAGTGATTAGCTTGGTTATCCAGCACTTTTAAATACAGTGTCTTATTTTACTCTATATCGATGATAAAATTGGAGAATTTTTAAATCAAACCTTGAAAATTTGTATGAAACGATTCACAAATCCTTTTTTTCGATTCTAGACAAGCGATGAAAATCCTTGTCCAAGAGGACTAAAAAAATCAAATTTGTGGACAAATTGCAACATGCGTTGACTCTCCATGGTCATGATAGAATCATAATGAAAGAGGGATGAAGGAGGAGAAAAAATGGGATTTTTTGATAACCTCGTTCGTGCTATGGAAGGCAATTCATCAAACGGTAACTATCAAGGAGACCATGAATGCTTACGTTGCCACATTCCCATGCGCTATCATGGCGCCCATGTTTTGCGAACCGGCGGTGTCAGCCGAGGGGCAGGTCTCATTGGCGATTTGCTCTTGGGAGGCAGAGATGAAGAGTTTATCAATACCGCGTTAGAAAGAAATGTAGCTGTCCACGTCTTCGCATGCGAGCGCTGTGGCAGCTTAGAATTTATTAATGACCCTCGCCATGGATTTCAATAATCCTTGTCTCGATGAGGCTTGTCTGGAAAAGCTGGTGGATGCGCTGACGAAGTTGCTTACTCGGCAGAATTCTTCTTCATACGCGCAATAATGTCTGGTCGAGGTGTCCAGCAACGAAATTGATAGAAACTGCGCGTTTCATAGCCAAGACGGGCGCAATACGTACGTACGCGTGATTTCTTCTCTGCAAGCGAGTCTCCAGCCTCTTGCGGGCTGGAGAGTTGTTGCTTGCGAAGATTTTCCGCGCGAAAATGCTGGCAAGTTGCACAGCAATGGTATCGCTGATTCTGCTCAGACAAGTTCATTCCAGTCCCCAATCCACATGATTAGGATCGTATTCGAAGCTGCGTTGGTTGCGATTGAGGGCCGTGATTTCAGCAACTTCTTCTTGGCTAAGCTGAAAATCGAACAACTGAGCGTTTTCCGCAATACGTTCGCGTCTCACCGACTTGGGTATGGTAACTACCTCTTGCTGCAAATCCCATCTCAATACAATTTGTGCTGGCGTTTTCGAATATTTTTCAGCCAAACGGAGAATCAACGGATGGTTCAACAATTCGCCACCACGCATCAGAGGCGACCAAGCTTCCAATTGAATGTGATGAGGGCGGCAAAACTCGTATAACTCGCGCTGCGTCAGATAAGGGTGAAACTCTACCTGGTTGACAGCCGGAACCACTTCAAAATGATTCATAATATCCTGGAGATGTTTAGGCTCAAAATTGCTGACACCAATAGCTCTGACATATCCATCTTTCAGCAGCTTTTCAAAAGCGCGCCAAGATTCTAAATATTTCCCTTCAATCGCCCAATGGATAAGATAGAGATCGACATAATCAACCCCCAGCTTTTTACGGCTGACTTCGAAGGCTTGCAGAGCTTTTTCGTAACCGTGGCTGTTATTCCATAGTTTCGTGGTTATAAAAATTTCCTCACGGGCTACGCCGCTGTCGCGAATCGCTTGGCCAACACCTTCCTCATTGCCGTAAGCTGCTGCTGTATCTATATGGCGGTAACCCAATTCAAGGGCGGCTCGAACCGCATTCTCAACCTCGCCGCCTTGTTTGGATTGCCATACACCCAAACCTACATAGGGCATCTCCACACCATTGTTCAGTTTTGCTGTACTGGTCAAACTGTTGATGCTGGTCATCATACCCCTCCATAAGCAAATATTTTCAATCTTTTTTATTGTACACCTCCGTTGAGTCAGAAGCGAATGATGACGCAGCAAAAATGGTTGTCCTGCTCTAGTGTTTGCTATCTGACTTGTTCCTGAAAAATCGAAAGACAAACAAGATTTCAACTGATATATTTGAAGAAGAAAAAACATAGGAAGATGAAGTATACTGCGCCTACGATAGATGATTGGGGGAGAATGGGTTTGAAAAAAAGCCTACTAGGATTAATGGGAACCTTCTGTGTGATGGGCATGTGCTCTACCAGTGCCATGGCATCACCCATGCCGCAAATGAGTCCTGCTCCATACGCCCTGGCAGACGGCTATCCCATCCACATGCCAGGCAGTGTCACCTTGCATGGTGAAACCTACTTGCCCTTATGGTACTTGATTCATGATTTACAGCGGGCAGGGATATCCTCCCATTGGGAAGCAGGTTCGTGGGTCATTCATTTGCCAGGATTACAATTACAACCTATTGGAAAGCTTGCCGTTGCAGGTGTTCCAGTGGTTGTCAACGGCACCACCATCGCTATATTGCCAGGTATGAATCGGGTCGATCCGTTTTCACACAAGACGACCTTTTTTGTCAACATGACCGATATGGACCGCGTTGTACAGGCTCTAGGTTGGCAGGTATCTTTTAACGGCAGTCAATGGCAAGCAGACAGTCCCAGCTTGCAATCTTTAAAAATCGCGTTGACCGATACATCAAGCAGTCCTTTTTACCAAGCCAACGCCATAGAACATCTGCACATGCAAACACAACTGACCCAAACTGCGATAAACGATTTGAAATCAGCCCAGCAAAGTATGCCAACGTCTGAAAATTTAACTATACAAACGAAGATGGAAGTCGGCAAGGTGGCGGGTCAAAGAGCAGAGTTGGCCGAAGTAACGACGCAGATGCAAGACAGTACGATACCCCCACAGAGTTCAGAAGTTTACATTCAAGGCAATCATCTCTATGAGAGGATGTTGAACAGCAGCGGATCGACCCAAGGACAAGGACAGTGGATGGAATCCACCATCTCGGAAAAATTGCTTAAATTGGAGGAAAATCCGGAACTGGGCGCTGATTTGTCGCTTTCCATGCTGCGCAACATCCACATCACTGCTACCAGAGGCGATACGACTACCTATGCAGCTCAACTCGACACCAGCAGCCTTGAACGTTACATGTCTTTGCTTTTCTCGGAAAGTGGATTAAGTGGATTGGCAGGACAGGAAAATTTGTCAAGCTCGCAAATGCTCTATCTGTTAAATCACATTCTTCAAACCACCAAGATGCAACTTCATTTGACGGTCAGCGGGCAAGGAGACAACGCAAAATTGTCAAAAGAAACGGCCCAGATGAGTTTCTCCATTACACCTAATATGTTTGGCAAGAGTCTAGGTCAGCAAATGACCGCTTATATCAAACAAATCGAGGCGAATATTGATTTGCAGCTTACCTATACCTATAACAACACGCCCGTTACTCCGCCTTCCGATTTGCCACAAAATGAATCGTCCACAACCGGCGCCACTTACGGTTCTGGACAATAAGGAAAAGGAGCGTGCTATCCATGAGCATTTATAACTTTTCAGTCCAAACCCTTGATGGTGAAGAACAATCGATGGAGATGTACCGGGGCAAGGTGTTGCTGATTGTCAACACGGCAAGTCAATGCGGATTTACACCGCAATACGAGGGACTGCAAAAACTGTATGAAACTTACGGAGACAAAGGATTGGTTGTTCTTGGCTTCCCGTGCAACCAATTCGGGGGTCAAGAACCTGGCAATGAAGAGGAAATTCGCAATTTTTGCGAGACACGCTACCACGTGACATTCCCAATGTTTGTCAAGGTGGAAGTCAATGGCCCAAACGCCCATCCACTTTTTCAATATCTAAAAAAAGAAGAAAAAGGCGCACTTGGCACAGAATCGATTAAGTGGAATTTCACAAAATTTCTCGTTGGCCGCGACGGTCAAACGATTCACCGATACAGTCCGAATACGTCTCCAGAAAGTATCAAACCAGACATTGAAAAAGCTCTGGCCGCCGTCTAATTCAATCAGCTATTCTTTCTGCTGTCATCTCTCGCCTCTAACCGCTTTCTGTTAGGGGCGGATTTTCACAGTTGTGCCTATAGGGACTTTTTGAGCCAATTCCAAAACATCTTGGTTATACATGCGGATGCAGCCTTTGGATACGGCTTTACCAATCGAAGAGGGCCGATTGGTACCATGGATTCCATAGTGGCGTTTGGAAAGACCCAGCCAATACGCACCAAAAGGCCCTCCAGGATTAGGTTCCTTATTGACAATCATGTAATCGCCAACGGGTGTTTGCGTCAGCATTTTACCAATTCCCACCGGGTACGTTTTTTCCAATTTCCCATCTTTATAGAGAGATAATTTGCGTTCCGACAAATCAACCTGAATGGCGTACGTCAAGACGCAACCCTCCCTGATGCAGGCGTTAATCCAGTATATTGGTGAGACTTCAAACTCGTGTATGGAAGGTAAAGGGGATCAAAAATGAAAAGAAAATGGATTTTATTTTCCTGTTGCGCTCTGTTCACCGCGACTACGGGATGTGCAAACCCAACCAAACCTGTTCAATCCAAAGAAAACAAACCCAAACCTATATCCACAGCTACCCAGCAAACGTACGCTGTTCCTCCTACTCATTCCACATCTCAGGAGGAAAAATGGTTGCCGTCGATTTCTGAAGCTATGCGTTTTATTCAAAACCGCACTCAAATCCAACCCATGGCACCCACCCTGCCTATTTACCACCCTGAATCTAACCAATGGTCTATAGGCGCCTTAGCTCAAGCCGGACAGACCCAGTACAACGTCACTTTACAATGGACCAAGCAGCCGTTGCCGCTCAACAGCCCCGCACTTCAAGCATCGCTGAATGCAGGGTTAGCTCAACTGATAGGAGGATTTGGCGCTAACCAATACAAGTCCGATTCTGCAGCGGTTCAACAGTTGTACCAGTCCAATCCAGGCGACGTAGCCCCTGCCTATATCGAGCCACCTGCAGGCAGTTCACAGAGCCACATCCATCTCGGTCATGGCATGGTTGGCACAGATTATCAGCAACCCGATAACTCCCTTATCGTTTGGCATGAAGGCAAATGGACTTTGCAAGTCGAAGGCACAAATCCTACAGCCATCTCTGTCGCCAAAGAATTGGTAAACTATTTCAATCAAAACCTGCTACCAGAAACGCGGGGTACACTGGCTGTAAATATCACTGGGGACGGAAATCACACGGCTGCCGAATGGGTCTTTGGTTCCACGCTCTATGAGTGCTGGGATTATCGCAGCGCCTTGGAAGCAGCAAAGATGGCTGTGTCCATGCGCTTCTACCCTGTCTCCTCTCAACATCAGCCATAATAAATGGCAACTGATGCCTGATGGATGCGCAAAAAAAGGGCGTTTCGCCCAAAAGCCAACGCGCCTTTTTACATTTTTTGAAATTCAATGCATATTTACTTCATGGAGGAATGGTCACACAGTTAGGTAAACAGCGCTTTACAAAGGACGATACAACTCCCGATCTCGTTTAGCCAAAAGCGGTAAAATTGTATCCTTCACCAGTCGCTGAAAATAGTCCGTCTCTGCATGAGCCTCCAAGGCCTGTTCATTTTCATATTGTTCAAAGAGCAGAAAGACGTCGGGATTTTCCAGCGAGCGATTGACTAAATAGAGCAGACAGCCACTCTCCTTTTGAACCAGTGATTTCATCTCCATCAATGCCGCCTGCACTTGTTCAGACGTACCAGGTTTACACTCGTAACGTGCTGTCAATACAACCACTTGATTCTCCCCTCCGTCCTCCAGCAACCACACGCCGTCTTATCTTCGCATGTTTATAGATTGGCCGTGCTTGTTGACGTATGTTCAGACGCTTCCTGAATTGCAGTCTCCAATGACGCTGTACGGCGACCACTGGCAATACCCCAGAAGTAGAAAATAATTGAACCCACTGCAACCACAATGATATCCAGAGGATAGGCCAACTTGCCCTTGCCGCCAAAACTACCATAGTATGAAACCACGTACATGAAGATCATATAAACCAATATCCAGATGGAAGATACAAACGATTTCCCTAGATTTTCACGCAAACGCGGTGCAAACAGCGAAAAGAGGAAGAAAACAACGAGCGCAATAAATTCTAGAATAATCAGTGGTTGCACATTGCTCCAACCCGTCCAATAGATGATATTGCTCCCTACAATAAAAGCAAGAATAGCAATGACAGGCAACCCACCCAGACGAACCGGCCGATGCGCATCGGCAGCGTGCCGTCGAAAAACCATTGCACTGACCGGACCAACAACGTAAGTCAACACGGAGGCACTCGAACAAAACGCCACCAACTTACTCCAAATGGGAAATGGACCTGTCCAGATGATACCTAAAATTAATGTCAACCACATGGCTGCACGTGGAATTCCTGTTTTTTCGTCTACCTTGGAGAATAAGTTAAAGAAATATCCGTTATTGGAGAAGCCCAGCACTGCCCGCGCTGTAGAAGCGAAATAAACCCAACCTGCTCCGAGTGGCGAGACTACAGCTGATACCTCCATAAACCATGCCAACCATGTCAGTCCCAATATCAAGGAAACGTCCACCAAAGGACCCTGGAAGGACAGTTTGGCCCATCCATGCTGAAAAGCATGTGCTGGTACGGCGCCAATGAAAACAGCTTGCACCAAGATATAGACAATGGCTACAATCACCAATTCCAGAATGATGGCACGCGGCACATCTCGTCCAGGATTCTTTGCCTCAGCAGACATGTCCACAGCTTGCCGGAAACCAAGCATGGAAAAGATGATGCCCGAAGTAGCAACAGCTGTCAAAATGCCATGAAATCCATAGGGCGCAAAACCTTTTGAAGTAAAATTCGATACATGAATACTGAAAATTAATGTGATAAAAGTCAAAAGCGGGACAATCACTTTAAAAATCGTCACGACATTATTGATACGAGCCAAAATTTTAATTCCATAATAGTTCATCAAGAAAAAGAGTACCACAAGCAGAGCTTCAATCAGCCAACCGGTAAAATTGGGCAATCCTGATTTGGCATTGAAAAACGCCTTAGGAGCTAAATATTGCACAGCAGCTTCCGCTTCAATGGGCGGAATGGTGGAATAGGCAATGATGGTAGCGATAGACATTAAAAATCCCAAAATACTCCCGTGAGAATAATCTGGGTATCGCACGACACCGCCAGCAGCCGGCAACATGGAAGACAACTCCGCATAAACGAGCGCAATAAAAATGAGTGCTACTGCACCAATGGCCCAACCTACAATGGCAGCCGGTCCTGCATCATTGGCCGCATACTGTACGCCAAACAACCAACCAGAACCAATGGCTGCTCCAATGCCGATTAAGGTCAGATCAAGCATGGACAAGTTCTTTTTGAGCTTTTTGTCTTGACTCGGCAATCTAATCCTCCCCTTCTTAAAAATTGCCCCTTAGGACTTTTTTCTTCTGCGCGCAATCTCCAAAACCTGCGCTTTCCCATTCCTGCACGCAGATGGGCAAAGCAGTTCCGCATCCTCAAACGCATACGTAAGCGTTTTCTCCCCGAGGAATGCGGAACTCTTTATCATGTTTAAATTTAGACACCTTATTATTCTATGTCTAAATTTTATACATGATTTCAGATTATAAAGAATACATTCAACGCGCACAAGTAGAAGTGATGTATTTTTTTAATATTCCGTCAGATGGTACTGGCGCATTTTGTAGTACAACGCCCCTCGGGATATTCCCAGCAGACGAGCTGCCTGCGCTTTGTTGCCGGATGTCTGTTCTAACGCTGCGACAATCCGCTTGCGTTCCATCTCCTGCGCATAGTCATTGAGCGGCAGCGACAAATCGGTCAACTGTTCTACAGTCATGGGACGCAACTCGCGCGGCAGATGTTCAAGTGTCAGCGGACCTTCTCCAGCATTCAACAACATCCATTCCATAGCCCTCCGCAATTCCGGCAAATTGCCCGGCCAATGATAGTTCGTCAGTGCTGCCATGACTTCAGGACTTAGCTGCGGCAACCCTTTAGCAAAACGTTTGGCCGCTTGCGCCAAATAGAAATGACAAATAGCTGGGATATCTTCTTTCCTTTCCCGCAGCGATGGTACTCGTAACTCATAGAAGAGAAATCGCAAATTGGAGACCAGCGTTTCAGACACGTCCGCATCCGGCATTACATGGGCGGCACCAACGACTCGGCAAGTCATCGGCAACCATTGCCCATCCGTTTTGGCCAATCCTCCCGATTGCAGAGCCTGCGCCAGTTTGAGTTGAGTTTTTTCCGCCATTTTATCCACATTGCGCAAGAAAAGCGTCCCTTGCCCCGCCGTTTCCAACTTACCTGCTTTTTCACTGCTCTGAGATGTGTACCATTCTGCAGATTGTCCAAACAGCTCCATATCTAGTATGCCTTCCGGAAGCACTTGGCAATCCACTATCACAAACGGCCCCTTACGCTTCGCTGCAGTGTGAATCCAGCGTGCCAGCCATTCTTTGCCCGATCCGTTTTCTCCCAAGAGGAGCAGTGGAGCATCCGGTCGCAGTTTGTCTATTTTATCTAAAAAATGAATAACTTCCCTCAAGGCATGATTTTGAGTATCCAGTAGTGTTTGCCAATCTTCATCCAGATTGCCATTTTGTTGTGCGTATCGTTCTTCACTGAGTCGAACTAAATCAGTAATATCCTGCTCCATGGAGATGGCACCCACCAAATGGCCTTCTCTGTTGTGAACCGGAACGGTATGAATGTAGACATGCTTGTCCGGTCGAGGTTGATGGTACACTCCGTAGACAGGCAAGCCACTTTCCATGACCTGAAAGAGCATCAGGGAACCGCGTTGAAAAAACTGACCGATGGGCTGACCAATAATTTGTTCTGGCAAGATATCGTACAGTTTGGCCGCCGCCTGATTCCAGGCAAGCACTTCCCCCTCGCGATTCACCATAGTGATGGCTTCGGGCAGCGCGTCCAACAGCACTTTATAAAAGGAAAACATCTCCTTATCTGAATGGCTGACCATTTTTAAGCACCGTCCATTATGCAAAATGTACACGCTCTCAATATAGGCTATCCTTCGTTAATTTCCTAGTTGCCTTTTGAAAAGAGAAAAGTTACAATCATCATGTGTATAATTTATAATCATTTTTTATAAATATGTTTAATTTTAATCACTTGTATCTCATTGAAAGTGAGGGATATTCAATGGAAGCCTTAATGCGCAACACATTCTTGTTCCTAGCTAAAAATCGTGCCGCCAATAAGGCTGCACAGGCTTATGGCATGCGGCTGGGGGCCAGTCGTTTTGTCGCTGGTGATAATATTGAAAACGCTATCCAAAAGGTTCGTGACTTTAACCGCCGTGGTATTGTGGCCACGCTCGATCACTTAGGCGAGTTTGTTTTTAGCGAAGAAGAAGCTCGGATGGCGGCTGACGAGTGTGTTGCGGCACTTGACGCGATTGGCGCGGCTGGCGTACAGTCTCATCTTTCCTTGAAAATGACTCAGCTAGGTCTGGATATTTCGCAAGATCTTTGCCTGGACAATATGCACCGCATCCTCGACACTGCAAAAAAACATGGCAATTTTGTCCGAATAGACATGGAAGATTATGCACACAACGAGATCAGCATTGACATTTTCAAACGACTGCGTGCGGAATATGGCGAAACGGTAGGTTTGGTCATTCAGGCTTATCTCTACAAAAGCGCTCAGGATATTGAAGATTTGAATGTTTTTCACCCAAACCTGAGGCTCGTCAAAGGAGCCTATAAAGAACCTGAAAGTGTGGCTTTCCCGAAAAAAGAAGATGTAGACGCCAATTATATTCGCATCATTGAGCGACATTTGACTCTAGGAAATTATGCGGCCGTAGCCAGTCATGACGAGAAGATCATTGAACACGTCAAACGGTTTACGGCAGAGCATCAGATTCCCCGTCAACAGTTTGAATTTCAAATGCTCTACGGTATTCGCTCGGACCTACAAGATCAACTAGCTGCAGAAGGTTACACAGTACGAGTTTACATTCCTTACGGCACCGACTGGTACGGCTATTTCATGCGCCGTTTGGCAGAACGTCCGGCCAACGTAGGTTTTGTTCTCAAATCGATGTTGAAAGGATAAAAGACAGTTTGTCATTAGACATGATGAAACCACCAGCCCCTGTGTCCGTTCTCACAAGCTCTGGTGGTTTCTTCCTTTCCCTGAATCCTTTTTCACTTTTATTCATATCTCAACGCGTCAATGGGCTTAAGATTTGCCGCCTTGCGCGCCGGATACACACCAAACACCAAACCTATCAAGATGGAGAAAATGACTGCCAATATCATGGCACCCGGTGAGAGCAAATTTCCAGTATGGCTGACAGCACCAACCGTCAAAGCCCCAGCCGTACCCAAAAGCAAGCCAATCACTGCTCCGGATAGCGACAGACCTAAAGATTCCAGAAGAAATTGTGTCAAGATGACACTTCGCCTTGCTCCAATGGCCTTGCGAATACCAATTTCACGGGTACGTTCGGTCACTGAGACAAGCATGATGTTCATAATGCCAATCCCACCAACCAAAAGCGAAATAGCTGAAATGCCATCGAGAAGATCGGTCAGTATCTGAGTCACCCCTGACAACGCGGAGAGGATGGTAGCCTGATTAATAATTTGAAAATCATCGGCTGTACTGGGAGACAGTTGGTGCAAAACGCGTAACGTCGATTCAATTTCCAACTGCGCCTGATTCATGACGTTAGCCGATTTGGCCGATGCCAAAATTTCATTGACTGTGTCCGATCCGGTCAACAAGTTCTGCTCGGTTGTCACGGGTATGGCTATCGCGTCGTTTTCATTTTCAAAACCACTCGCTCCTTGCGAGGCTGCCACACCAATAACAGTGAAAGGAATTCCGGCAATATCTATGGTTTGTCCCACCGGATTGACGCCAGTTCCAGAAAAAAGCGTTTGTTCCACCTGACTGCCGAGAACAGCAACATTGGCTGCTTTGGAAACGTCTTCCGACGTAAAGAAGCTACCTTGCGCCATACTGACATCTTTAATCGCGGGATAGTTTTGGTTAGTGCCTTCTATAGCGGTATTGGTATTGTTGGCCCCAAAAACGACCTGTGCCGAGTGTGAAACAAGCGGCGCTGTCATCGCCACATCGGGATCGTCTTGTTGAATGGCTGTGGCGTTGCTAATTGTCAAAGTGGATGCGCTCCCATAGCCTTGGTTCACTCCACCAACTGATGTGGAACCGGGCATAATGGTAAGTACGTTGGAACCGAGGCTCTCAATACGGCTGGTGACACCGTTTTTAGCACTCATGCCAATGGCAGAACTGAGCACCACGGCCATTACACCAATAATGATGCCGAGCATGGTAAGGAAAGAACGCATCTTGTTGGCTTTGACACTTCTCCAAGCCACACGCATAATCTCAAGCATCATCAGCGACTTCCCCCATCCTGACCCTGCCGAATGGCTTCGGCTGCTGCGACGGGTTGTTTGATTTCCATATCATTGGCTGTATCCGACTCTACACGACCATCGCGGAAGCGAATGATGCGCTTGGCTCGGCGACCGACTTCAGGCTCGTGCGTAACTAAAACAATGGTGTTGCCTTGCGCATGCAAGTCCGCAAATAACTGCAAAATTTCTTCCGTTGTGTGACTGTCGAGAGCGCCTGTAGGCTCGTCAGCCAACAATAAGACAGGCTTATTTACCAAAGCTCGGGCAATGGATACACGCTGCTGCTGACCGCCGGACAATTCATTAGGACGGTTATGCATACGTTCTGCCAACCCCACACGCTCTAGAGCCTCCATAGCTCGTTGACGTCGTTCACGCGGTGAAATTCCCGCATAGAGCATGGGTAACTCCACATTTTCCAGAGCTGTTGTTTTGGGCAATAGATTAAAGTTCTGAAAAACAAAACCAATTTTCTGGTTTCGCAAGATGGCCAACTCGTCATCGGATAAACGGGATACGTCATAACCGTCCAAACGATATGTTCCGCTGGAAGGTACATCCAGGCAACCAATCATGTTCATCATAGTGGATTTGCCACTTCCTGACGGTCCCATAATGGCGACATATTCACCACGCTGAATGGTCAGGTTGACACCGCTGAGTGCACGAATTTCTTGCCCCCCCACTTGATAAGTGCGGACAAGTTGATGAATCTCTAATAGCACTGTCATCCCTGTTTCCCTCCAGCGGCTCCGCCGCCGTTGCCACCATGGCCTCCACCAGCAAATCCAGCACCGCCACCAAAGCCGCCGCCAAAGTGGAATCCGCTGCTTTGACTATTGACAATAGCGGCTGCAGTTTGCCCTGGCAAAACCAGCAGTATTTTTTCACCTGCCGTTAACCCACTTGTAATTTGTACGGTATTGGTTCCCATCAATCCCACTTGGACAGGTTGGAAATGCACACCCGCCGGCAAACCAGCACTGAATGGTGACTTGCCTGATTTTTCCTGACTATTGGCAAAATGACTATATTTTTTGCTTGAATTTGTACGATTTCCAGTACCTGTTTCTACATAGACACCCTCAATGGAACCTAGTTGATGAAGCGCGATGGCTGGAATACTCAGAACATGGTTGGCTGAAGCTGTGTCTATCGTTGCACTTGCAGACATTCCAGCTTTTAGGCTGCCGTTGTCGTTATTTACAGCGGCCATCACCGTATATTCGGTAACGGAAGAACTTTGTACGGGTGTGGGATAAACTTGTGTAATGGTACCCGTGAACGTTTGGTTAGGATAAGCAGGAACTGTGAACTGCACTGATTCACCCGGGTGCACGCTGCCGATTTGCGATTCAGCCACATCCAGTTGAACAGCGAGATCGTCAGGATTCAAATCGGCCATTTCAATCAATCCTGTTCCACTACCGGAGCCGGAAGAACTGGATGAACTGGCCTTGCTTGCTTCACCTTCACTGGCTGTTTCACCCACCACGCCATTGATGGCGGTTATCACGCCAGAGATGGGCGCACGAATGACCGTTTCTGACTCATTGAGTTGAGCATTTTGCAAACTGGCTTCAGCATTTTGCACTTGCGCTTGCGCACTGGCCACACTCGCTTCATCCTGGGCTATTGTAGCTGGAGTAGCTGGTTGTTCGTCATTTTGCAGAGTCAACTCGGCTGTCTGTAATGCTTCCTGGGCCTGTGTAACGTTAGCTTGCGCACTATCGAGCGCTTGTTTGGCGCTGATGGGATTATTGTACTGTTCTTCTGCCAACTGCAACGCTTGCTTATCTTCTTGAACCGTCTGTTCTAACTTCTGCTGATTACTAGTTTGGCTGGCTTGATCGTTCTGCAATGTGGTTTCATCCATCTGAACTGCTTGTTGTTCGTTGTTCACTGCTTGCTGTGCTTGCTGAATAGCGTTGTACCCAGTCTCAAGCAGTTGGTACTGAGTCTGTGTTTGACTTACCTGCGCTTCGTAAGGATTATTTCCAGTGTAGTGGCTGGCCCAATAATTCGCAGTTTCCTGAGCCGTTTGATAGGCTTGATAGGCGTTTTGCACCTCTGACTCGGTAATATTGCCATACTGCGCAATGGCGTCTTGCAACTGTTGCTGATCTTGCTGGAGTGCAGCCTCATCATCCTGCAACTTCTGCTCATCCAGTGAGACTTGATCACTGGGTTGATTTAATTCATCTTCAGCTTGCGTCAAAGCAGCTTGTGCACTTTGCACAGCTTGTTCTTCACTGGTACGGTCATTATAGGCAGCAAGTTGATCCTGATATTGTTGTTTCGCTTCTTGAAGACTGGATTGCGCTTTCGTGACAGCTTCTTTATCGAGCGCCAATTGTGTTGGGGTAACCCCTTCTTCATCTTGCTGTAATTTTGCTTCTGCAGATTGCAAGGATGCTTCTGCTTCAGAGACTGTGGACTGTGCTTGTGCAACAGCAATTTGTTCTGTTTGATCGTTTTCTGTGGCGAGTATTTGACCTGCTTTCACTTTTTCTCCAATATGCACGGGGATGGAAGTCACAACGGACTGCGTGCCTTGAAAATCCAAATCTATGGTTGTAGGAGCAACGATGGTACCAGAAGTACTGATGGTTTGCATCACATTTCCATAGCCTACGGTATACCAATCATTTGCTGGTATGGTTGTGTGCGATCTCGTTTTGGCTAGTGCTATGGGTATGCCAACACCTAATACAACAATTACGGCGGCTCCCGTGTAGAGCCATTTCTTCCGTGACTTGCGTAGCGGCTGAATGATTTCTTCTGCCGCAGATGGAGTAGGTTCCATTTGACTGTCCCTCACTTGTTTATCGATTTATCAATATACTTTATACTTTTTGCAATTTGACTTGTTGAGTAGACATATTATAAGCAAGAAAACTTGAATGAGAATTGAAATCTCACACCTTTTATTTTCAGTATAAAATGAAATTTCAGTGCGAAAAAATTTAAAAATATTATAATTTCTTACTTTAATAAGTCCCTTAATACGTGACGACTTGAACAATTACCTCGTTCTTATGCACTGAGATACAGGAATTTGGCGTTTACGACGTCCTCCAGATGTGTTGTGCTGTCATGAGTGATTATATGAGGAGGCATTCTGAACTTTTCAAACTATAATCCTAAAATTTCCCTTTATTGGTTGGTGTATTGAAATTCCAGTTCGACGACCACCTTGTCTTCATAACAATGCCAGATACAACCTTCGAAACGCGGGGAGTCACCGATTGTCTTGGCACAGTTTCAGTTTTATCTGCATAGAGTGCCCGCTTTACCTTCGTAACCAACGTCATCAAGTTTCAATCACTTTCCGGATGCGACGACGTTCTTCCTTCTTACGCAGCGGTGGTTCACAGCGCTTTAGGCTTTCCTGACCAATCACACGTAACAGATAATAAGCCCCGACAACGAAGTGCAGGGCTAGTTTGTTGCACCGTGATGAGGCAAGCATCGACGTATTCCTTTCGCAGGTTTCGCTTGATGATGAAATCCGATTTGCTATCTTGCGCATGGCAAAAGGTGATATTTTCGTCACTGTCATTTCCAGCAGCCATGTCAATGCGTTGGCGTAATGTGGGGCTGGAGGGTACACTCTGAATCTGCAGTGCATCCAGGAAGTAATCATCCTCCCGGAAGGGTTCGATGTGGTCGAAGTCGGTTTTGCCTTGGCAAAGCAAGCCAATAAACGCATGTGCAATGTCCCGGTTCAGGATTTCTGGAGTTCCCATGCCGTCTAACCGTGTTTGATTGAGACGTTCGCCGATTCGAGTCTTTTCAAGGAGCAACCCAATCAACGCCATACCTGAATGGGTAACAATGACTTCATCGGATTGCTCAATAATAAAACGCAAAAGATCACCCCGGCGGTGAAGCGGATCTGGAGGAGCACATTCTCCAACTATCCCTATTCTACGGGACAAATCTCATGTATTTGCGAAGTTTTGACAGTCAAGCTGTCACGGATTTATTAAACCC
>NZ_FRAF01000020.1 GCF_900142255.1 Alicyclobacillus tolerans | reverse complement strand
GGACTAGGCGGGGCGAACCTTGCTCCTGCTCCGCTGCCCGCACCGGTTTCCAGGGGGATCGACAACGACAAACGAAACGGCACTCGGGACTCCTATTGAGGCCAAAACATTCGGTCTGTGGATTTGATGGACAACTCTTCAAGTTGCCCACAAGCTCCACAGACACAAAAAAAGGGGAAGCCGCTTCGCTCCTCCCCTCTGGCCTACGGCCATTCACCCCTCCCACTTCAACGGAATCGGGGATGGGTTAGATTTTTAAATGAGTTAGCCATCTCTCTTCGGTAAGATTTTTACGTGAGTTGACACGACCTTCATGACATCTTTTTGTATGACTTTACTTTTTGCGCCGTCCAGGATGGCGGCGTTTCTTAATTCGATGAACACGGACGGGTGCTACAGTTGTCTGAGCGCTTGATGATTTTTCTGCCCGGCGTTTCTCTAACTCTGCTTTTTTTCTGTCGCTCCATATGGAAACGCGTAAATAGAGATAACTGAGTGCCAAGGCGACGACGAAAATCAGCAAATTTTGCCCTAAAGTATACCATATACCACCTTTTTCCGTAATTTCCAGACCAATTGTAAACTGCAAAATCAATCCAAGCAGAAACGTAGTTGTGACACCCGCAAACGTATTGGCCAATCGACGTTCTGTCAAACGCGGAATAATGAGCCACATCATGAGAATCATGGCAAACTCTGAACTAAACATGAGCGGATAATGAACTGTATAATAAGCGACTGCCTGTAAAACAGCAAACGACACAGATAAGATGGCAAGATATCGAATATGGAAGCCTCTCCAAGTGCCTCCATCCATCCACGAATTCGCCATTACCCCATCTCTCCTCTCAATCCTGTCGCCCATTCTAGCAAAGCTCAGAAAGGCAAGTCTAGCGAATATTGTTCTGCATGTCCAATTTTATGCGAAAAAAAGGGGTACATGCTCACCTATTTGCATATATATCATACGCAAAGTATATATTCGACGAGCTAAGACGAGCTATCCAGATAAGATTTCGCCAGGAGGTGGTTGGCATGGGTCTGTTTATCATGCTGGCACGTTTTGTCAAATTAATGTTGGCAGCAGCCATCATGCTACTTTTCTTTCGCGCTTTAATTTGGCCCAATACACTGGACCTTTTGATTCTTATGCTTCTCTTTATTGTCTTTGCAGTTACTTTTATTGGGGCACCATAGCCAGGTTGAATAGATATTTAACTTTGTTGGCAAAAAAACATCAGGCATAGGAGAAATCACTATGCTGATGTTCGCTATCGAAGTTATTCTTTTCAGAGCATCATTCTTAAAAATTTTGCACGTTTGCCAAACGTATCGGGGTGTCCGGTATAAGAAGGGTTTGACCCACCCAAATATCTTCTGTTTCCAAACGATTGACACGAATCATTTCACTTTTCAAGACGCCAACGCGATCGGCCACCATTTGCAGCGTCTCGCCTTCCTCGACTACAACATAGCGTAAGGTATAAAACCTTTCGGGAGCATTGAAATCGACAAACGACCAAAGACTTTTATTATCCATAGAACGTTCAAAAGACGTCTCCGGTTCCTGAAAAGCTCCATTGGCAGGGGAAGGCTCAACTACCGGCTCCGTGCGAGTCTGTTGAATACGCCCTGCATCTTTACTGAAGGCAAGATTGGCGTGAAAACCAGAATCAGAAAAGGCTCGCGAAGCAGAGAAGGAAACAGCATCTTTTTCCTCGAATTGAGCTTCTTGTTTTTCACTCAACTGATTCTCAAACGAATACTCGGCCAGCGGCTTTTGTTCTTCCGTATCACTCACCACAAAACGGTCAAGCGCTTCTAACTCTGCGGCAGCACCAAGAACCGTAGAATCAGCAGAGCTGTTTATATCACTTGGTGTTTGATTTTCCTTATTGCCCCTGCTTTCTTTGGACTCATTGACATCTTCTTGTATTTGCAAGCCATGCCCTGCACGCGCTTCACTCAATTGTTCCGTCTCAAGGGTGACTCTATTCAACCGTTCAGCACTGTCCCCCGCTTCCTCAGGATCCTCCATACCGCGTACAGGAAATGGTGTGTCCTGACCCTGGTCCTGCGCGTTGAAGGATTGCTCCGCGAATGTGTCAGATTCAACATTGCTTACTGTGTCTGACATCAAACTCTCGGACTCAGAGGCTTCCGTTTCTCCCCGAAACTCTCCAACCCATGCATTCGTCTCTTTCATACCTTGACTTGACAGTTCGTTTACATGTGTCGATTGAGGCCGATCCGGCAAAGATACCCATAAATCGCCAATCTCTTGTGCACCACATTGGAAATGATATCCACCTTTATCCACAAGACCGGCAATTTGTAAATTCCCTTGTACACGAAGCCAAGAATCTCCCGATACATCTAATTTCCAACCAGCAAGTCTGCTTTTTACATTCAGAACACCATTCGGTTGAGCATGGACTGGAACTTTTAAAATAAAGGGCAAACGATGATGGACATGAATGACCGGATCGTCATCCATCACAATTTGAGTGTTCTTTCCCTCTGATGACTTGCCCTTTTCTTGGGACGCCAAGTACCCCGCAAAAACGATAGCGCCTTCGAGCACATAAGTATCTTCAACGCGATCGAAAGAAATAACTTCCGTTGCGACAGTAGCGTCCTCCACTCTGTCTCCTTCGCGAACACTATCCATAAACACTTCTTGGTCTATGGCTACGGAAATCATGGGTGTTTGCTGATTCTGCATCGCCTAATACCCCTCCTTAAACAGCAGGTCTCTCCCTGCATGTTTATGAAGTGGGATATGCTTTTATGTCCTTACAGCAGCGTTCACACACATGGATAAGCGAAGGACGTTCTGCACTTAAAACGAACGAATTGCGCTGTCAACAGCCTCGCAAGTTCTTGATAGCTCTTCTTGACCGTGAACTGCGGAAAGAAAACAAGATTCCAGTTGTGACGGTGGTAAAAGTACACCTCGTTTGAGTAATGCATGGAAAAATTGTGCAAACATTTTTTTGTCGGACTGAGCTGCAGACTGATAGTCTACCACTGCTCCTTCATTGAAAAACAATCCAAACATTCCTCCAATGGCGTGACCGTATGCAGGAATGCCTTTGGCTTGACAAGCCTGTAAAAAAACTGAAACGATTTGCTGCCCGTATTGTTCCATCTTGCTATACAAACCATTGGGCGCTTCTTCCTCAATCATGGTAAGTGCCGCAATGCCTGCAGCCATCGCAAGAGGATTACCAGATAAAGTACCCGCCTGGTAAACAGGGCCATTGGGCGCTACCCATTCCATGATATCCCGTCTACCACCATAGGCGCCTACCGGAAGACCGCCACCAATTACTTTCCCCAGTGTTACCAAATCTGGACGGATACCAAACCGTTCTTGGCCGCCTCCAGCAGCTACGCGAAATCCCGTCATCACCTCATCAAAAATAAGTAGAGTACCGTATTTTTGAGTCAATCGCCGCAATTCCTCCAGATACCCAGATTGGGGCAGGATGCAACCCATATTGCCAGCCACAGGCTCCACAATAACTGCAGCAATCTGTTCACCCATTTGAGCAAAAAGCTCCTGTAAGGCTTCCACTTGGTTATAGGGTACTGTAGCGGTATAGTGAGCGATTCCCTCCGGTACACCAGGGCTATCTGGCAAACCCAGAGTAGCCACGCCCGATCCGGCTTTAACCAAAAGTGCATCCGAGTGACCGTGATAACATCCTTCAAATTTAACAATGATATTTCTTTTCGTAAACGCACGCGCTAAACGCAGTGCGCTCATCGTCGCCTCTGTTCCGCTGTTGACCATGCGTACAACTTCCACTGCAGGCATCAGTTGATTTACTTTTTGCGCCATCACTGTTTCGGCAATCGTTGGCAGGCCAAAGGAGGTGCCTTTTTCCAAAGCCTCAGTTACAGCTGCCTTAATGCGCGGATGAGCATGTCCAAATAGCAAAGGCCCCCAAGACAATAGGTAATCAATATACGAATGACCATCCAAACTTTCAATATGCGGTCCGCTTCCTTGACGAATATAGATTGGGTTTCCACCAACAGCCAAAAAAGCTCGAACGGGTGAATTTACCCCACCAGGTAGCCATTTGACAGCCTCTTGAAACGCTTTTTCTGATTTTTCCATTTGAAGGATCCCATCATTATCCACTCGATTCCCTCTTTTCTATTCTTCTTTTAACCAATCAGCAGCCGATAGTGCAAAATAGGACAAAATAAAATCAGCACCAGCTCGCTTAAAAGATGTGAACATTTCCATTACAGTGGCACGTTCATCAATCCAACCTTGTTGCGCCGCAGCTTTCACCATACTGTACTCAGCCGAAACATTGTAAGTCGCTATAGGGACTTGAGTGGACGAGCGTAATTTAGCGGTGACATCCAAATAAGACAGAGCTGGTTTTACCATAAGCATATCAGCACCTTCACGAAGATCAGACTCGGCTTCACGCATAGCCTCACGAACGTTAGCAGGATCCATCTGGTACGTTTTACGATCACCAAACGATGGAGCAGAATGGGCAGCTTCACGAAATGGACCGTAAAAAGCGGAAGCATATTTGACAGCGTAAGATAGAATTGCTGTATCTTGAAAACCATTTTCATCTAAAAGCGAGCGAATAGCCTGTACACGACCGTCCATCATATCTGACGGGGCAACCACATCAGCACCAGCTTCTGCGTGGGATAGAGCAGTTTGAGCAATCAACTGCAGGCTTTCGTCATTGACAATCTTTCCATTGCGAATGAAACCGCAATGACCTGCCGGATTATATTGGCAAAGACAAACATCTGTCATCACAAGCAATTCAGGAACTTCCATTTTCGCAGCGCGAATAGCTTCCTGAACAATACCTTTAGGATGGTAAGCACTCGAGCTCTGTTCGTCTTTCTCGGCTGGCAAGCCAAAGAGAATGATGCCAGGAATGTTCTTTTCTGCGATTTCCACAACCAATCTCCTGAATTCATCCAGTCCATAATGGTAGACGCCAGGCATTGCCGTGATTTCTTCCTTACCTGTCAAATTTTCTTGAACAAAGACTGGCAAAATAAAATCATTGATACTGACCGTTGTTTCTCGAATCAAGCGACGCATTTGAGCACTAGTCCGTAGACGACGATGTCTCTGAAAATTGTTCATCCAAATTCACCTCTTTTATAGATTGCGACACACTGAAAAATAGCCATTTTATACATGAAAAAATTTATGAAGAATTCAGATCTTGGACTGAACCTATGGCCGACACTAATGATTCGTCATTGGGCTCTGAAGCTATTGCTGCCAGTTGAATCCCCGTTTTCCTTATAGCATCAGCTGTAGTAGTGCCGATCGCAACAGCCTGAATCTCTTCCATTTGCCATTGTTTGAGTAGCGGCTGGACATGATTTATATACACTTTAACTGCAGAAGGACTATGAAACACCCAAACCGGTCGATGAAAGCGGGCAATTTCTTGCAACTCTGCTTTATTGGGGATTCGCGGGACTGTTTCATATAGAACCAATTTCGCCAGCCGTATACCACGGCGTTCACATTCTCGTTCAAGAGTACCTGCAGTTTGTCGAGCACAGGGATAAAGCCATATCCCCTTGGATGGTGAAGTCAGTTTATCAAGCCATTCCGCCAGTTGATATCCAGTATGGATATTCTCTCGCCAGTAAGCTACAAGTCCACAGTCAAGAGCCGTTTTCCAAGTGGTTTGACCAATACAGTAACAAGCAGGCAAGGATGGGAAAAGGGCAGAATGCTTATGTAACCATGCTTTGAAAAGGCGAGCCGCAGTTACTGATGTGAGGCATACTCCTTGAATTTCTGACTCATTTCGAATCCATGAGTTTTGCGACTCGTCATCGACCGACACGGTTTGAGTCAGGGGGAGTAAAATACTATGAATGCCATAGTTTACAAGCTGACGAGCTGTTTTCTCAAGTCCTGGAGAACTTCTGGTCAGAACTGCCACTCGCTCTGTGGTCAACATCGCCACCTCCCCCACTCCACCTTCAGGAATACTTTTGCAAAATCTGATCTGCCCCTTTCTCAAGCAATTTCTTTGCCACCATTTGACCGAGATCGACCGAAGACATTCTGCTAGATAATGATTCCTTGACCTGATAAATTACTTCCCCATCTTCAGAAGCCACAAGACCCGTCAAGACCAAGGTTCCATTTTGCCATTCCGCATATCCTGCGATAGGTACCTGGCATCCCCCGTTAAGTGAGTGAAGCAAGGCTCTTTCTGCAAGCGCTACCTGTTCCGTTTGTCGACAGTGGAGAGACTGCAACATTTCTTTTAGTGAACTATCCTGATCTCGACATTCCACAGCCAGAATTCCCTGCCCTATTGCTGGAAGTATATGCATAGGGTCGATACGTTCCGTGATACGGTCTTCCCACCCCATTCGAATCAGTCCGGCTGCTGCCAACAGAATAGCGTCGTATTCTCCGCTTTCTAATTTGTTAAGCCGCGTATCAATATTGCCGCGCAGCAATTTGATTTGTAAATCATTTCGCAAATGTTTAAGTTGAGCCATACGGCGTAACGAGGATGTACCTATGACAGAACCTTGGGGAAGATTATGAATAGCATTGGCTTTTTTAGTAATTAAGGCATCCCGGGCATCCACCCTGTTCGGATAAGCAGCAATGACTAAACCATCTGCCAATTCTGCTGGTACATCTTTTAAACTGTGCACAGCCATATCCGCTTGTTCTTGGAGCAATTGCTGCTCTACTTCAGAAACAAACAATCCCTTGCCACCAATTTTAGAAAGTGAAACATCAAGAATTCTATCTCCTTGCGTAACGACAGGTATGATTTGAAATTCAGTGTCTGGAAAAAAAGATTGAAGCTGTTGAATAACTTGTCTCGTCTGCGTCATTGCCAATAAACTTTTTCTTGAAGCCACTCGAATCATTCGCAATTAAACACACATCCTTTTTCATCACGGTCTAATGATAACCCCCAAAACGACCAATCAGCAAAAAATTGATAAGTAAAACCATAAAGCAAACTACATACAATCGATGTAGCACATGCAAGGGTAATGAACGACGAATTTCCAGCCAAAACGTCAATGCATAGAAAAGTAACAACACGAGAGTAGCCATAGGTGTTGGAGAGTCCCATATCCAAAGATTGAGTACAATTTTCCCCCACAAGAAACCCAACAACGAGGAGATAAGCAAAAGAGTAAAGCCAACACGATTGCACCATCTCGCTGTACGTGATGAGTGCTCTAATCCCGGCAATCGTAAAAACCAGTGGTTAAAACTTTTCTTTCGCAAAAGATGATACTGGACAAGGTACATGACAGAAAACACAAAGGCGACTGAAAAAAAAACGTAACTGACAAGCGCAAGAGAGATGTGGAAAATAAGCAAGTCTGGACGGCCATGCGGTATGATACCCGGACTGAAAGGACCAAAACTCGCAAAAATAACAAACGAAAAAGCAACCAAATTTGCAAAAAAAATGAATAAGCCGACACGATAAAATGTGTCGACCACCAGAGCAACCACTAAAATCAACCAAGAAATAAGCAACAGATTGTCAAACCGACTATATACTGGTGCAGATTGGAGTTGAATAAAACGCGCTATCAACAAAGATGTTTCTCCAATAAAAACCATAAACAACAAGACGACAGCCAGTCGATTGAAAATCCTTTTAGATTCAAGAACATCCATGAAGTAAAAAAATAAACTAAGTGCATAAAAAAACATCGTGCTGTCGATTACAGCGCGGGTAGCCATTCACGATTAGCTCCTATAAACTGAACTGCCTACGGTTGAGCCAGACATTTTTTCAGCCATGAGAGATCGCCATTTGCCCATAAACTCCGACATTTTGTACGACGTCAGCATCTCCCTCTCCGGATGCGGCTGACTGATAAATTCAATACCAAACAGTTGAGCCAGTGCCTCCGGCGAAAAAGCAGGATCACTCTGAACAGCCATATCCTTCATAGCATGAATCGGATCGCGCAAAAGTTGATTGACAATACTCATGGTGTGCTTCTGCAAAATTTGAATTTCTTTCTCACTCAAATGCGGCAGTTTTCGCTTTAAACTTTCCATAACATCGCTTTGAATTTGCACACCTTTTTCACGAATGGCGGTAATCACGGGTACGACGGATAGAGACGAAATCCATTCGTCAAACTCTAATAAACTGGAATCGATCATTTCACGCACCACGCGCGTTTGACGCCGTCGCTCCTCCATATTCACATCCACAACTTGTTGTAAATCGTCTACGTCATACAAAAAAACATCCGAATGCCCAGAAAGTGACGAATCAATATTACGCGGAATCGCTAAATCGAGCAAGAGCGTTTGCCGACCGTGGCGCCCTGTACGAATGGAGGTCCACATATTTTCAGTAATAATTGGCCTTCCTGCGCCAGTTGCTGCCACCACTACATCTACCCGTCCAACAAAGTGTTGCAATTGTTCCCATGGAACAATTTTAGCTTCTACACGACGAACCAATTCTTCCGCGTTGGTAAGGGTCCGATTAGCAATATACAGCTGACTGACACCATGAGCCGACAGATGCTCAGCGGCTATGCGAGCCATGGTACCAGCGCCAAGAATCAAGGCACTCCGTCCACGTAATGAACCATAAATCTTTTCAGCCAGTTGAATGGCCGCTGAAGCAACAGAAACAGGCGCTTGTCCAATCATGGTTTCCGATTGTGCTCGTTTTCCTACTTCTACAACATAACGGAACATCTGCTTCAAGAACGAACCAATCGTACCAATTTCTGCAGCAAGCGCCACAGCCTCTTTGACCTGTCCTAATATCTGTGTTTCACCCAGTACAATAGAATCCAAACCGCAAGCTACCTCCATTGCATGTTGTACTGCTTGCGGACCTTCGAAAGTATATAGTGTGTCTTTTATTTCTTCCGTCGCAAGACCCGAATGTTGAGCCAAAAGACGAATGACAAAATCACGTGCTGCTTTCGTTGACGTTGTCAATGTATATATTTCTGTGCGGTTACAGGTGGAGACAAGCACCGTTTCAAACAAGGAACGGGTATCTTTCATCCGCAACAACGCAGTTTTTTGGGCATCTTTATCAAAACTCACTTTCTCTCGAAGGGAGACAGGAGCCGTACGATGATTTAAACCAATCACAACAATCTGCATGCAGGTGGTCACCTCCCGCATTGGCTTTTTATAAGATAATTATAGCAACCTATGGATAATCATTGGCGCAATAAATGTGTCATCTTCATGGCGATCCGTCAATTTCCTATCTATCATCTTTACATTTCAATGTTTTATTCATTATCACTTAATTCACTTTCATGAGCAGTCAAATCAGTTTCCAAAACAGACCAGAGTTCATCAATATACATGTTCTTTTCACTCGATATAGAAAGTATAGGATTAGGAGTTTGCAAGCCCGTGCGAATTTGCTGAATGTGCTTGGCTATATCTCTCTTGGCGATTTTATCCAACTTTGTAGCAACCACTAAAACAGGGTGTTGTAACTCCAGTAACAAACGATGAAAATCGCGATCATCCACACTGGGTTCATGTCGAATATCTACCAGATGCAACACTCTGGTTATAGGTTCTCTTTTTTCTAAATATTGAACTATCCATTTACGAAACGCAGCCCGTTGTGTTTTGGAAACCTGGGCATAACCGTAGCCAGGTAAATCGGCAAAACGTAAAGTATCGTTAATATTATAGAAGTTAATCTGTTGAGTTTTGCCGGGATGTTGAGATACTCGTGCCAGCGATTTTCGATTGAGCAAACGGTTGAGCAAAGAAGACTTGCCAACATTGCTACGCCCAATGAAAGCAAACTCAGGAAGTCCGTCCTGAGGCCACTGCTCGGGACGGACTGCACTGATTTCAAATTGCACCTTACGAATTTTCATTGGTGAGCTCCTTCTCCAGAGAACGTATTTCTTAAAATATCGGGCATTTTGTCGGTCGGGTAAAACCCTTCAAACTCCTCAAGAGGAAAAGGTTCAACAAAAGCTAAAGCCACAACTTCGTCCATATGTTTAACAGCATGAAATTCCATCTCATCACGAACCACTTGTGGTATATCGCGTAAATCTTTAACATTGTCCAACGGATGAATGACATGACGAATACCCGCACGGTGCGCGGCTAAAGATTTTTCACGCAATCCACCAATCGGCAAAACTCTACCTCGCAAAGTAATTTCTCCTGTCATAGCAACATCCCGACGTACACGTCTGCCTGTTAAAGCTGAGATGAGACAGGTAGCCATGGTGATACCAGCAGAAGGTCCGTCCTTCGGAATCGCCCCTTCCGGAACATGCACATGCAAATCGACATTTTCATAAAAATCATGTTGTAAGCCAAACTGACCAGCTCGCGAACGCACATAAGAAAAGGCAGTCTGTGCGCTTTCGCGCATCACATCACCTAAGTGGCCTGTTAAGACCAGCTTGCCTTTGCCCGGTACAACAGACACTTCTACAGAAAGCAAATCTCCACCTGTTTCTGTCCATGCGAGTCCATTGACAACGCCAATTTGGTCTTCTTCTTCCTGTGCTCCATATCGGTATATCGGGGGACCAAGAAAATCCTCTATCGTTTTCGTTTGCACTGTTATTCGTTTTTTTTCACCTGAAGCTATTCTACGAGCAACCTTTCTGCAAACAGCCGCCACTACCCTCTCCAACTGACGGACACCAGCTTCCCGCGTGTAGTGTCGTATCAGCATTAAAAGTACATCTTCTGAAATTCGCATCTGATCGGCTTTAAGGGCATGTTTTTCCTTTTGGCGAGGCAAAAGGTGCTGTTTGACAATATTTAATTTTTCCAATTCTGTATAGCCACTTAATTGAATAATTTCCATACGGTCGCGGAGTGGACCAGGAATTTGATATACATTGTTGGCTGTTGTGATAAACATGACGTCGGACAAATCAAAAGGTATCTCGATGTAATGATCGGAGAATGTTTGATTTTGCTCCGGATCAAGTACTTCAAGCAACGCCGAACTAGGGTCTCCACGAAAATCATTTGCCATTTTGTCGATCTCGTCAAGTAGAAACACAGGGTTCTTAACGCCTGCAGATTTCATGCCCTGAATAATTCTTCCCGGCATGGCGCCAATATAGGTTCTACGATGACCGCGAATCTCCGCCTCGTCTCGTACACCGCCAAGAGAGGCTCTAACAAATGGACGTTTTAAGGCTGTGGCTATAGACCGCGCCAAAGAAGTTTTGCCTACACCAGGTGGTCCAGCCAAACATATAATCGGTCCTGTCATTTTTCCGGATAATCTTTGTACGGCTAAGAACTCCAAAATACGCTCCTTAATTTTTTCCAACCCATAATGCTCTTCGTTAAGAACTTTTTCAGCACGACGCAAATCAACACGCTGTTGAGCCGTCTCTATCCACGGTAAGGCAAGCAGCCAGTCCAGATAAGTACGGACGACCGTACCTTCTGCTGATGCCTGAGGAATTCTTTCTAAACGTTCGAGTTCTTTCTCCACTTTTTCTTTTACCAACAACGGCATCTCTTTTTGATCCAACTGTTGGCGTAATTCCTCAACTTCTGCAGAACGGCTGTCACGATCGCCCAATTCTTTTTGGATGGCCTTCATTTGTTCGCGTAAATAGTACTCTTTTTGTGTTCTTTCCATCTGTTTGCGAACACGTTGGTGAATATTTCTTTCCAATTCCAGAATTTCTCTCTCATCCGAAAGGATCTGCAACAGTTTTTCCAGTCTTTTCATTACATCGAGTTCTTCTAATAGTTGCTGTTTCTCACGAATTTTAAGAGGCAGATGAGCAGCCACGGCATCAGCGAAATGACTAGGATCGGAAATATCTACAACGCTTGAATAAGCTTCCTGGTCGACCTTTTTGGACAATTTCAAATATTGTTCAAACTGCTGCAAAACAGAGCGCATGAGAGCCTGATATTCAGCGTTGGATTTAGAAAAATCCTGTTCTTCTTGAACAGCAACCTCAACTTCAAACCATTCATCCGTTTTGGTGAAACGATGAATTCGTGCCCGAGCGATGCCTTCTACCAAAACACGAATTGTACCATTAGGCAGTTTCATCATCTGCTTTACTTTGGCCAAAGTACCTATATGAAACAGATCTTCCTCTGTCGGATCATCGACTTGACCGTCTTCCTGTGAAGACAACAGCAATTGGTTACTCGTCATGGCGCATTTTTCCAGAGCTTTGATGGATTTTTCTCGCCCTACATCAAAATGTAAAACCATGGTTGGAAAAACGAGTAATCCACGCAATGGGAGCAATGGATAAACGAGTTGTTTTTTTTCTGATTTTGTTGCCACTGAGTCACCCCCGAGTTGCTCTCCCACTAACCTACTAGTATTGTACTCTGCTTAGCTTGGCAATCCAAATTAGAACGACACCGAGGAGTGATTTATGGATACGGATGGGTTAGAACTTGATTCCGTAAGAATTCGTTTTTCCCAATCCATCTCCACTCCACCAACCAGTGAAAGCTTGAGCACATCCGTCAGTTTCTCGACTGGCACAATTTTAATGCCATTCATATTATGAAATGTCTCTTGCCAATTCTCTTTTGGAATAAGCACGACTTCTGCTCCCGCTTCCTTCGCTGCTTCAATTTTGGCAGGCACACCACCGACCGGACGAACCAATCCTCGAATAGAGAGTTCCCCAGTCATTGCCACCGTATTCAAAACAGGAATACGGGTAATCGCAGAACATACAGCTACAGCCATAGTAATTCCAGCACTTGGTCCGTCTACCGGCGCTCCGCCAGGAAAATTAATATGCAAATCGTAAGAAAACGGATGGAGTCCAGAGATTCTCTGCAAAACAGTCAATACATTTTCCATCGAACCAATAGCCATTGATTTACGTCGCATGCTACCGCTCCGTGAACGAATGGTTTCTTCTTCCACCAAACCTCCCACTGTCACTTTACCATGTCCAACCCTATTTTTTTCAGCTACGACTTCCACTTCAAGCAACAAGCCTGAAGAAGGCCCATACACTGCCAAACCATGAGCAACCCCTACTTGTGGATGTGGGTTAATTTTTCTCTCAGGCCGAGGAGACATATGTGTAAAACGAATAACCCATTGAACGTCTTCCAAGGTAATTTGCGTGCGATTTTCTGTTAATGCCATTCCTCCTGCAATCTGAACAATATTTACAGCATCACGGCCATTTGTTGCATAATTGGAAATTTCATCGATTACAGGCTTTTCTGCAATCATATTCAGTTTTTCAAATCCTCGCGAAACTACTTCAGCAATTTCTTGCCGACTCAGAGAGCGAAAAAATATTTCCATACAGCGAGAACGAATGGCAGGAGGAATTTCTTCGGGCGATCTCGTTGTTGCTCCAACCAAGCGAAAATCCGCTGGTAACCCATTTTGAAAAATATCATGAATGTGTGCAGGAATATTGTGATCTTCACTACTGTAGTACGCACTCTCCAAATAAACCTTACGATCTTCCAAAACTTTTAATAATTTGTTCATTTGAATTGGATGTAACTCTCCAATTTCATCAATAAAAAGCATGCCACCATGAGCTTTGGTTACTGCCCCAGCTTTTGGCTGAGGAATGCCTGCTATACCCATGGCACCTGCACCTTGGTAAATCGGATCATGAACGGAGCCAATCAACGGATCAGCAATTCCTCTTTCATCAAAACGAGCTGTGGTTGCGTCGAGTTCAATAAATTTTGCATCTTCAGCAAATGGAGATTCGGCTCGTTTCTTGGCTTCTTCCAAAATGACTCGTGCAGCAGCTGTCTTGCCAACGCCAGGAGGGCCATAGATAATCACATGCTGGGGATTAGGTCCACATAAAGCTGCCCGTAAAGCTTTTAATCCTTCCTCTTGACCTATAATATCTTGAATCGATGAAGGTCGCGTCCGCTCCGAAAGTGGTTCAGAGAGAGAAATTTCTCGCATCGATTTTAATCGAGCTAACTCTTTTTTTGACTCTCGCTCTACCGCATGTCGATTTTGATTTTGACTTTTGAGTAAATTCCAGAAATATAGTCCTATCACAATAGCGAAAAAAATTTGAATACCAGCCAAAATCGTCATGTTCATCTCGCATCCTCCCATGGCAGCAAACACTCATGAAGCAATATGAGCATTATTGCCTGGAGAAATTGCCAATAAACGCAAAAAAGCATTTGCTGCAAAAGATACTTGCAACAAATGCCAAAGCAAAAATTCTTCCCAAAACTTGTTAATTAAAATTAATGATTTAAGCTGTTTCTTCTGATTTGCGAAAAACTTTTATGGTTTTTCCATCCTTACCAATGAGCAGAGGACGTTGTTCGTGAAGTGCTGCCTCGCGAGTGATGACACATTTTTGGACATCTTCACGTGAAGGCAACTCATACATGACATCCAACATTATGGATTCAATAATGGCTCTAAGACCACGAGCGCCCGTACCGCGTTTAATTGCTTCTTTAGCAATAACAGATAACGCGTCATCTTGGAATTCCAAAGTTACTCCATCTAATTCAAGAAGCTTCTGGAACTGTCTGACCAAGGCATTTTTCGGCTCGGTCAAAATCCGCTTAAGCGCTTCTTCATCCAACGCCTCCAATGTTGTGACGACGGGAAGACGACCGATAAACTCTGGAATCAGACCAAACTTTAAAAGATCTTCTGGCAAAACTTTGGTCAGTATATCTTCATTGTCAAGATGACGGTTAGCAGATTCTACAGAGCCAAAACCAATGACCTTACGACCAAGACGGCGTTTAATGATTGGCTCTATGCCATCAAATGCTCCACCGCAAATAAAGAGAATGTTAGTTGTATCAATTTGGATAAACTCTTGATGAGGATGTTTGCGACCACCTTGTGGTGGAACGCTTGCCACTGTACCTTCAAGAATTTTTAACAAAGCTTGTTGTACACCTTCACCAGAAACATCTCTAGTAATCGATGGATTTTCAGACTTGCGGGCAATTTTGTCAATTTCATCAATATAAATAATGCCCCGCTCAGCCTTTTCAACATCATAGTCAGCCGCTTGAATCAGTTTAAGTAGGATATTTTCTACATCTTCACCAACATATCCAGCTTCAGTTAGGGATGTCGCATCCGCAATTGCAAAGGGAACATTCAGGATTCGCGCCAAAGTTTGAGCCAATAAAGTTTTACCACTACCAGTCGGACCAAGCAACATAATATTAGATTTAGAAAGTTCCACATCATCCGACTTACCATTCGACATATTTATGCGTTTATAGTGATTGTAAACCGCCACAGACAAAGATCGTTTAGCACTCTCTTGACCAATAACGTATTGATCAAGAATCGCTTTAATTTCAGTCGGTTTGGGAACGTCTTTTAATTCGAATTCTTCATCTTCACCTAACTGTTCTTCAACAATTTCATTACAAAGTTCAATACATTCGTCGCAAATGTATACTCCTGGTCCTGCCACTAGTTTCCTTACTTGTTCCTGTGTTTTTCCACAAAACGAACATTTCAGTTGTCCTTTTTCTTCGTTAAACTTAAACACGGCGCGTTCCCTCCTTTACGGCAAATCGACCAACTTTTTCACTTACACATTGCCATGTTGAATGACATCGTCGATTAAACCGTACGCCTTGGCTTCTTGAGCAGACAGAAAATTGTCGCGGTCTGTATCTTGTTCAACTTTTTCAATGGGCTGTCCTGTTCTTTCTGCCAATATACTATTCAGCTTATCCTTGGTTTTGAGTATCCAATCGGCATGAATTTTTATATCTGATGCCTGACCTTGAACTCCTCCCAACGGTTGGTGGATCATAATCTCTGCATTCGGCAACGCAAATCGCTTACCTTTTTCGCCAGCCGCCAAGAGAAATGCACCCATACTGGCGGCCATGCCAATGCACATTGTGGATACTGCAGGTTTTATGTGTTGCATTGTATCATATATAGCAAGACCCGCTGTAACCGAACCACCAGGACTGTTAATGTACAATTGAATATCTCGATCAGGATCGTCTGCAGCTAAGAACAGTAACTGAGCAACTACGGAATTTGCAACATAGTCATCAATCGGTGTACCCAGCAAGATAATTCGATCTCGCAAAAGCCTGGAATATATATCGTAAGAACGTTCTCCTCGACTGGTTTGTTCAATAACGATGGGTGTTAAACTCATGTATACCCCTCCTTCTCCAAAAAAGAAAACCTCTGTTTTTGACAAGACAAGGCACGTTAACGTGCCTTGTCCGAACTATACCTTATCTCAACATCTAACTTCGTATTCCATATTATACCCAACATCAAACCAATTTGCTATTTTCCACAAGAAACTTAGCCACCCTGCTGTTTCTTAAATCATGGCGCATATTTTGCAACCCAGGATCGCGAAGATTCATCAATTGTTGAACTCGCTCTATCTCCATGTTAGCTTGCTCTGCAATTTTGGCTAGCTCAGACTGCAAATCTTCAGGAGTCGGTTCTAAACTCTCCTGCTTGGCAATTTCCTCTAAAACAAGTTCAATACGAACTCGTTTTTCAGCGCCTTCTTTAAACTGAGCACGCAACTCTTCCATGCTCGTACCTGTAAATTCAAGGTAAGCATCTAGCGGAATTTGTTGATACTGTAACTGACGAGCAAAATTGTCAACCTGATGGTCAATTTCATGTTCAACCATCACTTCTGGTAAATCAATGACAGCATTTTCAGTGGCTTTAGTTACTGCTTCATCCTCCAGATAGCGTTCCCTGTCAGCTTCAGCACGTTTTTCCAGAGACTCTTTCAAATCTGCCACGAATTCATCCACTGTTTGAAAATCACTAATTTCCTGAACAAACTCATCGTTTAATTCTCGAAGTACTTTGCGTTTCATATCATGTAATACAACTTCAAATTCGGCAGGCTTCGAAGCCAACGATTTGACATGATATTCTTCAGGAAATGTGACTTGAATAGTCCGAGTCTCACCTGGTTTCATGCCTATCAACTGATCTTCAAAACCAGCAATAAACATGCCCGAACCTATCTCTAACTGAAAGTTTTCAGCTTCCCCACCTTCAAAGGGTTCACCGTCGACTGTTCCTCGAAAATCAATACTGACTGTGTCGCCCTTTTCGACTTCACCGTCTTCTACCACCTCAATCTGAGCATGGCTGGAGCGAATATTATCAAGCTCTTCTTGAAGTGATTCATCTGTAACCTCAAACTTTTTATCTTCAATTTCAAGCCCTTTATACTCGCCAAGAGTAACTTCCGGCTTAACCACTACAGTCGCTTTGAATACAAAAGGTTTACCTTGTTCAGCTTGTAAATAATCTACTGATGGTCTATCTACGGGAAAAATACCAGTCTCTTTGACTGCAACGTCATAGGCGCGTGGCAACAAGTAATCAACCGCATCTTGATAGAGCGATTCCACTCCAAATTTCATTTCAAAAATTTTTCTTGGCACTTTGCCTTTGCGGAAACCTGGAACGTTTACTCGTTTAACCACTGATTTAAAAGCAACATCTAAAGCCGCTCCAAATTCTTCGCTCGGCAATTCCACTTCAAGAACACCGACATTTGTGCCGGTTTTTTCCCATTTTGCGGTCATAAAAAATAGTCCTCCTAACAACCTATGCAGTTCAGTCAAGTTGAACTGACATTTCCTAGAAATCAGAACATGATTCAGTCAAGATACGATTGACATTCTACCATGTAAAACAGGCAAAAGGCAAGAATTCCTATTCTTAACAAACAGTGCTCTGCTCATTTATCATAATTAATATGGATTTAAGAACTTTCGACAAATCATATTTTATTAAACAATAAACAATCTCGCTTGATTAGCCAGCACCTGAGATGTATCGGTCAGCGAAGCAGATGATGCAGATACCTCTTCTGTACTGGCAAGTTGTTCCTGAGTAGTTGCAGCAATGGCTTGCAAACGTTCCGTCGTTTCTTTTACCGATATCCCCATAGACTCGATTTGTTTTTGTGTTTCTTCTGCTCTGTTGACTAGTAGGACAGTCTCTTCCGATACATCATCAACAACAGATTCTAGAGAATGTACAACATTTTCGATTTCACCGTATACGTTCAATGAATGTTCTACAACTTGTACACTTTCTACGACTTTATTGGCTGAATTAGCAGCAACTTGAACTACCCGCTGTACAGCTTCTAATAATGCTTCCACCATCTGTCTGATTTTTTCGGTAGCGCCGGAAGTATCATCTGCTAATTTTCTTACTTCTGTAGCTACTACAGCAAAGCCTCTCCCTAATTCACCAGCACGTGATGCTTCGATAGCAGCATTTAATGATAGTAGATTTGTTTGTTTCGAAATATTGGAAATCATTTCGGTAATGCGATGGATCTCTGAAACATCATTCGATAAGCGAGAAATTTCAACACCTAACTGTTTAATATCTTCCGCAACTTTATGCACTTCTAAAACAGCAGATTCCGTATTAGAGCGCCCTTGTCCAGTCGCTTCCACAGTGCGATCGACAACTTCGTTCACACGGTTCATAGCTAGTTCAATCTGCTTACAACCTTCAATCATTTTTTGAACACTTTTTTCTGTAATTGCCATAGTTTGATATTGTTGCTCTGCGTCTACGGATGCCTCCTGGATCACTAAAGCAACTTGCTCAGCCGCTTTAGCGTTTTCAGAAGCAACTGACTGAACGCTTTGCGCTTCACTCTCCACTTGGTTAGACGCCGATTGTACAGCTTGTAACAAACGACTAATCTCATCGGCCATTTCATTCATATGTACGGACAATCTTCCCAACTCATCTTTTGAACGAATGACGACTCTATGCCGAAAATCTCCTTTTGCCCAACGACTAACCACTTCTATAATTTTATGTATATTGCGAATTACGATAAATTGAAAAGAGATAGCAATTAAAATGGTTGTCACAATAATACTGATGGCCGTATTGATGAGAGTCCCAGCTTGTGCGCTGACATGCAATCCCAGTCCATAACGCAGTTCATGCTCAATAAATGTAGAAATAGGTGCACTAATCAGCAATGAAATGACTGTTAATAAAATTAATTTTGTACGAATACCAAATAATATTTTTTGACGAAAAGAACTTTCCATTCATTCACGCTCCGTTTTTGCTTAATTCGATCTGCCAGTATAAATTTTCATCTACTAGAATGCCAATCTATTTTAAGATTACCATGGAGAACCAAAAACATAAATAGGAAGATAGAAGATAGGTAATAGGTAAAAGAATGTTGAATCGGGTCTGTCAATAATTTTGTGTAAACTCCCAATTCCTTAATGGGAGTAACAGATTGGGACGGCATTAAAATGACGAAGGTTTCAAAGGGATTCTCAAAGCAGTTTATCAAGAAGAATGACCTGAAGCCCACGGAAGATGTGCAAGCCGCACTGCGAGATTTGTTCGCCAGCACGATGCAAGGAATGCTTGAGGCCGAGCTGGATACTCACTTGGGTTTTACGCTAAGCACGACACCAAAAACAAGACGACGGACAACAGCCGCAACGGACATAGCCGTAAGACCCTTACCTCCGAATACGGCGACGCAGAGATTTCAGTCCCCAGAGACCGCAAGGGCGAATTTGAGCCTGAGATCATCAAGAAGAACCAAACCAACACTGTCGGCATTGAGGAGCAGGTTATTGCCTTGTATGCTCGGGGTATGAGCACACGAGATATTCAGGCCCACCTTCATTAATTGCACGGACTGTACGTATCGCCCACACTCATCTCCAACATCACGGACAAGCTTCTTCCGATGAATAAAGAATGGCAAGGTCGGCCACTACAAAGCGTCTATATTGTGGTGTTTCTGAATGCCATTCACTACAAAGTGAAGCAAGGTGGCTAGGTTGTCAGCAAAGCCGCCTATATGGTTGTAGGTATTGACCTTGAAGAACAAAAGGACGTGCTTGGCATCTGGATCGGTGTGAATGAATCTGCGAAGTTTTGGCTAACCGTTCTCAACGAACTGAAGAGCCGAGGCTTCGAAGATATTCTCATCACTTGCGTCGACAACCTGACTGGGTTCAGTGAAGCGATCGCAGCCTGTTATCCCAAGTCCGATATCCAGAAATGCGTGGTTCACCAGATTCGACATTCGCTCAAGTACGTGTCGTATAAGGACTACAAGCCCGTGACAGCGGCGCTAAAGCCCTTTTACAAAGCCAGTACTGAGGAAGTGCATCCCTGGCTGTGGAACAGTATCATTTTAGTTGAGTCAATCAACTCGTAATTCTGGAAAGAATGAAAAAGAGGTAACTGCACGAGACTTGTTTCGTTTTATAGGGATTCTAAAGTCAAAAGACGCAGTCAAGCACAGCATGAAGGAAATGTGTAAGGTTTTGCGGGTCAGCGAAGCTGGCTACTATCGCTGGCTGCGTACACAGAACAGAGCCCCTATACATACGATGATCTTTTGGCGAAGATCCGTCAGATTCGCGCAGAAAACAAAGACTATGGAACGTACCGCATCTTTTTGGCTTTGCAACTGTTCCACGGCTATACCGGCACCTATGATGTCATCTGGTAAATCTCCACCTTTCCCTTGACTTCACTCACACTCCCTAGGCGTAGCCATAGACCAGTATTACGAGTTTCGGGGCTAAACTAAATTTGACAATTCCAAACGTTATTTTGAACTAAGTCACTCAGGTTCTCTCCTCTTTCCCAAATTCGACTAATCTGCTTCTTACGCGACTCAGTTGTCGCAAATCAGCGTTGTATTTTCTTACATTCCGCACGCTCAAACGTTTATGTTCGAGAAAAATCCTCTCTCTACGGTCCACGCCTCGAGATCAATAACAGAAAGATCGGGTAATTTGATAGACTGCCATTCCTTCACTGTCATTCGTCGCTTGAACAAGTAACTGAAAAGTACAGTCAAGATTCTCCCATGTGAAACCATCGCGATAGAGCATCCATTTGCTTCATTTGTGATCCTACGAACGCAGCCAACAATGCGCTCCGTCGCCTGTGCCCACTCTTCAAACTCGGGGTCAGGGAAGCCTTCCAGATATGCACCGACTCTTCGAATAAACTCCTCAGTGGGCTGTATAGTTGGAATGCGCAGCTCGTGGAGCTCATCCATGACACTGGTCGGAATACCTGTCATTTCACTGATAATGTCGGCGGTCGCAACTGCCTTTGGTTCAGGGCTGTGGTATATGCGATAAACTCCGCTCCAATTCTCACTGAGCACCAATTCTCTGGTTGCCCTAATGCCATCTTCTGAAATGTGCCATTCAGCGGACGGAACGCTGAAGTCTATATTCACTTGAGCATGCCGAACAATATATAATTCTGCCACACCATCACCCCTGCCTTTGACTAACTGTGTTTACCTATTCTCCACATTACATGCTGAGGTTGTTCTTCTCGAATTTTTGTAAGTTCGCATTTCTCATAATCGATAACGCCGAAAATACAAAGGATAGTGCATCTAATCCTATGGTGTTAGACGGACCAATCTTTGATGTTAATATACCAGCTAGGGACGGACCGAGAGCATACGCCGCACTTTCGATAGCTTCAAAATAACCGTTGGCACGACCAAGTTGTTCTGGTGCAACGATACGTGGAATCATCCCGGTGTAGGCTGCACCAAAAAACACAGCCAAAGCCCCACTCATTATTGCCACAAATACAACGACCGGTATTACCGGCATATGCACCCATGACGCAATAGGAATCAAAGCCATCAAGACAGCTCTGCCAAAGTCCGTAAGGAGCATCACTCTACTGCGAGATTCCTTCGGTCTACCCAAACACCCGCTGGTAAACCTACGATGAACAGAGGAGCAACTTCCAATGCTCCAACCAAGCCCATGAGGAAGCCCGACCCAGTCACAGTTAAAATGAGGATGGGTAGTGCCACAGAAGCAATCAAATCGCCAAAGTAAGACACTCCTTGCCCACTCAGTAGAGATAAAACCGGTTATTCGAAAATATAGACTTCTTAAATCGGCTCATCACGTGCCCCTTAAAACGATTTCTTGTTCTCTTTGTGGTGTTTGGTCACTCATGTCAACGCTGGATTTAATTTGACCCACTTCGCCGGGAAATTTTGATTGCTTTCTTATTGAATTCTTCTTCCCGAAAGTCCCACAACGACCACGACAAGTGATCTGCATATTCATTCACCGCCGTTGGTTGATCCTGGACTATTACATTGTTTCCAATCGAGCCATTCTCGAAGTACCATTGCCTTTTCCTTACGACCCATCATCTCATAGGCTTGATACTCATATTCCAAGTTCAATACTGGTAGATACACTCCTTCCCAGACCACAGTCTCAATCAGAGACGTTAAAGAGGGCGTGCTCTTCCATTTACCGTCTGGAGTTGATTTCTGTATATCGCCCATTATTTCCACGGCAACATCGTCAAACCGAAAACACCCAAAGTCAGACCGAATGCTGTCAGACTGTTTAAAGTGAACAGGTTCTAAGCACTCAAATCCATGGTTCTCTAACACCTGTCCGATAGCGTATGCACCCGTGTCATCAGTTTAAATATCAATATCATGAACCGATACATCGCAAGTAGAAAGCGAAACTCCCTGTTAAAGCCCAATCTACGTCTGATCGTTCAGCGTCGAGCAAGGTCTTAAGGCGTTTAAAGGCGGAGAACAAAGACACCAGCAAGACCTCCTTGCCGCACAGTACTTGCGCAGAGCTGCCCGGTTGCGACGCAAGCAGTAACTTTGGTACCCTGCATGTTCATGCAATCTTGGATTCAAGTTTCATGTATACCGCCCCAAGTTCTCAAATGCTCAGACACGCTTGCACACAAATTCACGGTAGCCAGTAAATCCTTGTTTGCTGTAAAAGTTCTTTGCAACTTCATTGTTAACACAGAAATCCAATTCCACTGTTTCGATGCCCTGTTCTCGAGCTATGTCGTATATGTGTTTGATCAACTCTGTTCCATGTCCCCGCCATTTTGGTCATTCACTATGCTGATTTGATGGACAAACAATGCTTGCCGTGCTTTTGTAAACACGGTTTCAGAGTAATTCCTCAACTCCACCCATGCATATCCAAACGATTCATTCTCATCCTCCAGAAGCAGAAAAACAAACGAATTGTCCTTTACTAACTTCTTAAAGGAATCCCGAATCGCCTCGAAGTGATATTCCCTGAAATATTGAGGATACATAAATGCATGTAATTCGTGTATGGGCTTATTCAAGCGTACAATCAATTCGAAATCTGTTGTTCGAGTGATGTTTATAACGATTACTCCCAGAGTTTTTGATTGTGGTGCTATTCAATTCTTCTGTCCTGATGTGCAATAAGCCACTGGCGACCAGGGCTGCATGTTCATGCAATTCAACCGACTTGTGACATTTACTTTTGTGGCTTGAATAGCTATTTCCTGAGCGGCATAAATTGTGCCGGATTAAGGACATCCGCTTCGACAACAATCGCGGTCAATCCAGCGTGCGTCTTGGTCTCACGCCATTCTCCCTGGTCCCAAAACACCGCATCGACAATTCCGACAGGAACTAGCTCATCTGCGTCACAGCGAACCCATCCGTTCCCACTTACAACAAGGAGCAATTGTGGGCAAGACGCTTCGTGAAAGCCGACAATTCCGTTTGGTTCGAGGTACATGCATCCTATCTGTGCAGAGTTATCAGAAGTCAAAATTCGTGACATTACGAAATTCGAATCAAAATGAGCAATCGTTTTTCCCGTTTTACGACCAAACCTAAAAATCTTCACTCAGGAGTCACCTCGCCCCTGCCGCTCTAATTAGTTCATTTAAAGGATCCCTTATGGAGTTCTTCTGCCCAATTGCGCAAGATACCGAAATTGTACGCCACTGTATAATCATACAACGGGTTGGCTCAAGGAACTTGAATTTTTGCTCCCTTTAGTCTCATAGCAAACACGTAAGTTTATCTTTCTAATACGGTAGACTCCATATACCCAAACTCAATTTTTTCAATGACATTAAGTCTTGCCAACACCCCATTAGCCAAAATCATCATAGGGTCAGTATGACCAAAATCGACGTCATAAACTATGGGAAACGAATATCCTCGTGTAGCAATTGTAAGCACATTTTCTAGCGGGTCACTTTCCGTGAAACTCGTTTGAGTCGGGAAACGTCCAACAATCAACGCGGAAATCTGTTCGTAAACGCCCATATGTCTCAATTGAATCAGATATCGGTCGATGATTGCTGGGTTGGTTGTTTCATCATCTTCAAGACAAAGGATGGCACCAGTTAGATCCGGCCAATACTTCGTGCCCGCCAAAAGTAGTAGCGTACTCATATTTCCTGATATGATCCGTCCTATTGCTTCTCCATGTTTTAGAATCTTCCATCCCGTGGATGCTTGTAATGCCCTTTGTCGATTATCTTCAATGTCCCATTTTAGGCTTTCATCCGTACAACTCTCTGATGGTCGCAGGGTCTGTCGTTCGCTTGCCGAATTCATCAGAATGTCCTCAAAACTGTTTCGGGTGTAATCAAAAAGTCCACCGAACTCACCAAATTGAGGAAGAATTGCTGGTCCCATGTAGGTAACCATTCTTGTCTGAGAAAAGATTCCGAGTTGCAATGCCGTAATATCACTGTAGCCCAGTAGTATTTTCGGATTCTTCCTGAGCAGCTCATAATCAAGTTCATCGAGTAACTGGTGGGAGTTGTATCCTCCAATGGTTGTAATAATGGCTTTGACATCGTTATTACGATACATTGAATGCAGATCGGATAGTCTCTCATCAATAGTTCCTGCAGTGTGACCTGTGTGTTTTGCACAGTGCTCTCCAAGCAACACATTAAACCCCATGTTCTCAAGACAATTAACGCCACGTCGTAGTCTTTTCGGACAAAATGCGGCGACGCCAGAGGCAGGGGAAACGATACCAACTGTATCACCGAACGACAACTTAGAAGGTTTCACTATTTGCATAGTCTGCACATCCAATCATCAACTTTTGGTCTTCTTAATTCTTTGCAAACATCATAAAACCTTCCTCAATATTCCAGTCCTTGTCGGGCTAAGCTGCCCTTCGTATTATGAGGTCAGCCAGAAATTCTGGTTGACCTCTTTAATTATAGAAGTTTATTACTACGGTAGCCGGGTCGAACGGAGCTGCCCGTGGGTCTTTGAACCCGTGCGCTAAAATGTTCACCACCTACTCGTGGAAGCATGTTTGAAGCTGATTGGGACGATGATCCCGTATAACAAGCGAAGCTATCAACTGCGAGATGGATAGGGGCTGCCGGTGAATTCTAAGGTGAGGAGATGGCGGTGTTGGATTAGGTGTTTCCGGAATTCAGAGGTGTATTTGGCGACTTGTACTCAAAAGTTTCATTACGCGTCTTATTGGGAGTTCCCGACAGCAGAATCGGTGCTTGCCGTTGAGGAGACCAAGTTAGTTGACCGGGTCTCAAAACTATGCCCGAGTCGTTCGCCACGTTGGGCATCTGAAAGTGCAACAAAAATCGTTGCTTCGGCTAAGCGGAATCCGTTTCTGAGTCCACGCTTACAAAGCCAGCTGTTTAGCCTTGAAATGTATATCCAGATGCTTCTTCAATACCAAGAGCATCTATCCACCCTTAAAACAAGATAGATGCTCTCGCGATGGAAATTAAACAATATCAGATTATCCAGTCCATCCCCGGTATAGGCGGAAAAATCGCGGCAACGATCATTTCCGAAATCGGAGAGATAGACTGGTTTAATCAACAAAAAACTGGTAGCTTTCACTGGTGTAGACACAAGCGTATTTTCTTCCGGTAAATTCACAGCCACCATAAACCGAATCACCAAGAGCGGTTCAAACCGATTACGGTATTCGTTGTTCGTCGCTGTTCTTTGTAGCTTGCGGAAATCCGATAGTCAAAGACTCAAAGCCTTCTACGATAGAAAGCGTGAGAAAGGAAAACCTCACAAGGTCGCCGTGATCGCTTGTGTCAACAAACTGCTTCATTACGTAGACGTAATGAGTAGGCATCTGGTTACAATCCACTTTTTGGAGCCATTTTATGCTCTGAAGAGGTAATTGCATTTTCCAGCCCGAGAGCCGCATTGCGTTCAGTTCCTTGTCTGCGAATAATTATACGGAAATGAGCGGGCGAACATCCTGAATATTCGCACCCCGTATGCGACAGAAGACTGCTACGAGTCTGAAACGTCTCATCCCGTATATTTGGTCGTTAAAGCCCTGCCATCCTCATGTATTGTAGAAACTGTACGGTATGTACAGCCACGTGCCAGGGAATTCTGGTCTACATATCGCCCGTACTTCGAATATACCCGACATTTGACCAGTCGATCATTCGAGTGGCCAGGTCTTCATCTCGCAAAATCTGTATGTAATTGACAAATCGCTCAGAATGGGGCAATGATCATTCTAATTCAGCCTACGCACTCAAGATAGGCCGGCCCTCACAAGGTTCACGATGAACAGATATTGACTCACCATACACCAGTGCTTCGTGGTAATACACTTGCGCCGTCCACATCTGGCGAATTTTTTCACCTATCGACAGAGCCGCTTCGTAAAGTTTCTATTTCAACCATTTATCCGGTACCGATCGCCACACTAGCTGGGATTTTCTATTCACCTCCGTTATTTTCAGCACGGCCCAATCACTGCTCACATCGACATCCTTCCTTCTGTCCGAGCTTCAATTCCATCTTGACACACGTCCTCCCCTTGTCATCTTGGAACTCCGCTACGCGGCGGAATCCAACAGATTCGAACATCCGTAGACTACTACGATTATAGCTGTATACCTTACTTACGACGAGGCGTTCCCACCCTAGAGCAGTTGCCCGATCCATTAACATCTGGATGACCCGTCGACCTAGCCCAAGGCCCCGATAAAGGATGTTGCCGATCACGATAGGAACCATGTCCGGGCACAGCGCAACATCCCCAATGGGCTTCCAAACCCCGCTTTCCTGAACTTCAATGATGTAAAGTTCGCCGTGCTCAGACAAATACCGATACATACGTTCGACCGTTTCCTGATTGTACGGCTCAGTTCCTTCTCCCTCGGAATTGCGTAAAACGTCTGGGTCTTGGTACCAGTCGAGTGCGAATGGTACGTCGGATTCGATGTCAAGCGGTCTCAATCTGAGGTCGCCGTCTTCAAGATTTCCCATGTGCAGTAGTCTTCCTCTCCAGCCACTATTTCATTTCAATGGATAACAGCTTACTTTCTTCGATCATTGTCACATGTCCCACGTAAGCTGTGTCCTAAGTGAAATTTTAATTGAATAACCATTCTGCATAACGGACCCGTTAATGACAGAATCAGTAGGTAACGAAGAGTGTATGTTCATGCGTTGCTCCTCGCAGATCCTGACTAAAAGGGGGACCCCTTTACGCTATAACATGTTCTCTAGTTTGGTTGAACAGAATCAATTGAATTCATGTTATCCCAGAAGGTTTGCACGACAAGGTTATATATTTCAGGACGTTCCATGTTAGCCGTATGTCCCGCCCCAGGAATGAGTCCTGCCTGAATAATCTTGTTTGAATTCGCCATTTCGAAAACAGCATCACGTTCATGCTTCTCATTGGAACCATTTAAGACGAGCGTAGGAACATTTAGCTTTTGAATTTGCTCAAAAGTGACCGTAGGATAGTTGAATGTAAAATCTTTAAGTACAGCTTTTAGCGTTTGATACCAGTTTTCTCCATGTAATCTCATAAACTCTCGCGCCACTTCAGGATTATTTTCCTCTATGTTGAGAAATGCTTCATATTGTTCTTTCATAATTCCTGTCATATGTGTAGGGATTGCAGGAGCGTAACCAGTAAGTACTATGCTTTCGCAAAGTTTTGGAATCCTCAATGCAAGATGTATTGCTACCGATGCACCAAGAGACAAACCAACGATATGACCTTTTCCTTGCATTTGAATTTGTTCACTCACCCAACCTAGAGCAGATTGGAAGAAAGGATCTTGAGCTTCAAATTGATTTTTACCGTGACCTGGCAAATCCAATGCAATAACTTCATGGCTCACGCACCAGGCTTGAATTTGATTTTTAAAGTGTAAAATAGATGTTCCCATAAGTCCGTGAATTAAATATATCTTTGACAATACAACGCCTCCATTCAAAATTAAAATTGTTGGATCAATTACTCAACGAATTAATCGACCTAAATGTCTATTTTCCCATCGTATCGAGCATTACGACTCAATTATGTAACTTCTCATACAAGATTTAACCAAGGCATTTCACGCAATAATTTTGCAAACCATACCACTGCGCTGTGGTAACGAAAACCCTTGGTTGGAAGTCAGTTTTCAATTCCAGTCTCCCGAATGATCCGCATAAATGCCTGCATAGCGGAGGACATCCATCGATGTTTGTTCCACGCAAGCTGAGTGGAAAGCCGGATAGGTGTCCAATGTAAGACCGCTAGTTTCCCTTCCGCAACCTCATTTCGAACCGTGATTTCCGGTAATAGAGCAACTCCAACCCCCGATATGGCGCATTGTTTAATCGCCTCAACACTTGAAAATTCAAGACGCTGCAAAGGAAATACATGTGATTGGATCATTTGGTTTTCAAATATCTCACGATAGCTCCAACCTCCACGTGTTGATTCCACCATGAGGAACACTTGATTAGCCAAATCGCCTTCTTGAATTGACTTTATAGTTGTTAGCGGATGTGAAAGGCCTGATACGAGTACAATCTGTTCCTCAATCAAGCATTCTGTGATTAGATTTTCTGCACGTACCGGTGCTTCGAGTAAAAGTGCAACATCAATTTCTCCACGTTCTAATCCGGTTCGAAGTTCCGAGCATGCGCCAGGTTGAAATCTTAACTGTACTTTTGGATAACGCTCACGAAATTTAAGCAGAACTTTTGGAAGTCGATAGGCAATTATACTTTCTGGTGCGCCTACAGCCAAAGTACCACATGGTTCATCATGCCCAAACGCAACCGCTCTGATTTGTTGTTCAATGTACGACAGATTTTGTACATGTACGAGAATTCTTCTTCCTTCCTCAGTCAACAAAACACCTCTTCCTAACCTGTCAAAAAGAGGAACGCCTAGCTCTCGTTCTAATGCCTGAATTTGTCCAGATACACTAGATTGCGAGTAATTTAGAATTTTCGCAGCACGAGTAATATTTTGTTCTTTGGCAACAACGGTGAAAGTGTGAAGTTGTTTGAAATCCATATATACCCTTCCAATCGAATTATCCGATTGTATGTATTAAATCTATCGTATGTAAACATCATAACCCAATCTTTATCATAGTAGTAGTGACTCATGCTGCAATAAATCTCAACACGATTTTGTTTTTGTTGTTTTGAAAACAGCCAAAGGAGGCAACGAAGTTGGATGATCCGATTTTATGGACATGGAAGGAAATTGCCACAGTCAAGAATATACCGAACTGGTTCATACAAGAATAAGAGGTGTTTCGGAGTAAAGTTTTAGACGCTGAATTCCCATGTTATTTTGGGACCTTTTACAATGTTTGCATAGAAATGATCCAAAACATGGACTGAGGACGTGCCCCAAGATCCAGAGCACCCTCGTTGGGAATATTGTTTTTCGGGAGAACCCATGTTTGTTTTCAGTTCAGCGCCTGCCTATCGTCAACGCGCAAGTAGAATTTCAGGCAAATCCTTAGTCCTACTTTTTCAACCACGACGTGTATTTCGTGGTATTGAAGAGGGAATCCCAATTTCTTTGGAGGCCGCTGTCTATAGCTTACTTCCGGAAACAGGGTCAGTGGAAGTCCAGCGCGATACCCCGGAACGCCATCATGCTAAACATACACACCCGACCCATGAAATTTTGCTCATTGTCAGCGGAAGCATCACATTTCACCTTGGTGAAGACGATTACGTGTGTACTTCCGGAGATCGTTTATATCTACTGGTTAACACCTTACATGCATCCATAGCTGGAGAGAAAGGTTGTCTTTACGTAATCTCCATCAAATAAATTGCGAAGCAGGTGAGTTCCATGGAATCAGAAAAACGCAGCGGAGAACTTGCGCAAACATTGAATATAGGTCGAGCCGTTGCGTTAGCAATGGGAATTGTCATTGGGGCTGGGCTTTTGGTTTTGCCCGGCCTTGCCTATTCTCAGGCAGGAAACAAAGCTGTCTACGCGTGGGTTGTCGATGCCCTCATTGTTATACCTTTACTCTTTATTTTTGGAACATTAGGATCCCGTTATCCGAGTGCCGGCGGTGTGGCTGGATTTGTGCGCACGGCATTCGGTTCAATCGCAGGTGGCATCACCGAAGTAGTCCTTATGGGAGCCTTCTTTCTCGGAATCCCTGGTATTGCCCTGACGGGGGCCAACTATTTAGGATACCTTTTTCATTTGGGACAGCTCGGTATCAATCTCTGCGCAGTCGGATTACTCGTATTTGCAGGTGTATTGAACTACCTGGGTACACAGTTGTCTGGAATGACGCAGCAGATTTTATCGTATGGTCTGGTCATTGTTTTAGCGGCAGTGGCGGTCGTCGCATTGGTTTTTGCTCATCCCCATCCGAACGCAATAGCTGCACCTCAAGATTGGCTGAAGGCATCTCCTATCTTCGGCATGGTGTTCTTTGCATTCACGGGTTGGGAAATGCTGTCCTTCATGGGGGAGGAATTCCGCAATCCAAAACGTGATTTCCCAATTGCCGTAATCGTGAGTTTTATACTAGTGGTACTTCTGTATCTCGGCATCGCGTTTGCTATTCAGTGGACACTATCCCCACACAATCCACGAACAGTGGAAGCCCCGATTGCGGCCATTCTGGCAAACGTACTTGGTGGCTGGAGCGGTGAGTTGGTCTCAGTCATCGGCGTGCTCATTATTATGGCCAATCTCAATGGAGCAACCTGGGCCTCGTCTCGACTTTTATTCTCATCTGCACGAGAAGGATTTTTGCCGAAATTTTTGGCCCATGTTGATCCAAAGGCGCGTATCCCAAGACGATCCATCTTGATTACCGTATCCACGTTTATCCTCATCGTTGTTATTCATGGGATAGGGTTACTGCCTCTACATGAAATGTTTTCTCTCTCCGGACAAAACTTTTTTTTGCTATATCTATTCAGCGTAATTGCTTATCTTAGGCTTGTTCGCAACATCTTTGCAGCGATTTTTGGATTAGGTACAGTGATTTGCTGCCTAATATTTGCGGGGTCATTCGGCACTTTGTTACTTTATCCAGTGATTTTAGCACTATTCGGTCTGAGTGTCGGAGTCCTTAAAGCAAAGAGGAAAGAACATCACAGCACAAATATGGATACTTCTGAAAATTCACTAAGTAAGGACAAGTAACGTCCGTTTGCATTCTTTAGAATGCCGACCATCCCCCGCGGAGTATTGTGTTATGAATTGCTAGTTGATTGGTAATGGGGCTGTCCCAAAATTCATTGTAGATAACTGAGATAGCCTCGCAGTGTACTATTAAACGCTCACACTCCTCAAGCAACTCATCTATAACCCAACCGCAACCCTCCCCGCTCTATTCGTCTTTCTTACCGAACCGATTCACCATGTTCTCCAGATATTCTTGTGACTTTCCACGAGGAATGGTCAACGTCTGCCAGTCCGCCCCCCGGATTTGCTTGGCCAGGTACACAATCTGACCTGTATGGTACGAGAGGTGATACACTTGCCGCTCAATCGCTTGGACAACGGTGTGCGGTTGTGTACGGATGGTCACGATCTTCAGCAAGTCCTCCGGTTCGAGAGAGCCAACCGCCTGAAACAGTTTTTCCCATCCCGCTTCCCAAGCCGTCATCATCTCTTCACGGGATGTATATCCACCTTCAAACTCTTTATCCCGGTTGCGGGTCGGCTTCTCTCCGTCCGTCGTGAGAAAGTCTGTCCATCTCGACATCATGTTGCCTGCCACGTGTTTGACGATACGCGCAATGCTGTTTGATTCATCATTAGGGGCCCAGTGCAGTTCATGCAGGCTGAGTTGTTCGATCGCACGCTCAGCAGTTCTCTTCATATTCCTAAAATTTTCCAAAGCAGTGTCCAGATACACACGTCCAAGGTCCATCTGTTTCGTCCTCCTTCATTTCTGCGAATGGATGCTTCGCCACTTCGACCACGAAACGACACCGAATTCTGGCTTAGGATTGTCTGGTAAAACAGAGATGAGTTCTAGCGCATGGCCATCTGGATCCGAAAAATACACCGATACCGCCGGTACCCAGCAGTGAACGCAAGGTTCACTTGAATCGTCTTCAAACCCTGTTACTTCTACCCCGGATTGCCTAAGCCGATCTCTCCAAGTTTCGAACCACTAGATGTGCCTCGTAGAGTGTTCCCATCTGCATCATACCTAGCCACCCGCTTTACAAATGGTTGGCATTAAGCCACTGTTTGAGTGTCATACCATCATGATAAACCACATCCTCGGCGTCCAGTTTGAGCGGCGTGATGAACTCCAATGAGTTCCCGTCCGGATCATCAAAGTATATGGCAGCATGGTAATGAGTATCATTGCAGAGGATTAGGGGTTGATCTTCCCCGGATACACCGAAGGCCTCACGGGCTTGAATTCCCCGAGTTCTCAACCATTTCTGCACACGTTTCAGGTCTTCTAACTCCACGTAGAAAGCCACATGTCGAATGGATGGATGGTATGGTGTTTTAGCATGTTCCGATAACCAGAGCCCGAGCCAACTCTTGCCCTTCTCAATCCAAAAGAATGTGACTCGTGGACCTTGATATGCTAGTTCCAAATCTAGCCCATGGTAAAACTCTATAGACTTCTCCATGTTGATCACCGGCAAGTGCGCTTCGTACAATCCCTTTATCACATTCACGCCTCCTTCGAAACAATCTTTATGATTAGATCCGTCGGCAATATCGCAACAAGACATAATTCTCTTCTTCCAATGAGGCGTAAGCCTTTCGCTCGCCTTGCAGCTTGAAACCTCGAGATTCGTAGAACGGAATACCCTTCTTATTTCCCTTTGCGACGGACACCCACTCCACCTGCACCAACGACCATACCTCCGTCAACAGCAAACCAATACTCACCGTTCCGCATTTCCTGTGCTACCCGCTCGAGATTGTAAAAATATTCCACGATTCGTTGGATGTATGATGCGGGGCGCATCTCTCCGTACGTATCCCAGTATGCGAGCGTACAGACACGACAAATGCCTTCCACATGCTCTTGCCGTGCTTTCTTAATCTCGATCACGCTTCGTCACCTTCCTGTGGCGTAATTTTCATGTTCTATCACTCTCTCTTTTTGCGGTATTCCTAAGCGAACGTGCATCGGACCTACGTCAGCTGAATTCACCACTGTACCAACAGATAAGCGGCGTACACGGTCATCATGTTGCTCGCCTTCTTCAGGAACCAGCGTACGACCACACCGAGATTGAACCATCGGCAAAGTGGTGTATTCTCTGATCCGTTGTTGGTCCTACTACCGTCTAGGCCACGGAACTCAACGTTCAAATCCAATGTTTCAGCGCTCCTCTGTTCTTCTCAACGCATCAAGATACCGCTCTACTGACCGTATCACGACACCCTTGGCGTCATATTCAACCACCGAATCAGCCTGCGTCCCATACAGCCTGTCAAACGACAGTGGTTCCAGCCTGCTCCGGACACACTTCATGATCACCGCAGACAACGGGATCCGATTCGGGAAGCTGTACATAAACGACACCCAGCGGCGATCTGCCGACACCGAAACCGTGTCGCCTGTTAAGAGAACGCCTTTGCCATTCGCACCAGACTTCCAGAGCAGCACCGTCGATCCGGCAAAATGTCCACCCACGTGAACCAATGTTACCTCCGGGTTCAACTCAACTTGCGTACCATCCCAAAATTCGATTCGGTCGCTCGGATGCATCACCCACCGTCTGTCACGAGCATGGAGATAGATCCGTGCATCGAATCGCTCTGCCCACTCCACCATGGAAGAGTAGAAGTGGGGGTGTGAAATGGCGATGGCTTGAATGCCGCCAATACCCCGAATGAGATCAACCGTCACGTCATCGATGTATGAGATGCAGTCCCACAAGATGTTCCCGTGCGGTGTACGGATCAGTTTGGCATGCTGACCAATCGCGAACTCGGAGACCGTTTCAAGACCCCACAAGTGCGGTTCGTGCTCGTAAAAAGCATTCCGGTATCCGGTTGCCTTCATCTCTTCCAATGTCGTCCATCTTTGCCCTCCGAGTCCAATATACTGCCGCTCATCCTCGCAGATGGAACAGTGTTCGGGCGGAGTATCACGTTCTGGATATTGTGTTCCGCAGGTCACGCAGATCCACTTGCTCATTGTCCGTCCCCTCTCTTCCTTGAACTTCCTTCTCGGATGTGATAACCACTCATGGCCGTCACCACTGGAAGAGGCGTACGCTCGCACGCCTGCCCAATCCATACACCGTCGGTCCTATACCTACCCCGAGCGTCTGTACACCAAACTGGTTGTCCCTCCTCGTCCTTACATGAGCAGACACTCCCTTTGTAAACGTGTGAAGCTGAGACATGGGATGGGCCACCGACCTCCCCAACGTTCAGTCTACCGTATCGTGCAAAATGGTAGAACCGCCATAATGACCATCGCCATGAACAGAATTCCTTCGCCTCTAACGCCAATCTACGCAGACGGCTTCATAAGCTGCAATATGCAACCAGCGACGAGGGAGTCCATAGGCAATCCAGCACCAATCATGGTGAACCAGAAGCGGCAGCGACACTTCCAGTTGGCCGTAAGCCAGGTTAATGGAGCAGTATCATTCTAGATGATTCAATAAACTCGTAATTCTGGAAAGAATGATAAAAAAGGAAGAAGAAATCCAGATTGGGGGGCATATCATGATAAAGGGAAATTTACACTTGTTGCTCACACATGTTCTCGGGGACATCGCCATTGCTATCGAAGTTTGCGTTTATATTGGTGTCCATCGTCTATTTTTTGTCCAATCGCTCCAATCAAAATCCCTGCCAAGCAGGCTAAGGGCGTTCGATATACAAAACATTCCTGAATGGCTCCCCTTTTACGCGCTTTGTAACAATGCCCCAGCCCACAACGGCTGGAGCCTTGTTCCATTCTTCTATCCATTAAATCGCATCTAAATCGCATCGACAGACGATGACGGTCAAAGAGTCGCGATGGTCTCGCGCCATGCACTATTGTTTCATGTATGACTGGGCCGATCCGGTCCAGCTTTAGGACCGAGCGCCCCAAGCATGTGTGGCATGTGAGCCCCAAGTGGGCATTTTGCCATTCACGAGGTTGCTAATCCTCTTGTCCATCCGGGACAAGATGTCACTTTCTCTGGCACTGGTCATCTTTCCACTCGAGACCTGGCCATCCAATTTCGCTTTCGCAGCACTCTCTAATTCAGAAATCAGTTGGGCAGAAGAGACACCTTGACTCTCCGCGATTTGCGCCAACGTTTTCCCAGACTTCAAGTCCGTCTGCAAAGTAGATGGACTGAGATTTAAATCTTTAGCTATACCCTGCATCCCCGTCCCTATGGGGCCCATGCCTCGTCCATGCGCCGGATCGCCCCAAGTGGGCATTTTGCCATTCACGAAGTTGCTAATCCTCTTGTCCATTCGGGACAAGATGTCACTTTCTCTGGCACTGGTCATCTTTCCACTCGAGACCTGGTCATCCAATTTCGCTTTCGCAGCACTCTCCAATTCAGAAATCAGTTGGGCAGAAGAGACACCTTGACTCTCCGCGATTTGCGCCAACGTTTTCCCAGACTTCAAATCCGTCTGCAGAGTAGATGGACTGAGATTTAAATCCTTAGCTATCCCCTGCATCCCCGTCCCTATGGGGCCCATGCGCCAATGCGGTGCAAAAGAAAGAGATGCCTGGCTCTGAGTGCCCGTGGAGGACTGCATGCTACCCGCCACCATGGACACTTTTGCCGAGGAAGATGCGGTATGTCCAGCATTCGTAGCAGCCAACACCATCGAAGTTCCCAGACCCATCGTAGCCACTACAGCGGCAGAACCTATAAGAGTTTTCTTAGACATTCTAATCCTCATCTTTTACGTATCCTCCATTCAAATGATGCGTCCTAGACGACTGCGATTGATTGACGCGAAACGAGACGTCTTATCTACCACCCCGCTTCCACCAACACAGTATGGGCCACATTGATTGAAATCCCATTGAATGATTACACCTCTAGCATCAGGACTTTTTGAAGAGATAATGGTGCTAGGTTGAAAGTGTGGACACAACGAATCAAGAATGTAAGAATAAGGAGGTTCGAGGTTAGCCACATGACACAGAAGTACGACAAGGAATTCAAACGTCATGCAGTTCAATTGGCTTTCGAGAGTAGGAAGCCGGCGAGCCAGGTAACTCGGGATCTGGACATATCGCAAAAGAAGTTGTATGGATGGATGTCGAAATACAAGAAGGATCCTTCTACCCCGTTCGTCAGGAGCGGGAACCTTAAGACGGAAGCGAAGATTTTACGAGACCTGGAGCGGGTACACTCATCCATCGTCTATCTAACGCCAGTTGAATACGAAAGAAGATATTTCCAATCTGGAGTTTCTGCTATATTGACTTAATACCAAACTGTCCAAAACCCAAGGCATCAGAGAAAACCCGCCCAATTCCACCAAAACACATAAGGTGATGATGAGCATCGGCCAGAAAACAGCCAGTAAGCTCAAGATAACGGGCGATAGGATAGATATTCCCCAGACTCGCTCACATCCACCCGCCGTCATATCCCGCCAACTCGTTTTCTTTTCTCACAAAGAAAAAACGAAGGTTCAACTCCTTCTCCCCAAGCTGCCAAAATTTTTTAACAACCTAAAGCCTTCACAAATGCGACATAACAAATTGAAAAATGTTTGAAATTCCCCTACCCACACTTTCTTAAAAGTTTAAAAGTTATAGAATGCAGTCAAAACTTTTAAAAGAAAAATAGGGAGGAAGGCAAAACGTGGGCATGGGAGGTCCAGTTTCACCTTACCAATATCTCAGTAATGTCTTAATTGTTTCCGCATTGTTATGTGTCTTTGCCGCAGGGATTTACCAATTGGCCAAACGGTTGATTCATCAAATGGTTTTATTTGACAGAGCACAAGCTTTAACAGAAGATGCAAAATTAGAAACGGATAAGTTGTTACAGGTAGATAAACGATTACACAATAAAAAAATTTCCTTACCTCTCCCCTATCAACTATTATGGTATGGTATAGCTTTTTTCTGGTTAGTCGCAGGATTCTTACAAATGCAACCCATGATGTTTACACATGATTTTGTGACGGATATTTTAGAAAGTGCCTATCAAGTACAGATTCCTTTTTTTCGTCCTTCAGATTTAGCATTGATGAACAGATGGGCGAGTGATCCGGTAACGAGCAATGTGGAATCTATTATGATCCAACTGTACATTGGCATTCTGCTCATATTGAATCGCAGAAATTGGATTGGCTTTACTGCTCTTGGAGCTTCTATAATTTGGGGTATCATGGTTTGGATTTATGGTGAAGGTTTTGGGAACACCTTTGCAGCAGGGAGCTCATTCCTTTTACAAGGATCACCCGGGGGTGTCATTTTTTACGTCGTTGCGGCCATATTACTGCTTTTACCGATTCGTTATTGGAAAAATGTAAAGTTTTACCTTGGTTTGCAGTGGATAATAGCCATTTTTTGGTTCATTGCCGCACTATGGCAATTAGCTCCTATCAATGGTGGTTGGAATTCTGAAACATGGAAAAACAGCTTATCTAGTATGATTCAGACACCTGATCCTCAACCTTATTGGGTTGTAGATGGGATTCATTGGTTTATGAATATGTCTGTTGCGCATACCGCATGGGTCAATGGAATTACATCTGGAGCTATGCTTCTTGTTGCTATTCTAGCCATTCTACCTGTAAGACGAGCTATATTGCTCAGTTTTTCTTTAACGATACTTTTTTTGATATGGTGGTTTGGACAAGACTTTGGTGTGCTTGGAGGCATGGGAACTGACGTCAATAGTGCGCCATTAGTAGCACTTTTCATGCTGGTTGGTTGGACTAAACCAGAAGTATGGAAAATTGAATTTTCATATCTGAAAAAATTTTTTAAAACCGTACACTCCCCATTGGTTCGCCATAAATAGTATGACGAGTCTTTCATTCTGTAACGTTGTTTGATGGTGTAGACATATCCCATTTTTGCTGAGAGGTGAGTTTAACCATGTCGCATCTATTTTTCTTTTTTCATATTGTGGGTATTATTTTGTGGCTAGGTGGATTAGCGACGATAGGTTTGCTTTTATTCTTCATGCGTCGAGAATCCAATACGATAAAATCGCAAGTATTACCTGTTGTTGTGCGTAACATCACTCGTATTACTCATATAGGTGCTGGGTTTTTGCTCCTAGGAGGCGTACCCTTATTATTTTTGATTCCTCATGACAAGTTATCTCAATTTTGGGTTCAATATATGGGTGGTGTCGGCATTCTGGTAGTTCTCATCAGTCTATTTATGTTAACGAATACCAGTAAAGAAATCACAGTCTCTGGTGCAAATACATCTCGTGCTCTACGTGCCTATCTTCAATGGTTATTTGTTATTTTACTACTCTCTCTATCCGTTCTTGTTGTTGTTATCTTTAAACTTTAAAATTAAACGCTCTGTTAGGCTAAAATGAAAGCAAGAATAAACGCACAAGAGGTGTGTACCACATTCAGAACGTCAACGCCTAACATAGTCTCTTGAACGGTTGGAGGCAACACTTTTGTGGCGTTGCAACCAAGCACCTCGACAACTACATGACATGGTTCGCGTTTATTGACACGCTCCAAGCGATTTCCAGCGGCACATGGGGTGTTGATTCCTTGCCATGTCCTGGCATCGACAATAAAAAGCTCAGTACAAGCACGCAGTTCACACAGGAATTTGCGCTGTTTGTACAAAGCCGATACTCCAAGGTCAAGACGTTGGTTTTCTACGTGTCGCATGACACAGGAGAACGTGGACCTGATTTGCTTTGCCTTGCCGAGTGTTATAGGGTCGGAATCTGTTGAAAGTCGGAACCTTGGCTTAGAGCCATTCTAAGAATTCAAGGCGGTTTCCGAACGGATCGTTCAGATAGAAACGTTTTACGCCTTCATCTGCACGAGCGTCGTCATCAATTACATTCACGTTTTTCTGCAACAGGTAATCCCGCAACTCGCTGATGTTTTCAACGTGAAAAGCAGGATGTGCTTTAGTTGCAGGAATAAAGTCCTTTTGCACACCGATGTGTACCTGGTGAGAGCCGCATTGGAACCATACACCGCCACGCTTACAAAGGGGTTCAGGTTTGGGGAGTTCTTCCCAACCTAACAGGTCAACGAAAAACTTGCGTGCTTCGGCTTCGCACCCTTCAGGAGCAGCAAGTTGGACGTGGTCAATACCAGAAAACCTGAATGACATATCCATTCCTTCTTTCTTAATGTCTATCCTGCGATTCTACACGAAATTAGATTTTCCTTCTTGCGTTGAAAATTCACAATTAAACAGAACACAGCGAAAAATATTCTGTTGATGAAACTGGCCAAAACCAAAGGTATCAAAGAGCTCCCGCCCAATACCAGCAAAACACATATGGTGATGATGAGCACCAGCTAGAAAACAGCCAGTAAACTCAAGAAAACGAGCGAGAAAGGATAGATGTTAGGCTCTAATGGTGGACACAGCAAATCGATAATGTGAAAATAAGTAAATCATCGATTTGAGGTGTCTGTGTTGGAACGTAGATATGATTGAGATTTTTAAATTGAATACGGTGAAGTTGGTGTTGGAGGAGGGGAAGACAGCCTCACAAGTGGCACGGGATCTGGTTATGACTTTAATGACGCTTTATGGGTGGATTGATCAATATAAAAGCGATCCGAAACATCCCTTTGTTGGCAGTGGGAATTTGAAGCCCCAAGCCCAAGCGACTTGGGATGTAGAGCATGAGAACCGTGAGCTGAGAGAGGAAATAGAAATCTTAAAAAACGCAGTGCGCATCTTCAGCAACGACCGGAAATAAGATATCAGTTCATCTACGACCATCGCTTCGAGTTTTCGGTTCAGAGGATGTGCAAAGTGCTGCAGGTATTTCGAAGCGGGTACTATGCATGGCTCAAACGCCCAGATAGCGAACGCAAACAGCGATATCGCAAGCTTACAAAACGCATTCATCAAATCTTTCTGTCCTCTCGGCGATGATACGGGAGTCCGAAAATTACACGGATTCTCCATGAAGAAGGATGTCGAGTTGGTCAGAAAACAGTGGCTGGAATAATGCGTGAGAACGGGCTAAAAAGTCGTACCGTACACAAATACAAGGCGACCACCCATTCGAAACACAACCACCCGGTGCATGACCATGTGCTTAACCAGACATTCCAAGCAGAGCGTCCAAATCAGGTCTGGATGTCGGATATCACATATGTTTGGCCCATCGAAGGATGGCTATATGTTGCAAGCATCATGGACTTATTCACACGGAAAATTGTTGGGTGGAAAGCCGATTCACGGATGACGAAGGAACTCGTCATGGCTGCGTTAGAGCAAGCCTATGAGCGTGAAAAACCGGATGATGGTGTACTGCATCACTCGGACCGTGGAAGTCAGTATGCGTCAAGGGAATACCGGGACAAGTTGAAGGAATACCAGATGATCGGTAGCATGAGCCGCAAAGGCAATGGTTACGATAATGCTTGCATCGAGTCGTTCCACAGTGTCATTAAGCGGGAGCTAATTCATCTTGAAACATATGAAACAAGGGCAAGGGCAAAGCGAGACATCTGGGAATACATCGATCTTTGGTACAACCGAGTGCGGATTCACTCGTCAATCGGCTACAAAACGCCAGTTCAATATCACTCCATGTATGACCACCCACCCATGTGTCATTTATTGTTGCTTTTCTATTGTCTGGGGCAAGGAACGGATGCGTGGAAGTTCCCAAATGACGAATACAACAGATCCAACTAATCCTCCAACTACTGGTAAGGGTAACACCGCAGAGAAAAGGTTGGGAAACCAATCTCCGCCCCAAATGCTAATAACTAATCCTACAACAAAGGAGACAATGGACGGCCATGTCCACCATTCGCGTGGGGTACGCGGGCGTTCAAAGAAGGCTGACGCTGGCGTTTTCTTTTTCTGTACCCAGACCCAGTCCACGATCATAATGAATGTAAAGGGGATAATGACATCACCTATGACATCAAGAAACCCTTGAACATGGTTTAAAATACCCAAAATCGCCAGCACTGTACTGAAAAAGCCCAAAACAATGGTAGCAATGGGTTGATCCCATTTACTGGGCTTTCGAAAAGTATTCAGTGCCACTAGTAGATCAACCGTCGACGGATAGAGGTTCATCGCGTTCGTGTGAATAATAGCCAAAGCCACGCCTACCGCCGCGAATACTCCCCAAACAGGAGCGTTAGAACCAAGAAGAGCCAGATTCCAATTTCCGGTAGCTTGCTGTGAGTACATCCCCATGAGTCCCATCACCAAAACGGATGCCATAATGCCCACGGATGGTGATAAGAAAAAAGCGATACGTGCTTTGGGATTAGATGCCGGAATGGCGAATCGGGACACTGTGGAGACTTTGTAGGTCCAAGCTAAAATCGAAAAGGTGACGACCGTGGTGATGGCTGCGCCCCATTGCATGGCCTCTGTGGCATGGGGCATAGCGACGTGATAGCGAGAGAACAACAGATAGACCAACAGCGCATAGCATACGAGCAGTACTACAGAGGTGTATCGGTAGAAATATTCCAGCCACTTCATGCCGAAAAGCACCAAAATCACTTGAACAGCTCCGATAATCCAAAACCACAGCGAACCTTGCATGTGTGTGATTGCGGCCAAGGTTTCACCAGCTACAGCGGTATTCAATCCAAACCAACCCATATTCACAAACGAAAATAGGACAGAGAACAAGAACGCGCCCAAAGTTCCATAACTTTTGCGCGCGACAATTAAACCTGTTAACGGTACCTCACGACCCATTTCCGAAAAAAGTCCCGCGGGTACAAGACCGATGAGAAAGCTTAGTAGGATGGCAAGAACCATATCCGTGAGTCCAAAATGAAACAGCAACGAACCAATGAGCGGCGTCGTAGCGGACGCCGAAGCCATCAGCCATACAATAGTCATTTTGCCAGAGGACATAGTTCGCTCGTTGTCCGGGACAGGCAATATACCAACCGTCTCTACTTCACCCAGCAGCCCAGACATCCGACGCTCCGTCTCACGCTGTTCTAGCACGTTATTTCCTCCTCGTATAGTGTTTTTAGAGTCGTCTTACTAAAGAATTTTCAGCAAGATAGTTGTTGCAGTTGGGCAGTGTAGCTGAACTCGCACCTACAGCCCGAAGGGCGAGGAGCGTGAAAGTTCATCCGCTTGGCCGATGCGCTGCTACGCAATGATCAAATTTACAATACAAGAAAGAAGGGCAACGCATCCGGCGGATAAATCACAACCTAATTAGTGGCCCTTGAAAAAGTCGTTGTTTGAGTTTACCTCTACCCTGCGGGGTAGCTGAAATAGGACTTTTTGTGGGATGACTATTCTTTTTCGCACATTCAATCCCCAATTACTGGGTTACTTGGGCCGCTCTCCTTAGATTGTGGGCCAGGATGCCGTATCCATCCCATGTCGATGTGCCCGAGTGGTCTCGGAATCGGGACCGGCCCAGTCCGTACTTTTGCTTCAGCAGCCCGATTTTGGCTTCGCCACCTACTCGGAATCTCTGTAGGTTTATGAACCAAGGCTCCCTTTCGATCTCCGTCCTTCACTTGCTCTTTTTGCCTCGGAATGGTGTGCTCACGTGATGAATGCCCAGTTCTTCTCTCAACATCTGCTCATTGTTGCGACTGCTGAACCCCCGATGCGTGGCCACCGCATGAGACACTGAACCGAATACCTCTTGATGATGCTGTACAGCCGGAATAGGCAGATCGTCATCGGATGGGTTGCCTGTATAGACGGCGTATCCGGTCACAAATCCGCTTTCTGTCTCATCGATACGAACTTTGTACCCGATCTCAACTTTCTTGGTGAGTTTGCCTTTTTTGATCGGCCGAGCTTCCGGGTCATGAATGCTGATGAGACGGTACGGGATCATTCGATTTCCATCGATGACTTGCTTCGCCTGGTCGATCTACTGTTTTGTCTTGTCTACAAGGGATTGCAGCTTTTCCTTTTGCGCCTCTATCAACGGCTTCTTTGTCTGATGTAACTTCTTAATCACCGACTCAGCCTGCTGCAACACACTCTGTGTGATGTCCACAACCTCTTGAGTCATCTGGTTGATCTCATCCCAAGATTGGCTCATCCGGCGGCGCAGTACCTTTGCAAACGCTAGTATCTTTTTCTTTACCGCATCCGTCTTATCAACGAAACCCTCTGTTGCGTGCGATGCCAGTTTACGAATGCGGTTGACTGTCCCGGTGATGGCACGAACGCCATCCTGAAGAAGCGTTGCATCCGTTGGGTAATGGATGTCCGATTCGACCACCGTGGTATCCGTACGCAACTTGAGATGACGGATGATTTTCTGCTCATCAAGCTTCTTCACTAACAGTTCATTCACTTGCTCAATGATATTCTCACCATACCGCTTCCTGACCTTGATGAGCGTACTGGCATCCGGCACTTTCCCGTCGATTGCGATATGACAGAAACGCCGCCATGCGATACTGTCGCTGACTTCTTGAACGAGAGATTCGTATCCTAGCTGGTAACGGAACTTCAGGTACATGAGGCGCAAATAGGTTTGTACCGGGACCGTCGGACGACCCATGGAAGAGTTGAAGCCAGGAACGAAGCCATAAACCGCTCGTCATTCAGGATTTGATCGATATATTCCAGTTCTGCCGGCAATTTGAGCAGCGATTCCGGCAAGATGGTATCCCAAAGCGTCGTCTGACTCTGGTGAGTCCGTAGCATTTTCCAGCACTCCTTAACAGGAATCCCGGGGTGCAATGACGAAACTCTCAGGCAAAGGAATTCGCAAAATACCCCGATTGGCGTGTGTTTGTCTCGACAACAACCACTTCACCACCAGGTCTTGCGATTCCTTTTTTATTGCCGCAAACGACGACTTTTTCAGGGGCCACTAATTAGAATTGCACTTCGCAATCAAAGAGGTAAGTTTCGTTGCAATTTGTTGACGCAAAGATAAATGCTTTTCTTCACAATATTGAACCGCTGGCAAGACCCACATTTCTCTTGGATACTACCAAACAGGATAAGGTTTTCTTTCTTCTGGTTCCCAATCATATCTTGGAAAGACGTGAGCATTTAGGAAGTCATCAGAATTTCCATAGATGGAATAATTCATTCGCCTCGGATTGCACACGAACTGAACCGCTTCTCCCAACAAACTCATATCTCGCAAAAAGTCTGTTTTGGCTTCTAAACTTAAATCTTCAAGAGAAGCAACTTTGGGATACGCCAATAGTACACAATATCCAGGAAGAAATTGAGTATCCCCGATTACTGCATAACCACTTTTCATTCTAGTAAGAATCATTGGATTTTCATTGCGTTCAATGGCTCCAAACCTATCTTTCTTCCAATCATCACTCATCAAATTCTCCTCTTTTCCGAGAAGATATTCATTGCACATTGCGGCCTGAGAGCATCAGAAGGGGTCCCTCAGCCAGGCTGTATATTCATACGTTGGATGGGACATCTAGTTGTCACTTTAATATTGCTTGAGGTGGAAGAAGAGAATAAATCCAATGAATTCCGGAGGTGACGAAGAACATGCATTTTACAACCGAACAACCAGGACGTTCAGTTCACCTTTAATAAACTCCATGTCAAAATCCCGTGACACAAGTCCTAATTGAGCATCATCAATAGCAGTTGCTATGATTAGGGAATCAGGAGTTTTTAGTTTTCTGCTTTGTCTCGCTGTTCGCGCCTTAACTTCCTGCAGTTCGAGCTATTGTGGAAGTAACGTCTATGCAGCGCCGCTTATTATAGAGTTGCTAACCGTGTAACTTCTGACTACTAAAAACCTCACATTCAGTGATCATGGAGAAAAAATAATGGCATCATGTCGTTCGATGCCTGCCTAACAAAATCCATGACAATGAACTCATTAGCCAAGATGGCGATGGCGATATTTGTGTCCAGTAGATATCCGCGAATGGAACTTAATCCCAGTCACCCTCGCGCATTTGGCGTACCGTCTCTTCGAGTTGTCGATCCTCTTCAGGCGTTAGAATTCCAGCAGACTCAAGAATGTCATCAACAGCGTAATCATCCTCTGACTCAACGGTTTCATTGTATAAGTCGACTGTGATCTTTCGACTATCTAAGTTGAGCTTGTAGAAAATCGTCCTTAACTGATTCGCTGCTTCGTGATCAAGCTTTTTCGACATCGCCATACCCTTCGCCTACTTCCATAAATGAGTGTACCAGTATTATAACTGAATTAAGCGACCGAAGCCTTCACACCAACCAAGTTCAACACATGTTCGTTGTGAGACTATACTGCTTCGATTGCGCAAGATTCCGAAAGTATACACCACCGTATAATCATACAACAGATGGCTCAGGGAACTTGAATTTTTGCATCCGATAATTCAAGAACTAATCCAGCTTAAAGACCCATTCCTTTTGAGAATTGGATGTCTTGTTTTGAGATTACCCATGGTACTTTGTTGTCGCCATTCACGCTTTTCACGGTAAACGACTATTTAGTTATTTGCTGGGGCCTTGGATCCACCCATGTCGGAAATTTGTTATTGGATGGATACCAGTACGTCCGACTGCCTGATGGCAATTGATCGTGATGCAACGTATATCCAGGTAAGCTCTTTAGCAGCGTCATTGGACCTTCGATATTTTGAATTAATTGTTTGTCTAAGACTTGTTCGGATGCGGGTGCATAAGGCATCATGCTCATCGATACATAAGGAGCCCATTTGTTCACATCGTTTGCCACATTCTGAGGCGGAATGATGGGTCCCACTGAACTAAAGTATTTCACAGCATAAATCTCTTCAAGCATCGCCTGGGAGAACACATAAACTGTTTCATGCAGGTGAATGGTGGGTAGAACTGTGTCAGCATGGAGCGGCAACCCCCAAGCTACGACAAATACCGAAAATGGATTCGGACTTTGTACAATGAATGCTTTACCGTATCCCGTATATGGCGTCTGCTCGCTCTTTGCATAGGGATTCACTCCCGTGGTATCGATGAAACTCCCAGTCAACTTATCGGATGAAACACCTATCCAACTAATACCTTTCGTTCCGTGACCGAATATTCCTGTGACATCCCATTGTCCCGTTGTATAGTTTTTAATTGCACCGATATTACCAGATGTAATCAGGTCAATTTGTTGGTTTGAGTCATGTGGATTTACCCAAGCATATCCGCTGGTATCTCCTTGACCCACTTTTTGCTTAACCCATCCAGATGGAACCTTGAAACTCATAGATGTGGTTGATTGTCCATATGTGAGAGGAATCGTGACTGAAACCATCGAAGCGACGGTGCTTTTCGTCGTATTCGTTGTCGCGGTATTACTGGACGGTGCTGATGTATTTGTGGTTGCGTTGTTTGCTCCAGCAGTTCTGTTTGCGACTGTGTTATTGGATGGTGCTACACCTTTTGTGCTGTTTGTTGCATTCGATCCTGGACTAGCTCCTCCGCTTGTACCACAGCCTGCTACACCCCCCATGATGGTCAATGCCACAACCGCTGTTGCCCATTTCCTATAACTCGTCATTTTAGTACCTCCTCGTGATGTCACAAAATGTTAGACGGAGTAAGTCCACATCTGATTACAATCTACTTTTTGAATGTGTTTTATACTCAGAAGAAATATAAGACATTAATTGCAGATTCCGGCCCGAGAGCGCAAAAAGACATGCAAAGAGACTACTACATGTTCATACACATCATTCTTGCAATGTTTGTTCCTGACACAAGTTGGTGGCTATTAAGCAAGCCAATATCGCTCTTCAGTATCTGTGATATGTTTTTCAACTAGGATTTTGGTACTTTCCAGTGATGTAAAAGTTGTATAAATTCATTCTTCACACTGTTTGCAATACCGACAACCGTACCCTCGACGGCATAAGTGTATTGGCTACCGTTAACAATTGCCCAATATTCATAAGTTGCCTCATTAGAATGTGAGGCCGCTGGTTGTGTCCGTTTGTTAAACACAAGTAACGCCTTGCCAGCCGAACTTGATACGTATTCGTGATTGATGACAGTGGAGTGATTGCCGATTACCGTTCCGTATCCACTATTAGAAAGCGGGAACAAATTTGTAACAATGAGCTGGACGAGTATGTCTTTCCAACGAACAGATTGGTTAGGATTCATGACTTTTCCATTTGGTAACGTCAGGATTGTCTTAAACAAAGGATTGGATTACGTATTTTGAACATTGATTGTTAGATAAGTGGACAAATCATTACCGTTATCTGACGAAAGTCCGCTGCCTAGTGACCGCGATGAATTCACTGTAATGCCAGCAACCTTGTTGGTAGCATTTGAGTTTGAAGCTGGCGTATTTCCGCATCCACAAAGTATAAATAGAGTGACACTTAATCCAGCAATCGTGTACTTTCGATTGTAATTCAATTCATCCTATGCTTCCAAAAACCAACTATTTATTGTATAAATTTCACAGCATCATATAGCCCTATAGCCGGATTTCGTTCAGTTCCTCGTCTGAAAATAATTATACGGTAATGAGCTGGCGAACATCCTAAATATTCACACCTGTTACTGCAATAGCTTCCCTACCACATATCTACGTAAGATGAGTGGATACACTTAAAGGGCGATTATTGAACGCCCGAACTTCCTGTTACGAACCTTGCTTTAGACGACCTGATGTCGTCCATACGCCACGTACACAAGGCGTGTGACAATTAGTGAAATTACGATGAAGATCGGGAAGACTAAGATCGGATACAGTACAGGATGTCCAAGTACATTGTAAGCCAGAAAATGATAGTACAGTCGTGAAACCTGAAGCAATCCAGTATAACTGAAATTCAAAAGTGTTCCCGACCAGAATTGGTGAACTACCTTCGAAATCAGTGCGGGCAACACAAAAATTCCTGTCGAAATGACAAACGAAATGAGTGTCATACGGCTGAGTGCCGACACCAGTAGCACTATGCAAGAAAAACTCACCCCACCAAACAGAAATATTGCAATAGCAACAAGGATATACTGCTGGATAGTCAAGTGGAATGGTGCCCTGTATAATGGAATACTTTGAATTGGGTAATTTAAGCCCTGAGTACCAAACAGGAGTGCATTCAAGCCCAGATTCCAAACTTCAATAATAAATCCAATGACCACAGAATACAGCAGCGCCGCTTTTACTTTCGCAGAGACCAGTTGTCGTTTTCCCCTTTTTGCGGTCAACAAAAAATTGTCTGTCCCACTAGCATACTCCTCCGAAAAAATGGGTGCCAAGCCGATGAGGATCATTGCCGCATAGATGATAAAGCCGTAAGTTTTGAAGAAATCGATCATCATCGCCCCGCCCCCGTTATACATTCCACCGCCGATAAATGGTAGGTTCTTGAGCATGTCGTACTCCAGTTTGTCAGCGCGGTAAGCAAAACCCATCTGTCCACTTGCTTTAAGGTGAGCCATGGATTCCTGGAGCGAATACATCCTTGTGGCAACCGCTGTTCCTGAATACGACGAGGCGATGGCTTGGTCCCTTTGATATTCATGCCATAAATCCCAGTACACTAAGCTACCGACATGACTGTTTTGAAGCTTTTGTTGGACGATCGGCAGGTCAGTTTTCGCTTGCTGTAACTGCTGTTTAGTTGGCGGTGTTGCTTGGTACACTGGTGGGTGATTTGTTGAAGCAATAAGAAGTTGTAATGGCAAGAATAGTCCTACAAGCATGATTGTAAGTAGTATCCAAATGCTCTTCCGTGAAAACAATTTATACAGCTCAAATCGCGTGATTGACAGATGTTCCATCGCTCACCGCCTCCTCTCCAAATTGAAACAAATACAGGTCCTCTAGTGTCGGGTTCACAGCCACCGCGTGAGGGACAGGTTTGTCACCAGCAATGATACGAAGTTCTATCCTGTCTTTAATGCGACACATGTTTGCGATCTGAAATGACCCTTGGTACTTGGCAACCTCGTTTTGTGAACAAGACACCTGCCAAACGTGCCCTTGCATTTGAGACAGCAACGACTCGGGTGCGCCATAACCTACCAAGTGCCCGTCTTTCACCAAGAGAATATCCTGCGCGACATACTCCACATCGGAAATGATATGGGTCGAGAAAAGGACAATCCGGTTTCCCGCAAGTGATGCAAGGACGTTCCGAAAACGAATCCGTTCCTTCGGATCAAGCCCTGCCGTTGGTTCGTCGACGATGAGGATTTTTGGGTCATTCAAAAGCGCTTGTGCAATACCCATACGTTGTTTCATGCCACCTGAGAATTTGCGAAGCTGGGTGTGCCGCACATCCTCCAGGTTGACCTCCTGTAACACCTCAGTCACTTTCTGTGAAGCCGTACGCTTGTCCAGGCCCTTCAGTGCCGCAATGTACAGTAAAAAGCGTTCTGCGGTGAAGTTCTTATATAGACCAAAGTGTTGCGGAAGATAACCAAGAAGCTCGCGATAACGTTCTCCCATGCGAATGGTATCTTCTCCGTCCACGAAAACATGCCCTGAAGATGGGTTCAGTACTCCTGCGATGATTTTCAGCAGTGTACTTTTGCCTGCTCCGTTTGGACCGAGGAGTGCGTGAACGCCTTCGGTCAACTCCACGGTGAAGTTCGATAACGCTTGTTCCCCCTTATATGTTTTTGAAACTTGCTCAATCTGTAATTTCAACCAAGAGACCCCCTTTAAAACGGACATAAAGCAGTTTTATTTGACTTGCAAACAGTACTAGTCCAAGCAAAGACAACACGACAAACATCACGTCATTCAGTGACAAAAGGAAGGACAGAACGCTTGGATTTGAAAAGGCAAGCGCCACGGATATCGACCAGACCAATGCGACCACCGGTACCAAAGCCCTGCCACGAAACTTTGTCGAGAGATACAGTGTTACAGCAGAAATCCATGTGAACGGGACAAACCAGAAAAGTACGACGCGCCATAGGTCCATTCCAACCAGCCATGATAATCCAACAGACATCGCGGTGTTGAGGACGATGTTGTAGATGCCGAGGACTGTGAGTCGTGCCATGAGTGTTTGTGGAAGCGATGTCTTGCACGTCAATTCAATTTGCGACATACCACTGTCCACACTGCGAAAGAGTTCAAGAATGCCAAGAATAAACGGCAAGGGAGACAAGATGATGATGATCTTGTATGGGTTATATCCACAACTGGCTGTGATCAGGTATCCCGACAGGAACATCAATGCACTGACCAACCAAAACCACTTGGCAACATATTCTGTTTGAAACGACACAATCCCCCATATACGTTTAAACAGTGGTACTGCCGTGACCTCACGAGGCTGTAGTACGTGAAAAACAGCTTGGTCGATGGTGTTTTGAATGACATGTTCAGGCGGGAAATCGACCGTGAATTTGTCGAGCATACGACTTAATTGGTTGACATCCACCTGGTCGCCGTTTTCCTTAAACAACTCTTCCCATTCACGAGTGGTTTCGTGTTGTGTCATGTTCATCACCCCCGTTTAACAACTTCCGCAACTTCTTGAGCCCTTGATGCAGCCTCGATTTTACAGTTGAATCGCTGCACTGCATAACGTTGGCAATGTCTTTAATTTTCATGTCCTGATAATAACTTAGTACGATGGCATCACGCTGGTACTCAGGCAACCCCATCAAAGCATCTTTCACCCTTTGTCGCTCATCGTCTTTCTCTAATAAGCGAATCACGTTCATTCGTTCATCTGGAAGATTCTCTGGAACAGACGTCTCTTGATTTTGATGACGACTTCGAGGACTTCTGAAGTAGTCTGTACAGTGGTTATAGGCAATGGTGACGAGCCAATTCTTAAACTTCCCGTCTCCAGTATAACGACCAATCCCTCCAGCCACCTTGATGAAAATGTCTTGGGTCAAATCGCACGCCAAGTGATAATTACCCGTCTTTCGATAAACAACCGCAAATACCAACTTATAGTGGCGACGAATGAGCACTTCCATGGCGGACTGACTACCACATTTGATTTCAGCAACAAGTGCTTCGTCCGATTGTTGCATATCAATCCCCCTTCATCTATATAAACGAGAAAACACCCAATATAGTTTTCAAGTCTTGAAAAAATACATGGCAATTCATCACAGTATGTTTTATGAAGCGTAATACCACATTGAAACACGAAAAAGCTCCCAAGGAGCTTCTTGCAATCAATTCTAACTGGTTGATAGTCAATCCTTCTTCAGTTAACCTCTCTCAATGTTCTTTCGTTTTCTCCCTCATTCTAGCTGCCCGATAGCCGCATTTCGTTCAGTTCCTCGTTTGCGAATAATTATACGAAAACGAGCGGGCGAACATACTGTATATTCGCATTCTTATCCGCAAAAACGGAAGGTAAAAAAAATCGCCTCCCGTTCTTGACACTTTCACTATGAAATTGATGAATCTGGTGTAAGAGTTGTCGCAATTGCCTATATGAGTTGTTTATGAGGAGTCTGTGAAGTTGGTGGCATCAACGCAATCCATGTTTTATTCATCTGTACCGTCAGGATATAAACTATATTTCCTGACCCATACGTGATTTTCCACCACCCTGCTTTTTTTCCATTACTGAGTGTCAAACTATTTTCTTGATCCATCTTATTTCCTTTTGCCAATGCTTGAAGTGCGTTGCTGATGTTATCGAAGTAAGTTGCTTCATAGACAGTAATATTTTCATACGCCAGCTTCATGACGTTATTTTTCCCCGATACTTGAACAAGTTTATATACGCCACTGTCTCCTGCACTTTTGGTTAATGCATATGGCGTTTTAATACCTTGAGTTTTAGCTGTTTGTCAAATTTGAGACAATTGACTATTCGTATAAGCAAGATAATTTAAGGATGGTCCATTACCTCCAGATGGAGTCGTCCCAGAACCAGAAGAATTTGAGATCGCTTTATTACCTGGTGAATTTGAGGTACTGGTGTTGCTCGTATTGTTGTTCACCGTAGTGCCATTCGTTTGTTGAGCAATATTGTTTGTTGCATGCCCAGTTAAATTTGTTGACACAGAATTATTCGTCTCATGAATTGAACTGTTTCCAGTAGCGCACCCTGCTACCATTCCAACAAAGCTTAATGTCAATCCAACAGTTATCCATTGTTTGTAATTCATTTAAAAATCTCTCCTTATTGTTCACACCAATAAGACGAACTTACGTCTCATGAAGTGACACTCCACTTTTTGGAGTGTTTATGCACAACAATGGAGTATTCTTGCGTGTTCCTGCCCGCTAACGACATAACCCAGTAAATCCCTGTTTAGATATTTATGCAAACATGAGGGAGAATCCTTCTTCGGCATCAGCCCTCTTATGTGCAAAAGGTACCACGAAGATGTGGCTCCAAGCGCCAAATTACTTTACTACAATCTTAATCGGTTGAGACGAAACGTTGTAATCCAAGAAAGTCACAGTATAGGTCCCTGCTGACGAAATCGAAGTTGTATATGAAAAATGTACATGTGTGTCCGTCACTGCAACCCTACCATTTAATGTTTCACCTGGTTGGTCTAATCCCATGACACCTAGCTGAGTATCAGGAGCACCTACACCATTTTTTAGCAATGCAGTCCCTGAAATGGTGACGGATTGCCCAACTCTTGCTGTAGTTGATGCAGAGCTAATCGTTATCTTTAATGGTTCGTTCTGTGTTGCCATGCTCTAAGTTGTTTTAGTCCACGACACCCCCATCAGTAATCACTGTTGGAGAAAAAGATTTGCGTAGTAAACAGGAATGTATGTTGTCTGTGTTTTAGTTGTGGGATCATTTGCTACAAGCTTTGGTGCCCAAACAAAGTCATCCTGATTTCCAACAATCGAAAATTGCATTTCACCCGTAGGCGGTGTCCCCGTTTGAGGTGCTCGAGAAAAATTTTCCATCCGCGTATTCCGTATAGAAGAAATATCTAGCGTATTTCCGTTCCATGTTCTTTGGACACCAAACGGATTTTAGTTCTACTTGCAAGTAATATACTGGAACCCAACTTGTTGGTTTTCCAATCCATGGGTCGTTCGATACTACGTGCTTTGGTGTAAGCGTTAATCCGCAAACCATCTGTATAGTAGTTGGTGCATATTCAGCAAACGTCGTTACACGGGTAACAACAGGCATAGGCGCCTGTGCGGAAACATCACCAACAGTAATATTCCCCAGCAATCCTGCCTTATGTTTCATAAATGCTTCGTCTCCCTTTGAATTCTTGTGGTCAATGAATGATGTTCAAGAGTATAGACGAAGGCATAAAACCCAAGGTGACATACTCTATCATGGTAATTTATACAAACTATCTTCTTGAATACTTCTGCCCTGATGCAAAATAACCATTAAATTCAACAATTTAATCCTTATGCATATGACTGATGACAGTCTGATTCAGTTCTTATATCCGTTTCTTCAATAAACAACGCGCCTCAAACTTGACGTTTTGGGATAATGTTCAAAAGTGATTTCATTACTCTCTTCGTTTGTCTCCCATTTCAAACAAAGAAAGAAGAGCGGATAAATCGTGTTGTGAAACAGCATTCATAACATTTCTAGTACAAATAATGAATTGTTCAGTGGACCACCGGCACTTTCACTATCTCGCCCGCCTGCAAATCCTTGTACCGCATCGTCATCCACGAAAACGCCGCCATCACATGGTTGGGATCATACCGTTCGCAAAGTCCCCACAACGTATCCCGTGGCTCTACCTTGACGGTAACGGTTCGTGGATGCGAGGGCAATTGGCGGCTCCACAAATTCACGATGCCAAAGGCCAACGATGTCCCTGCCAAACTGACTATCACCCCCGCTATGGCCAGTTGCACCAACACCTTCCACCGTGAATGTGTTGACTCTGCAGAAGTTACAACAACCATCGGCTGATCGGATCGCCAGTGCCTCGTTTCTATTGCATCCCCACGTCCCACGACACCCACGCACCCTTCATAAAAAGAAATAAATATCTTTTTTAGAATTTATTTCTATCCAAGGTCGTCGAGCATTATCGCTCGACAACAAGAGGGTGTCAACGGCTTTTTTGATTCAAGTGGCCCTTGTAGCAATGAAAGAGGCGAAGCTCGCGTGAGCTTCGCCATTCATCGACTTCTCAGTTTCCTTCATTTTTCATCCGGAACATGGAATTTGTCAGGCAAATATATTCTGTTAATGAGACTAGCCAAAGCCCACGGCATCAAGAAAAAATCGCCCAATACCGCCAAAACACATAAGGTAATGATGAGCACCAGCCAGAAAACAGCCAGCGAATTCAAGAGAACAAGCGGTCGGAGACATTTTCCCAGACTCTCTCATACCTACCCTTCGTAACATTCCCCAATTCGCTTTTTGCCTCACCCAAAACACGGTCTGAAAGAAAAGCCAAGCCACACATATGGCAAGCCATCAACAGATGCCTGTAATGAAAAAGTACAGACAGCAGATATGAAAAAGCGAAGGTGATGAACCTTCGCCAAGGCTGTCGAAAAGTGAGCGCTATGAGTGGTCTTTTTCGACAGTCTAAAATTTTTGCTTCAATTTTCAGTTAAAGTAACGATATATCTTGATACTGTTTGCGAATTCTATTATTTGTTTCTTGTTCATTTGAGAAGCAAAAATAAGCCATTGTCCACCGTAATTGAAATATAATATGGTTTCATTCGATTGTGAAAATACATGCACAATTTGTCCGGATTTTAATTGGTATTTTTGTCCCATTGGTAGATTTACAAAATTCAAGGGAACTTGAGCTATATTAATTAAAATTTTCGGTGTATAGAATTCTGCAAAATGTCCTACCTTATATGCATTTGCTAGCGAATACATCATGTTAGCGTAGGGGTTTGCTAGTTCATTATTAGGTGCTGGATTTTGAAGTATAGTACCTAATACTCCTCTTAATATCCACTTCTGATTTGTATATTCTAGTATTAATATGTAGTCAATATTTTGAGGATAAATTTTTGGAATCTGTATTCTAACAATAGATAAATCGCCAATATTGATATCATTTATAATATTTTTATTATTCGCATGAACGATTTCTCCGTCAGATAACTTCCAAGTCATGGCAGCTTCTGCAGCTTGAATAGGGTTTTTAATAGTCGAGGGTATATTATATCCAGTACTAGATTTGATAAAAATTGTTGGGTGGGGAGAATCATTAGTTTTGTGATTAATCTGAGCTGATGGTGTACACCCCGATAAACTTAAAATTAATATGATTGCTAAAATGTAATGGATATATTTCAAGCCCAACACCTCAATACTTCAAGAAATTTTTGTCTGCGTTCAATATCATTAAACGCAGACACGGATTGACACCCGTTGTTTGGACATAGCTCCCATTTTCTAGCGTAATCTCAGACTTTCACATTTGTCTTCGGCGTTAGCCCAGTCTCGTAGTGTTGCTTGTTGAACTCGGCTGGTGGCAGGTAATGCAGGCTTGAATGCAGCCGCCGATTGTTGTAATAATCCATAAAATCTACGACTGCTTTGTATGCCTGTTCATAACTTTCGAACTCGTACCGTGACAAACAGTCGTCTTCCAGAAGCCTGTGGAAAGACTCGATGTGTGCTTTCATATTCGGTGTTCGTGGCGGTATTCTCTCGTGCTCAATACCGAGTTGTTCACATGTCGACTCAAAGGCCAGGCTGACAAACTGCGGTCCATTATCTGAACGGATGACGGGTAAGACAGATTGGTCGAGTAGTCGACGTTTCCACAGTGCTCGTTTTAACGTATCCACAGCGTCTGTTGCCTCACAATGAAGCCCAATATGATAATCCGCTGTCTGTCGGTCAAATACATCAATGTATGACCGTACGAAAAAGAATCTGTCCTCACCGTGAACGTAGCCGTATTTGATGTCAACTTCCCAGAGCTGATTCGGTGCCATAATGTCCCGATTTCTGGCCAATCTCCGTGGATACTTGGACTTGATTTGCCGCTGCTGTTTGAGAATCCCCAGCTCTTTACACAGTCGATATACCTTCTTCTTGTTGATAACCAACTGATACTCTCGTTTTAACACGTAGGTCAGCTTGAGATATCCGTAGGCAAACCCATCTCCCGCTACGGCGTTCATTATCCATTCCTTGACCTGTTCGTCACTGACTTTGCTTCCATCGTGCGTATACGTGTATTGAGTCGCAGGACGCCCTCCAGAAGTCGTTCTCGGCTTCGGCTCGTGTGTCAGTTGATAGTAATAAGTGGATCGAGAGACCCCCACGATGCGCAGCACGAAGGTGACTGAATATCCGGCTGTGATCCACTTGTGTGCAATCGCTACTTTGTCCGCAGGTGAGGGTTTGGTTTTTTTAACAGGTCACGCAAGATAGAAATCTCAAGGGCTTGCTCGCCCATGACTTTTTTCATCTGTTCATTCTCTGAAGCCAGTTCCTTACGCTCAGCCTGCAACTGAAGTAATTCCTCAGATGTGACATTGGTGACGTTGCCTCTTGTCTTTGGGCTGGCTTTCCCCGCAACACCGTTGACCTGCTTAATCCAGCGGCGAACCATGTTTGCGTTGAGGTCGTGTTTTATTGCGACGAGGGTAATATTCCCAGTCTCACAACACTCCTGAACGATCTGCTGTTTAAACTGTGCTGAAAAATTCCGGCGTTCCATTATCTCATCCTCCTGCTGCTTCTAGTATGCTATCTAGCAGGGAGTCTGTCCAACCTGATTACGGGGCTTAAGAGAAATCTTCTGTGAATGTAATGGAAATAACCTTAATATTCATTGTTGAAGCAAACTCGATAAATCTGTAAAACAGATTTTGAGTCACTTCAAAGCTTTTAATTGAGATATTCTTCTCAAAATCGCGCGACTTATAGGATGGCCAAAGGCTTCGATCAAATCCCAAAAGCAGCCACTTGGACGATAGCAATACGCCTTGATCTGCCCAATCGGTGGAGATTTCTGTCAAGGCATCACGAGAAAGGAGCCCATATAACTACAGCTTCTTTGTCACCAAATCGTGCGCCCTCCTTGACAGTATCAATTTAGTATAGTATGCCAAAATTACAAATTTAGGTGAAGATTGAAAAAAATGGTTTATGAAAAAGTCAAGTTCAAACACCTTTATACCTGCAGTTGCTACAAAACGGTGTACATCCACGTGTTTCTCCGCTCCTGGAGAAATTGTAGATGGGGCAGTAAAGTTGTTCGTCCTACTCATGCTTGTCAGTCCATCCGCATCCTCCACCGACCTATGTTCTCGCTTCAACACCAAACCTCAACGCCGCGCCGTCTTTCCCGATAAACCACGCCGCACTCCCTTCATCTGAATCCGCGGTGAGTTGATACTTCCGACAGAATAACTGAATAGCCTCGTCTCTGTCATTCGCTTCGATGAATTCCTGTTGCGTATACGTTTTTGTTGTCGTGTCTGCGTAAAAGAGGATAAAGCCGTACTTTACTCAAATACTATCTCTCACAATTTATCTAATGACATCCCTAATTCTTTTGTGATCTTCTTTGCCACGCTGAGTATAAGATCCACCGTACCATTCATGATAAAATTAATATGCGTTGCTGACACCCCAAAAACGTTCTTCTTACCAGCCAATTATCATAGAGTAACATCGTTTACAGGAGAAACTTTAGAATTGGAAGCTTTTATATGAAGTGTGTGAGCAGTTTTACTATTGCAAAACAACTCAATGGAATCACAATATAAGGAGAGACCAATCGAATATAGGCTTTGTATGTCTCGTGATGTTGACGAACTCGTCGAAACATCAGCCAAACAAGACTGCAAGATGTGATTGCAACAACATACACAGACACCCAACTGATCATAACTCCCATCCACCAAGGCAACACCATAATCCTCCTATACCACCTAGTCTAAAACAACAATTGCTGACAACACGGCCAAAGTTTTTGATAGATACGATAGGCATCGCGGTAAAAATGCTCCCTGCGTGCGCATCCCAACTGCATCATTTTCCTTCGTAACCTCTAGTTCTCCGTGGAAATGGTTGAAGGAAAAACAACATCTCAAGCAAAACGCTCCAGGCATTGAATGCGTCCAAGAAAGAGTTATAGAAATTATCCCTTGGGAATTTTACGCATACAGAGGTTTAGCTGAAAGACGCGGTTTAGGAGTTCGACTTTTTACGTCACAAGCGATTTTGGGTGGTTTTATCGAGCCCCAAGATTACACGAGTACTACGTGTATTGAGGTCACGGATTAGTTAAAAAGATAGTGGCTGTTATCATGCAGGAAAATGGGCTAAAGAACCGGACGGTTCGCAAGTATAAGACGAGCAAGAACTTGAAGCACAACCGAATTAACACTCGTAGATTGGACAAACGCTCCCTCACCCAATTTCTTAAACAGCTTCCGAATCGACTCTTGGTTGTTGGAAATCTGACCTAAATACCTAGGATGATCTCGCCCTTCATTTGCAATGGCCACTGCGATAAAATCCTTTGAAACGTCTAAACCAATATACTTTTTACTATCCTTCATAATATCTGCTCCCTCCCAATGTAGCTCTGATTGGCATCGGTGTTTCCACAAATACAAGTATTGCCAACTAACCTACGGGTTGTGACATGGAGCCGAGCCTCGTTCATGATAACTTACTGAGATTTTCATTCCTCGACGGTTCATTTCGTGAATCACAAAAAAACTCCCCATTTTTGGTCAGTATTCTCTTTCTTTCGAGGAGATTGTCATGTTACAGGTAGAGAATGGGGGGATTTTACAACTGATGCTGACAGTAGCAGGCGACTTGACTGAAGTTTACGAACCGAGCACGCTTTATGTTTCAATCCACGCCTGCGTGTAGCAGGCGACAAAAGCAAAATATAATTGAGCTAAGGTGGTGGTGGTTTCAATCCACGCCTGCGTGTAGCAGGCGACCTCTTGTTTCCTGCGCCCCACTCACGACCGCTTCCCGTTTCAATCCACGCCTGCGTGTAGCAGGCGACTTGCTGATCCATCACATGACTCTTACCCTCTCACCAAGTTTCAATCCACGCCTGCGTGTAGCAGGCGACGTTGCAGGAGGCTTATCGCAAAAAGATAAGCTCGGTTTCTCTTAAGCCCCGAAATCAGGTTGGACAACCTCTCTAAAGTATAGGAGACTAGAAGCAACGGGAGGTTGTCTTTATGGAACGACGGAAATTTTCATCACAGTTCAAGCAACAGATCGTCCAGGAATGTCTGGAAACTGGTAGTCCTACTATTGTGGCAAGGAAGCACGATCTAAATGCCAATATGGTTGGTAGATGGACTCGTGAGTTTAAGAAGACAGGTATAACGCCTGGAAAATCAAAAGGTATACCAACACATGTCACTTCAGATGATTACCAACAGGTCGTTGAAGAGCGTTCAGAGTTGGCTTCTGAGAATGATAAATTACGAAAGGCATTAGCTGATCAGGCACTCGAAAATCACATTTTGCGTGACCTGTTAAAAAAAGCCAACCCTCACTCCCTCAGATGATTAGCCTTTTCTCACGAATGCTCGCTCATTCGCAGGATTTCATTAACCTAGTTATAAGATGGAGTGGGAATGAGGAGATACCTCGTAAGGCAGAACCGTTCGAGCGCGTGCGGGAACAGAAGGTGCAGTGCGTTTTAACAGCATCTTCCATATAGGTCCTTTGCTGCACGCTTCTCTCCACAAGGTCCCTGGGATTCACTCTCCCAAATCTCGACGGGTCTACGCCCTTACATTCCTTCGTCCTATCTATCCAAGGTGTGGAGTCCAATCAACGTTTGCGGAACGGGTCTGCTTTGCCCTAAAGTGAGGGTTTCTTGGTACTCCGTGCTTTCTTTGTGAAATCCTGCGAATGAGCCAATCTACGTGTCGAGACCCTCAGGTTTCTTAAGCTGCTAACGTAAGTTGGGCTTTATCTAAACTGAATTCTTCCCCTTGTCTGGCTATAGCGACGAGCATTCGAGCCAGTTTACCGATTAATTTCATGATGGATTGCATCTTGGTCATCCGTTTCACTTCAATGTTGTGTGTATGCAGGGCTTGAAACGCAGAATTGTGGGACAGCAGGCGAAACACAGTGAAGTAGAGGTGCTTGCGTAGTAGCGAATTGCCTCGCTTTGTGAGCTTTATTTTCCCCTTGTATTTACCAGAACTCTTCTCAGCGAGGTTCAAACCGGCTTTTCGCAGCAACTGGTTTCCATGAGACAGCTTACTTAAATCACCGCCAAAGGCTAAAATGGCAGCCGTTGCAGGAGCAGATACCCCGACGGACAGAACGAGTTCTGAACCAGGAATCTCGGGCAGCATCTTCTTCATCATCTCGTCAGCTTCCTCAACAATCCTCTGAATTCGTTCGTACTCATCCACCAAATGTGTTAGTTCCCATTTGTCTTCCTCCAGGGCGAAAGTGTCTCCAACACTGTGTCTGGCTAACTCAAGCAATTCAATAGCCTTACGTTTTCCACGCAAACCACCAGGTCTCGACATGTACTCTCCCCAGATTTCTATCATTCGTTCTGGAGTAAGCTGTAGCAAGTCAGACGGCGTCGAGAACCGGCGCAATGTCGCTAGGGAACGAGCACTGAAAATATCCTCAAATGCTTGTCCATACTCAGGGAAACGAATATCCAGCCAACGATGGATACGGTTTTCGATCCGTCCACGTTCGACCACCCAGTGCTCCCTGTTTGTGACGACGACTCGGATCCGCCGGAATGCTTCGTCTTTTGGGGAAAAGGAGGCGTAGTATCCACGACTGACGGCATCTGCAATGACCAGTGCATCCTTGGGGTCATTTTTGGAAGGCGAATTATCTCTGTTTTCCTTGTTTCTTTTGGTGGTCAGTGGATTCACGAGCACAACGTCGATACCTTGTTTAACAAGCCAGTTAGCAAGGTTAAACCAATAATGTCCGGTGCTCTCCATACCTATGATGACGTCGTCCATGCCATGGGTTGTCTGTAGCTTGCGGATTGTTCGTTCCAGATGCTCAAAACCGGAGCGGTCATTTGAGAATATAATAGGTTTGTTGCTGAGGACGATTCCTCTAAAGTTAATAGCTTGTGCAGCGTGTCTCTCCTTGGCGATGTCGATACCAATGACAAGGGTTGTAGTGGAAATTCGTTCCACGCGTTGATTCTGCACTTTAACCAGTCTAGACTTCATATTAACGCCTCCTACGATGGGTTATTGAGGGCTACGACCCAGTACACACTTATCGTATCGGGGCGTTATTATTTCTACAAACTCTATTTCTTAGCTTCTACAGGAATGTTTGCGGATAAAATAGCGATTGCACACAAGTGGATCACAGCCGGGTATTCAGTCACCATCGTGCTGCGCATCGTGGGGGTTTCTAGGTCCACCTATTACTATCAGCAGACACATGAACCACAGCCGAGAACGACTGCTGGAGGGCGTCCTGTAACCGAATATACCTATACACAAGATGGCAGCAAGGTAAGTGACGAGCAGGCCAAGGAATGGATTATGAATGAAATAGAAGGAGATGGTTTTGCCTATGGATATCTCAAGTTAACCTATTTATTAAAGAGAAAGTACCAGTTGGTTATCAACAAGAAAAAGGTATATCGGCTTTGCAAGGAATTGAAGATCCTTAAGCCACAACGCAAATTGAAGGAAAAGCATCCTCGGAAATTGGCTAGAAACCGAGATATCACGGGTCCGAATCAATTGTTCGAAGTGGATATTAAGTATGGCTATATTACGGGTGAAGATCGATTCTTCTTCGTGCTGTCGTATATTGATGTGTATGACAGACAAATTGTGGACTACCATATTGGGTTGCGCTGCGAGGCTACAGATGCTGCAAATACACTGAAAAGTGCGCTCTGGAAACGAAAATTATACGGGAAATCCGAGTTGCCTGTAATTCGTTCCGACAATGGGCCACAGTTTGTCAGTCACCTGTTTGAATCCACATGTGAACAACTTGGGCTGGAGCATGAGCGGATACCGCCAAAGACACCAAATATGAATGCTCATATCGAATCTTTTCACAGGATACTGGAAGATGACTGTTTTTCTCGCTTTGAATTTGAGAGTTATACACAGGCATATCGGGAAGTAGTTTCATTCATGGAATATTACAATGAAAGAAGGATGCATTCCAGCCTGCACTACTTATCGCCGGTCGAGTTTCACAAAAAGCATTGTGATACCGGATTAAAACCGAAAGAAAATGTGAAAGTCTAAGAAAACGCTAGAAAAAGAGAGCTATGTCCAACTTACGGGTGTCAATCCGGTTTCAATCCACGCCTGCGTGTAGCAGGCGACGA
>NZ_FRAF01000073.1 GCF_900142255.1 Alicyclobacillus tolerans | reverse complement strand
GCGGGGATGAAGTGGTTCAACCAGATTGTGGTGAAGATCGAGGGCAACGAGATCGTGGCGACGATGCCAGGAGTGACAGAGAACGACTTTACGGTGGGAGCGCCGTGGATTAGTGCGGAAACCAGTACAAACGCAACTACTCCTACACCTGCACCGTTTAGCACCGATGGCGGTCAAACATGGCAAGTAGCACCGGAGAATACAACGACAGCAATGTATAACTTCTTCACGAATGACTGGCAAAGCTATGACCGTACTGGGTTTACGCCAAAAACCATTATGATGAAAGGTCTAGCTACAGCAGGTTTTGGAGTCAGCAGTGGTGTCATGCAGGCCAATCAAGTGTGGCAGCCGAACGGTTTTGCACCTACCTTTATCTGTGGCGTTCAAAACGGCCAATTCGGTGTTAAGTGGCAATAAGTGCTGAACGGTTGACATTTTTAGTGTTATTCAAAGGTAAGACTTCTTGCTGCGCCCCTGCTTCCGTCAAGGCTAAGGGGGGAGAAAGCGTGGATGTCGGATACAAGGTGTTTTTCCGCGACGAACAAGGAAATTTGTACGCTTGCCCAGAAGATTGGCTGAAACCGGTCGCTTCAACTCAATGCGCCATCACTGAAAACGACATTCGGTTGTTAGCCGAAGCCGTACTGCCGCCTCCAAAGGCGAATGTGCTGAAACTTTCGCCAACGCCGAACAATGATGGATTTCAGTGGGAAATGGTAACTTGGCGCCATCCTTAATCGCATACACTACCGCCGTTGAAACCGTGTCAGGTTCGCGGCGGTCGTTTTTTTCAGAGAGAGACGAACCGCCCCGCACTCGAAAATGCGAATGCCAGGTGAATAGGGGCTGTAGATGCCGAGCTTATTTTTGACCGCCTCACATTCCTCACAATCTTCCCACCCGTCTTCCAGCCAAACGGTAACACGTTTCCTTCGCCCCTTTCTCTATTGTCGAAGAGACTCGACACATTCCAGAAAAAGTATGTTATACTTCCTAGCAAGGATTCCATAAAATTGAAAAGTAAACAGAGAAAGGGATGTGGTGTTTTACGTATG
>NZ_FRAF01000008.1 GCF_900142255.1 Alicyclobacillus tolerans | reverse complement strand
AGGGATAAGCGCTGAAAGCATCTAAGCGCGAAGCCTGCCTCAAGATAACGTATCCCATTCCGTCAAGGAAGGAAGACCCCTTATAGACGATAAGGTAGATCGGTCCGGCGTGGAAGCGTCGTGAGGCGTGGAGCGGACGGATACGAATCGGTCGAGGCCTTCACCAAGGAAAATCCCTCTTGCTGAGACAGTTGGAAAGGAAAGAAGAGTCTGGTGACCATAGCGGAGGGGATACACGCGTACCCATCCCGAACACGACCGTGAAGACCTCCAGCGCCGAGCATACTTGGGGTGAAGACCCCTGGGAACCTAGGTCGTTGCCAGGCAACAGGAATACAGGTGGCTGTTAAGTGTAGAGTTTCCCTCCTTGGGAACTCTGCCTTACAGCCACTTTTTTGTTTTATAAAAATGATTACAATAGAAATTATTAGATAAGTAAATACCTAAAATTACGATGATTTTGTCTATAAGGCGATTTTGTGGCAAATGATATAGAAGTCTACTCATTTGCCTTTCCTTTTACTTTGTTGAATTGACACCTAAAATTCTTCACTGTTATAATCCACGCAATATTTATCCGATACGGCGCGGGAGGATAGAAATTCGGCGCATTTTAACTGATTCCAAGGGGGACTTAGGTTGTCTAACCAATGGGAAAATAAATTTGTTAAAGAGGGATTGACGTTTGATGATGTATTGTTGATTCCTGCTTATTCAGAAGTACTTCCTAAAGATGTGGATGTAAAGACGAAAATTACGACTGATATTACGTTAAATGTCCCCATTGTAAGTGCCGCCATGGATACAGTTACTGATGGTTCATTGGCTATTGCTATGGCAAGAGAAGGCGGCATTGGCATTATACACAAAAATATGACGATAGATCAGCAAGCAGAAGAAGTGGATAAGGTAAAACGTTCTGAAAGTGGGGTAATCACTGATCCAATATACTTGACACCGGATCACCCTATTCAAGATGCAGAATCTTTGATGGCGAAATATCGGATATCCGGTGTGCCCATTGTTGAAGGAGAAAATCGTAAATTAGTTGGAATTATTACAAACCGTGATTTACGTTTTGAGAAAAATTATAATCGTCCGATTCGTGAAGTGATGACAAGCGGGAATTTAGTGACTGCGCCTGTTGGAACGACGTTATCTGATGCAAAAGAAATACTGCGTCAACATAAAGTCGAAAAATTGCCTCTGGTAGATGCGAATGGAATTTTACGAGGGCTAATTACGATTAAGGATATTGAAAAGGCTCGACAATACCCACAGGCTGCAAAAGATGGTCAAGGAAGATTGCTGGTTGGAGCCGCAGTGACAGTGTCAGCAGATTTGTATCGTCGAGCAGAAGCACTTGTTGCTTCGCAAGTGGATGTACTGGTTGTTGATACAGCACACGGCCATTCAAAAGGAGTTATAGAAGCCGTTAAAAATTTGCGCAAACAGTTTAGTCACGTACAGATTGTAGCTGGTAATGTAGCTACAGCTGAAGCAACAGAGGCTTTAATTGATGCGGGTGTCAATGCAGTAAAAGTGGGCATTGGACCGGGTTCTATTTGTACAACCCGAGTGGTGGCTGGCATTGGTGTCCCACAGATTACAGCTATCTATGATTGTGCTAGTGTAGGAAGGCGCAGAGGAGTGCCTATTATAGCTGATGGTGGGATTAAATATTCGGGTGATATTGTCAAAGCATTAGCTGCTGGCGCTCACACGGTCATGATTGGATCTTTGCTAGCTGGAACTGAGGAGAGCCCTGGTGAGATTGAGATATATCAAGGAAGACGTTTTAAAGTTTATCGGGGTATGGGTTCGATTGGTGCTATGAAAGCTGGCAGTGGAGACCGTTATTTTCAAGGAGAGGCAAAAAAATTAGTTCCAGAAGGCATAGAAGGTCGTGTTGCCTATCGTGGACCTTTATCAGAAATCCTCTATCAATTAGTGGGTGGTTTAAGAGCAGGTATGGGTTACTGTGGGGCATCCACAATAGAAGATTTGCAAAATCATGCCCAATTTTTACGAATTACGTCAGCTGGATTGCGAGAAAGTCATCCGCATGATGTGCATATTACCAAAGAAGCACCAAATTATAGTATCTAAGAATCATTGCTAGATGGCTGGTCCTGAATACAGGCGGAATTGCCGTTGTGATATACTTATACACAGCAGAAGATAAGCTTGTGTATATTGTTGTGGATAACTTTTTGCTAACAGTATTAATGGCAGAAGATACATGGGGAGGAACTACAAGTGGCAACCAATGTGGGAACCGAACGAGTTAAACGTGGTATGGCAGAAATGCAAAAAGGCGGCGTCATTATGGACGTCATTAACGCGGAACAAGCAAAAATTGCAGAAGCAGCTGGTGCTTGCGCAGTTATGGCACTGGAACGGGTGCCTTCCGATATTCGAGCGGCTGGCGGAGTTGCCCGTATGGCCGATCCGACCATAATTGAAGAAGTAATGAAGGCTGTCTCTATTCCAGTCATGGCCAAATGCCGGATCGGCCATATTGTTGAAGCTAGAATTTTAGAGTCTCTCGGTGTGGATTATATTGATGAGAGTGAAGTTTTGACACCTGCAGACGATAAATACCATGTGGATAAAAGAAAGTTTACCGTGCCATTTGTCTGCGGCGCACGTGATTTGGGTGAGGCATTGCGGAGAATCGCTGAAGGAGCTTCTATGATTCGGACGAAAGGCGAACCGGGAACAGGCAATATTATTGAAGCGGTTAAGCATCAGAGAATGATGCAAGCGAAAATTCGTGAAGTGCAAAATATGTCCACTGATGAGTTGTACGCAGAAGCCAAAAACTTGGGTGCTCCTTTTGAACTGCTTCTTGAAGTGCACAATACTGGTAAATTACCTGTAGTAAATTTTGCAGCTGGTGGAGTTGCCACCCCTGCTGATGCTGCCTTGATGATGGAATTAGGTTCAGATGGTGTTTTTGTGGGTTCAGGTATTTTTAAATCGGAGAATCCTGAAAAGTTTGCTCGTGCAGTGGTTCAGGCCACAACGCATTATCAAGATTATGAATTGATTGGTGAACTTTCCAAAGGTTTGGGCTCGCCAATGAAAGGAATTGACCTGAATACATTGCGAGATGAAGAGCGGATGGCTGTACGCGGCTGGTAAAGATCGAAACAATAGATTGCAGCCCGTGCTTATTGTACGGGCTGTCGTTTTCAAGAAGGCAGGTGAACCATGATGAAAATTGGTGTCGTGGCCGTACAAGGGGCATTTCGGGAACATCAACGAATGCTCAATCAATTAGGAGTTGACACTATTGAAATTAAGCGCAGTCAACATCTAGAGAATCTGAATGGTATTGTATTGCCTGGTGGCGAGAGCACATCAATTGGAAAATTGATGAGGGAATATGGATTAATAGAACCCATTCGTGAAATGGTTCAGCAAGGTACTCCAATTTTTGGTACATGTGCGGGTATGATTGTTATGGCGAAAACAATCAGTAGTGGTGAGGAACCGCATTTGGCTGTTATGGATGTTACGGTCAGCCGAAACTCTTTTGGTCGACAAAAAGATTCTTTTGAAGCAGATTTGGATATGGATGTCATCGGATCGACACCTTTTCCAGCGGTTTTCATTCGTGCGCCACATATTGAAAGTGTAGGCGAAAATGTTCGCGTGCTTTCCAGGTATCAGGGACGTATAGTCGCGGTTCAGGAAAAACATTGTTTGGCTATTTCATTTCATCCAGAATTGACAGATGATAGCCGTATTCATCAATATTTTCTCGAGAAAATCGTACAACCTTCTCTACAAACTGTCCGCTAAGCTTTTACACTTTTTAAAAATATATAAACGAAGCAGGACAAAGTTTAAGACAGTTTATGCATTCTAAAACCTGACAAAAGATGGTGACCGAAACAATGCTCGATATCAAAGCTATTCGACAGGATCCAGAATTTTTTCGCCGGGGTATTGCACGCAAAAAAGCAGATCCAGAATTGATTCATCAATTGCTAACAATGGACGAGTCATGGCGTGCAGCATTGGCCGAAGTGGAACGTTTAAAAAATGATCGCAATCGAGCGAGTGAAGAGATTGCCAAAAAGAAAAAGTCAGGTGAAGATGCGTCCGAATCGATCCGTCTTATGAAAGATGTATCGGATCGGATTAAACTTTTAGATGAGACTGTGCGGGAACGCGAAGCGGCAGTCAAAGATTTGCTTTTGTCCATCCCTAATGTGGCGCATGAGTCTGTTCCGGATGGAGATTCGGAGGAAGACAATGTCACTCTTCGTCATTGGGGTGAAAAACCGCAATTTAGTTTTGAGCCTAAGCATCATTATGAGATTGCTTCACAATTGGATATTGTTGATTTTGAGAGGGCTGTAAAGATTACCGGCAGTCGTTTTATTTTATACAAAGGGCTAGGTGCACGTCTTGAAAGAGCATTAGCCAATTTTATGCTGGATTTTCAAACGGAGAAGAATGGCTATCAAGAAATGTTTCCTGCTTTTATTGCCAATGCGGATAGTTTAGTTGGCACAGGAAATTTACCTAAATTTGGAGAAGAAATGTTTCGTTTGGAAGGACTTCCGTATTACTTAATACCTACTGCTGAAGTTCCTTTAACAAATTATTATCGTGATGAAATTCTTAGCATTGAACAATTACCAGTTAAATTTGCTGGATACAGTTCCTGTTTTCGAAGTGAAGCTGGTAGTGCTGGCAAAGATACCAGAGGCTTGATTCGCCTGCATCAATTCCAAAAAGTCGAGTTGGTTAAATTGGTGTTGCCAGAAAATTCGTATGCTGAGCTTGATAGCTTAATTGAGGATTGCGCAGATATTCTTGAAGCGTTAGAGCTTCCTTATCGAGTTGTAGAAATATGTACGGGCGATCTCGGTTCAAAAGAAACAAAAAAAATTGATCTAGAAGTGTGGTTTCCTGCTCAACAGACCTACCGGGAAATCAGTTCTTGTTCTAATTTTGAAGACTATCAGGCAAGACGTGCCAACTTGCGTTTTCGGCGAACTGAAACATCAAAACCGGAATTTGTGCATACATTGAATGGGTCGGGTCTTGCCATAGGGAGAACCTTGGCTGCTCTGTTAGAAAATGGCCAACAATCGGATGGCAGTGTACGCCTGCCTAAAGCGTTGGTTCCCTATATGGGCGGTATCGAGATCGTTAACTAAAGAAAATATAAAGAATCGAAGATAAAGTTTAACTTTGATGTTGAAATAAATGAGGGCATTGCGGGGGAGTCAGGAGGCTGTTTGTGAAAGTTTCTCATTTGGAATTGCGTCTTTCAAGCTCAGATCTCAATCAAATGCTTGCAGAGATTGCACCAGATGTAAAAGTTAAAATTTTGGATATAGGAGATAGTGGTATTCACGGGCAGGTTAAACTGCTCGTGTGGAATATTGATTTTATAGCAAAACCGTCTGCAGATTGGGCGAGTGATGCTGTAAACTTAGATATTTCTGCTCACAAATTGGTGAATATCCCATCCTCTATTGTTGAGCGTCAGCTCCGTGAAGCATTGAAAGATGGTCCGCCAGGAATCGAGGTTCTAAGGCAAAGTTTACGTGTTCATGTGCCTTCTTTGATACAGCCGCTTGGTGTGGAATTAAGAGTTAAGGACATCCATTGTCAACCTGGATATTTAGTCTTGGCTGTTGAACAACTTCAATTACCTCTCCCGCAAAATTTGTTCCAAAGCCATTTGTTGACTGCCGATCCGAAATCCAACTTAAAAACGAATATAGTGGATAAAGCATAGGAGATTGTATGAGATATGGGTGCACAAAGAGAAAGTGATTCAAGTGATAGAGAGAAACTAGTAAACGTGTGCGATATGATTTTTTGCCAGAATGGACTATAATGTTTGTATGCACCCGTAGCTCAGGTGGATAGAGCGGTGGTTTCCTAAACCGCGTCTTGCGGGGGTTCGAGTCCCTCCGGGTGCGCCAGAAAAGCCTTACGTATCAAAGGTTAGCGGCCATTAGAGACATGTGCTCAGATGGCCGCAAAGTCGTTTTTCTAACAAACTTCAACTATCGAACTTCTGTTCATCATGCGGCATTGCGGAAGTTATTAAATTAGCACAGCGGTCTTGAAAACCGCCGAGTTCGCAAGGGCTCCGTGGGTTCGAATCCCATCCTTTCCGCCATATCTAGCAAGGGAAATCGGCACCTTTCGGGTGTCGTTTTTTTTTTTTCACGGTGCCGATTGCTAATCCCTTGCTAATCTTGGTGAGGGCAAGTGGATGATATCAATCTGAAGCGGACCCAAAAAGTTCTTGCTCGAAGTCTTGCGCGACTTTTTCTGCATTCCTTGCATCACGTGACTGTAGGGACTCGATGAATATTTCCTGCGTTCCATGGGACAATCTCCTGATTACTCAAGTCTCCTATATTTAGAGAAGTTGTCCATCCTGATTAGGGGGCTTGTGAGTAACATCAGATTTTGTCCAATTATATAACGGCGCTGAAGAGTTAAAATCTGCTCTTTACATTCCAAGGTATATCGTTTCCGTTACAAAAGCGAATAAGTTTGTGGTTGATTTATGTTTTTAAATTAATATATAGTAATATATATAGATTATAATCTTTTGTTGAAGGGTATGGAGTGGAGGAACAAACTTTGTCTGTATCAATAGCTCTGAATATCGCCGTGGTGCTCGTCATTATCAATATTTCTCTGGGTTTGTTGATCGTAGTAACAAGGCGCTTAACTTATCTGGGTCATGCTATTGGAGTAGTTACGTCTCTTGGGCTTGTGATGAGCGCTGTCAAGGCGATGTTCGAGCCGCCACAATACGTGATATTCGTAGACAGTGCTTTTGCATTTACAAGTTTAAGCTTTCGAATGAACGCACTTACTGGATTTTTTTTATTGCTCATTGGCATCGTGGGCTTATTCGCTTCAGTATATGGTATTGATTACGTGAAAGAATACGCGGGACGAAAAGACGTATCACTTTTAGTTGCGGGGGCTCTTGTATTTCTTGCCACCATGGCTTCTGTAGTGCTGGCGGGGAACGTGTTTACTTTTCTTGTTTCGTGGGAATGCATGTCCATCGTATCGTTTCTCTTAGTGATATATGAACATGAACAAGAAGAAGTTAGGAATGCAGGATTCATTTATGTTGTCATGACGCACATTGGAACTGTATTTTTAACTATTTCCTTTCTAATCATTGCTCGTTACTCTGACAGTCTTTCCTTCAATCTTATGAATACTAATCATATGCCAAATGTCATAAAGACGATTGTTTTTTTGTTTGCATTGATTGGATTGGGTACAAAAGCTGGTCTCGTTCCTTTCCATATATGGCTGCCACGGGCACATCCTGTTGCACCAAGTCATGTCTCGGCACTTATGTCTGGTGTGATGATCAAAATAGCCATGTATGGGTTTCTACTCATTGTTTTTGAGTTCTTGAAAGGCGGGCCTATCTGGTGGGGAATACTTGTTTCATGCATCGGGGCAATAACAGCACTTCTGGGGGTTCTGCACGCACTCGTACAACGCGACCAAAAACGAATGTTAGCATATAGCAGTATAGAGAATATGGGACTAATTTTTTTGGGACTAGGTTTAAGCTTGATTTTCATGTCTTTGCATGATCCGATACTTGCTGCATTTTCTCTATTGGCTTCTTTGGTACATGCGTTCAATCACGCATTGTTTAAAAGTCTTCTATTTTTCGGAGCAGGTGCAGTACTCTCGAAAACCCATACGAAAAACATGGATCGTCTCGGAGGTATTATTCGAAAGATGCCATGGACAGCCTGTTTTACCTTGATGGGTGCACTGTCCATATCAGCGATGCCACCATTTAATGGATTCATTGGAGAGTGGATGTTATTTCAATCGGCATTTGCATTAGCCATGTCAGTCCATTCTCCTTGGATGGGTATATATGCTGTGCTGTTGGTTGGTTCATTAACAATGACGGGTGCATTGGTAGCCATGGCATTCGTCCGTTCGTTTGGGAGTACTTTTTTGGCATTACCCAGAAGTGAGTACGTAGAATCGGCGAATGAAGTGGGCATGCTTATGCGAATCGGTATGGCTGGATTAGCTGGGCTCTGTTTGTTTATCGGTATATTTCCAGCCAGATGGGTGTCTATGTTAGGCAACTCTATAAGAGAGATTACCGGAATGTCCTTAAAAATGAATCCATTTCAGTTTGGTATGAACGACATCGCACGTGCAGATGGTCGCCTCTTACTGATTCCCGTTCTCATGACTTCGATATTGGCGCTCATTTTTCTGTGGGGGATTCTTCGCCTGGTTGGGCGACGAACTTCGGCCGTACGAATGGAAACTTGGGCCTGTGGCGGAACATTGACACCGCTTATGACCTACACAGCGAGCGGCTACAGTAAACCAGTGCGGGTTACGTTTCAGCAAATATTCCGACCCTCTCGAACATTACAACGTACAGAAGGAAGCGAATATTTCCCATCTAAATTCGTGTATTTCAGTAAAGTGACCTCGTTTGCCGAAACCTATTTATATCATCCCATCATTCAAACGGTATTAAGTATGGCTCGGCTCGTTCGAGCGATTCAAAATGGACAAGTTCAAAGTTATTTGGCGTATTTGTTTGTCACCCTGATTGTGCTTTTGATATTGGTGAAGTGAGGTGAAACTAGGCATGATACATGTGCTTCTAGAAATCTTACAAGTCATTTTTATTATAGGGGTTTCACCGCTTATTCAGGGGATTGTCAAAAGGACAAAAGCTATCCTTCAGGGACGTCAGGGGCCGTCGGTTTGGCAACCTTATTATGATTTACACAAGTACCTGAACAAAGACGAAGTCTTATCTATCCATGCATCCTGGTTATTTTTAATCACACCTTATGTTGTGTTTGTAACGATGATTGCTGTTGTGGCGATGATCCCGGTGTTTATTACTCATACACTTTTATCTTTTACGGGACAGTTAATGCTTGTGGTCTATTTGTTTGGCTTGTCTCGATTTTTTACAGCACTTGCGGGAATTGATACTGGAAGTTCATTTGGAGCCATGGGCTCGAGCCGAGATATGTTTGTATCTGCATTGGCAGAACCCGTTCTTTTTATAACGTTACTTGCTATCGCCTTGCCAATGAAAACCACTAATCTTACGTTGATAACTAGCCGAGCAGTCACAGGTCATTCACCACTTTTATCACCGACATTTTATTTGGCCTTTTTGGCGTTTTTGATTTTAGTGATTACAGAAACCGGTAGAATTCCAATCGATAACCCAGATACACATTTGGAATTAACCATGATTCACGAAGGAATGATTCTCGAATATTCTGGGAAACGTTTGGGGTTGATGATGTGGAGTGCATGGATAAAGCAAGCAATCATGTTTACTTTGTTGTTAGATTTTTGTTTTCCTTGGGGGATTTCGTTGGTAGTCCATGGATCCATGCTTATAGCAAGTTTCATCATGGTTTTCTTGAAGCTCACTGTTATTGCAATTGTTATTGCGTTTGTAGAGATGTCATACGCAAAAATACGATTCTTTCGTATTCCAAGACTGTTATCAGCAGCATTTGCCCTATCTATAATTTCAATTTTAACTAATTTTTTACTCTAAGGAGAATGTATATTGATGCTTTTACAAGTATTTACGATTGTGTTAATAATGAGTACCCTAGCGTTGCTCTGGATAAAACCAATCGGAACCGCCATCAAGATTTTGTCAGTTCAATCCCTAATTCTTGGTCTTATGGCCATACTTATCGCAGTGCGAACAGATACTCCAGATTTATATATTATGGGGGGATTAACCATCCTTATGAAGTCCATCGGTATCCCATGGATTCTCTGGTATACCCTTAAAAAAATCGGAATGAAGCGGGAAACTGAAAAGCTAATCGGGCGTGAACTTTCCATACTTTGCGGGGGACTAATATTGGCCATCAGTTACATCGTGACAGGGAAATTGCATCTGTCTTCCATCAGCTTAGGTCAACAGTATTTACCCATTTCAATTGCGATGTTACTTATGGGTCTATTGATAATGATGACGCATCAAAAAGCCATTATGCAGGGAATAGGACTGGTTGTAATGGAGAACGGTTTGTTTCTAGTCGCGCTTGTCACCACATACGGGATGCCGTTTCTCGTAGATATTGGAGTCTTCCTGGATGTGTTCGTTGCTGTGATTCTCATAAGCATGCTGACTTACCGGATCGATAAAACGTTCCAAAGTACACACACAGAAAATTTGCGCAGACTTCGGGGGTGAGGAAATGGTAACCATTTTATCTTTGGTCGTACCTACAGTAACAGGGGTTCTCTCCATCTTCATCCGTCGAGCTTGGTTGCGTGAAACGATTCATTTGATTGGCAGTATTGCTACATCATTTATAGGGCTCCTATTAGTGGGCACAGTAATCATTCAAGGACCCATCACGAACTCAAATCAATTTTTTCACATTGATGCGCTCAGTGCCGTTATTTTAGCCATCATTTCGATTGTGAATTTAACCACTTCCATACATTCTATCGGCTACATAAGGCATGAACAAAAGGAAGGTCTTTTGAATGTTAGACAGACCAGGCAGTATTACATGTTGTATCACTTCTTTATTGCAACAATGGTATTTGTAGCCGTTGTCAATAATATGGGGCTTCTCTGGGTCAGTATAGAAGCAACCACAATAGTTTCGGCGTTTTTAGTGGCCATTTATCAAAAAGGAGAAGCGCTAGAGGCAACATGGAAGTATCTGATGATTTGTAGTGCGGGCATCGCTTTTGCGCTATTGGGAGTCATTATTCTCTATGCGTCGTCCATTGCTAAACTTGGAGCAAGTAATCAAGTCTTGAATTGGACAGTTTTGTCTAATTCTCATTTTGTGTTACAGCCCGATCTCGTTGCCCTGTCATTTGTTTTTATCATGGTTGGCTTCGGAACGAAAGTTGGATTGGCACCAATGCATTTTTGGCTTCCTGATGCCCATAGCCAAGCCCCTTCCCCTGTCAGTGCTCTGTTATCAGGCGTTTTACTCAATTGCGCCATGTTAGGATTAATTCGGTTTGGTATTGTTGCTGAGAATACTATCCATGGGCAATTGATTCAACATCTTTTCATTGGATTTGGTTTATTCTCTGTCGGGATTGCTTTTCCGTTCATTCTTGTGCAGAAAGATTTCAAGCGAATGCTGGCATTTTCCACGATTGAGCACATGGGGATTATTGCGGTTGCGCTAGGTATGGGTGGTCCATTAGGGTACTCTGCTGCACTGCTACAAATGTTCAATCATTCAATGGGGAAATCGATGCTTTTTTTGACTGCGGGTAATGTCAATCAGAAATATAAGTCTAAGCAAATGCCTCGAATTTTTGGAGTACTTCAAAGCATGCCTTTTACAGGGTTTGTTTTTTTAATAGGCACGCTGGCAATTACGGGTGTACCTCCATTCAATATATTTACCAGTGAATTTTCTATCTTCGTTGCGGGATTTAGAGAGGGGCATGCATGGATAACAAGTGTTCTCATTCTTTTTATTGCTTTCATTTTTGCAGCCATGATGTTCCATATGATTAAGATGATTTTTGGAGAAAACGTTCGAGAGCGGATGTCAACGGGTGAGGTCAGTCGATGGAATACCATTCCACTCGTTTTACCTTTGTTTTTTGTCGTTTTATTTGGCCTATACATGCCCACTTCATTTACACAACTGATTCACCAAGCATCGTTAATTCTTGTAGGAGGAGTTCGCGCATGAAAATATCTAGGATAATCGTGGCTCCACATGAGCTGATTCATGCATGTCGTACAGTTATCGCAAATCATGGCCGTTTTATCACGATGGTTGCCTCTGATGAGTGTGGTAGGGAGATCGATCGATTTGTTGTACGTTATATCTTTGCACATGACGGGAAATCCATGCTCAATGTGGTGGAAAGCGTGTTAACGGAAAGTAACTGTTCTTATCCTACGTTATCTTCTATGATTCCGGCTGCATCATGGGCGGAAAGAGAAGCTCATGATCTTTTCGGGATTTTTCCTGAAGGACATCCCGATTTACGTCCTTTGGTTTTACATGATGATTGGCCGGAAGGTGTATATCCATTACGAAAGGACTATGCCTTAAGAGAAAAGCAAGAACGGGATTCCTTCAGTTCGTGGTCTTATCCAAAGGTAGAAGGCGAAGGTGTGTTCGAAGTTCCTGTTGGGCCGATTCATGCAGGGGTAATTGAGCCAGGGCATTTCAGATTTCAAGTCATGGGAGATTCGGTGCTTCATCTAGAAGCGAAGCTGTTCTACACCCATCGTGGAATTGAAAAGCGTAGTGAGGGAATGTCTGTTGTCAAGGGATTGTATCTCGCTGAACGCATTTGCGGTGTGTGCAGTGTTTCTCACGCATTGTCCTACGTTCAGGCAATTGAACAAATTTCAGAAACGAGGGTTCCTGAAAGAGCCATTTTCTTGCGTGTTCTGTTTGCTGAATTGGAACGCTTATACAATCACGTTGGAGACATTGGCAACATGTGTGCGGGAATTGGATACGCATACGCAGTTAATCACGGTGCTCATTTAAAAGAACAACTGATGCAGTTGAATGACTTTATCGTTGGACATCGTTTTTTGAGAGGTTCTATTGCGTTAGGCGGCGTTACAGAAGATATCACAGAAGAGAAGCTGAGATATATTGAAACCACATTAGAACGTGTTAAGAAAGAATTCAATGAAATAGTGGAGCAGATATTGTCTCACGACATAGTGGTCAATCGTTTTTCGAATACAGGTATTTTATCTGAACGAATTGCTAGGGAACTTTCCACGGTTGGACCAACAGCTCGTGCATCTAATTACGACATCGATGTTCGCCGTGATCTGCCATATGCAGCTTATGATCAACTTGTCTTTGAGGTGCCTACATTCATGGAAGGTGATGTCATGGCCCGGTTCAAGCAAAGATTTCTTGAAGCCAGACAGTCCTTTCAAATCATTGAGCAAGTGATAAACCGTACGCCTAAAGGGGATATTCGTGTTCCTATTGGAGACTTAATACCATACTCCTTCGGCATTGGTATGACAGAATCGCCACGTGGAGAGAATGTGCATTTTGTCATGGTAGGCGAGAATAACACCATTTATCGCTACAGAGTCCGTTCTGCACCGTACGCCAATTGGCCTGCTGTACCCATTTGTGTACCTGGAAACATCATTCCGGATTTTCCGCTCATCAATAAGAGCTTTGAGCTGTGTTATGCATGTTGTGATCGGTAGTTGCCATTTGCTCTTAAGATTGTATAGGAGATGATACGGTTGATTGCAGTCTTAAAGCGGCTATGGAAACATGGGATTGGAACCATACCAAAAGATGAACTTTTGCACGTGAACGGAAGAGGAAAATTATTATTGGATGACACAAAGTGTACGGCTTGTGGTGATTGCGTTCTGGAATGTCCAAGTGAAGCATTGTCTTTACGTCGTGTTCAAAACGAGTTTGATTTCTCTATAACCTATAGCTCGTGTATTTCTTGTCGTGTATGTACAGAGGTTTGCCCAACCAATGCATTTTCGTACGCGAATGAACCTATGCCAAGTGTTCAACTACGAGATGAACTCGTCGTCCATTATACAATTAACAGAGATGAATCAGAACCGAAAGGGGAAATCGTAAGTGACCGAGATCGAAGAGAAGTTATCCTCAAGAATTAAACAATGTTTTGCTCGTTCTCTACACATTCGACATGTTGACTCCGGGTCATGTAATGGTTGTGATTTTGAGATAACAGCATTGATGAATCCGGTGTATGATATTCAGCGATTTGGCATTGATTTTGTCGCTTCCCCTCGCCATGCGGATATGCTTCTTGTTACTGGCGGTGTGACTCGAAATTTAGAAGCAGCGTTGCGAAAAACATATGAGGCTACGGCACATCCCAAAATGCTGGTAGCTATTGGGGGATGTGCATGTGGTGGAGGAATGTTTGGAGACACGTATGCACATTTAGGTGGTGTTGATAAAATATTACCTGTGTCTGTTTATGTTCCAGGGTGTCCACCACGTCCCCAAGCGATTTTAGAAGGAATATTGCACGCTATCGAGCGGGCGCATGAATTGGAATCTTCACGAAAGGGGAATGGTGCATATGCTGCAAGAACTTCAAACGTTTAAGGCAGAATTTTTTAAGGCACTGTCCAATCCATTTCGTATTCGAATTTTAGAGTTGTTACGAGATGGGGATAAGTATGTACATGAATTACAGGAGCATATGGGTGTTGATAACGCTGTCGTCTCACAACAATTGGCAGTTTTGCGCAGTAAAAACATAGTTATCGGTGTAAAAGAAGGAACAAAAGTTATGTATTCGGTGCGCGATCCGCTTGTTTTCCAATTACTCGACATCGCGAAAGAAATCTTCCAGAACAACTTAACCAACACGATACAGATGTTGCAAGAAATAGACAATCAGGAGTGATTTTTGTTGATTTAAACTACACTATGATTCTGCGTATGGATCGGAATCTTGATGATGAGACACATCTCACGTGTGAGATGGTAAGCCTTTGACTGGATAGTACCTTTTATGTCGGCGTCTGTGTTTTGGTTCTATGTTCGAAGTGGATAGATAACCTTGTTCAAAGGAGGGTCAGGTTTATGCAATATTCTTCTCACAACATAGTGGTAAAAGGGAGATTGGTAGATGAACAGACGCGTTGTGTGCATTATTCAGGACCAACTGACGTCATTGCAATTAAATTCCCGTGTTGCCAAACTTATTTTCCTTGCCATGCTTGTCATGAAGAATTGGCCGATCACGCTGCGCAAATATGGCATGCGCATCAGTTTCATGAAAAGGCTGTTCTTTGCGGCGTTTGTCATCAAGAATTAACCATTCAAGAATATTTAAACAGCCACTTCCAATGTCCATCTTGTGGAGCCTCTTTTAATCCTGGCTGTCAACTTCATTACTCGCTCTATTTTGAACAGGAATAGATTGTTGGAGTTAAAGTCTAAATTCATTTAATCGCTCGGATTGATTCAATAAAAATTCTTTAAAAACCAGCGTTGATTTTGTGTGGAAATCAGATTTTTGTGTAATGATAAAGAAATTTCTTTGAATGGGCGAAGAAGATATGTGTATTTCACGTAATGATTTCCATTCAAGTTCTCTGCGCACAACCCACTTTGAGAGCACCGTAAGTCCGAGACCCGCCGCTACGGATTCTTTAATAACTTGAGTACTGCCATATTCGACTAAGGTTGAAGGAGATATGCTGTAAGTTTGAAAGACAAAGTCTGTAATTTCTCTTGTTCCTGAACCATTTTCGCGAACAATCCAGGTCTCTTTACTGAGCTTATCTAATACAGAGTTTTTATATTGATGAATGGGGTGATCGTTCGCAGCTACAATGACTACCGTATCTTCTGCAAAAGTTTCTACTTCTACAAAGCGATGATCAATGAGCCTACCCTCAATAATACCTATATCCAAGTTTCCTTTGGAAACATGTTCAACAATTTTATGTGTATTGGCAATTTGAATGGTCGAATGAATTTTAGGATAGAGATCGCGAAACTCGGCCACAAGATAAGGCAAAACGTATTCCCCGAATGTAAAACTTGCCCCTATGTTCAGTGAACCGCTGGCTTCATTCTTCATGTCGTGAATAAGATGATTCATTTGTTTGTATAAATTCAAGATTTCTTTGGCATGATGATAGGCTATTTCTCCTGCCTTATTTAAGCGGATAAATTTATTGGTTCGATCCAATAATTTGATATCTAGGCGTTGTTCAAGAGATTGAATATGTTGGCTGATGGCAGGTTGACTGATATGAAGTTTATCTGCCGCTCGTGTGAAATTCTGTTCTTCAGCTACCGTGATAAAAGCTAACAATTGTTGATCCATGATCGAGCCTCCTGAACATACCGTATATATAATCATTTACTTATCATAACGATTCTAATAAAAAATTGTACTTATTGAAAGTAACGAATTATCATATGACGTAGTGAAGCTTGGAGGTGGACATGGTGAGTCTGATTAGACAGTTTGCTCCTAATTGGTTTACTACAGTCATGGGAATAGGGATTGTGGCAGGTTTGACGTATACTTCTCCATTTCCAATTCCTTATCAACATCAGATAGGTATGATTCTGTTTGGGATGCTGAATGTTGTTTTTTTGTTGGCTTTTCTATTTTGGATTGTACGTTGGATACTTCATACAGATGAAGCAATCAATGATTTTCGACATCCAGAACGAGCGTTATTTTACGGAGCTTTGGCAATGGGCATGAATGTGGTTGGCAATGATTATCTGCTCATAGGCACTCATCTGATTCATAGTTCTATAGCAATTGAGATAAGCAAAGTCATTTGGGTATCAGGAACTTTAGTCTCCATCTTTACAGTCATTGTCGTGCCTTATCTACTGTTTGTTGAGCATTCGGTGGAACAGCACCAGACACTTGCAACTTGGCTGATTCCTGTTGTACCTCCCATCGTAGCAGCTGCCACGGGTACGAACCTGATTCCATATTGGGGAGATATTAACACTCAATTTGCCATTACCGCAATCATTATTGCGATGTTTGGGATGACATTCTTTTTGTTTATGATGGTCAGTGCTCTCGTCTATGCAAGATTGGTGTATCATCAACGCTTAAGTGGAATAGCAGCACCTAGTTTATGGGTGGAGATTGGACCTATTGGCATGTCGATGGGGACTCTTAGTACTTTACCTCTTAAAACCCAAGCTATTTTCGCTCCCTACACCAATATTCTTCATGGCATAGGTCTGATATTTTCGATGGCTATGTGGGGAGTTGGAGTATGGTGGATCATCATTTCTGCCATGCATTCTATCTTCCATATGAGTCATCGTGGCGATGGATTGCCGTTTCATTTGGGCTGGTGGAGTTATGTATTCCCAATTGGTAGTTTTACAAGTGGCACGTACGCATTAGGTCACCTAGTTCACGATTCGTTTTTTACTTTCGCAGGCCTTATTCAACTTGCTATTCTGTGGGGATGTTTTGTTATCGTTTTTGTCCGTACAGCTTCTGGAGTTTGGAAGGGTACCTTACTTCAGTGGAAAATTTCACAGCCAAAGCCTCAAGTAGATACCCAAAACCAAAAAACTGCCTAGCTGTCATCCCTGTAAATATATGTTGAAAAGACAAAATGCCCATCCCAATTTTGTTGTTTGGAATGGGCAAGTTTTCTTTCAATCATAAAGTAACGTATGTTATTTTCAATGAGTACGAGTTGTGCGGGTGATGAAAGTGAAAAGAATAGCCAGTAAGCCAAGAATGAGCGTAATACTTACCCAACTTGTAGGTTGGCTGATGACCATTGGCCCTAAGATAACGGGAACAATAGCGACACCGATATTAGAAGCCAAGCTGTATCCAGCTGTGTTCAAACCAGCGCTTCCTGCGTTTTCCGCTCGTTTTGCAGCTTCTTCAAGTGTAAGTGTATACCATCCGTTTCCAAAGGCGCCGGCCAAAAAGAAAACGACTGAAAGAAGTCCGCTGTTGTTTTGAACATAGCCTGTCAAAACAAGAGTTATCCATAGTATGCTCAGCCAAGTGAATACAGCCAGTGTCACCATCAGTGGTTTGAGACGAGATGTGGTTTCTCCAAGTACTCCAAAAAGTGCCGCACCTACTGCCGAGCCAATAAAGGTTAAGCCTGAGAGCAGTCCCCCCAGTATTTCCGCATGGGCTACATGTAAATGAGCAAGCGCTGCGGAGGTAATACCTCCAATCATGACACTGGTAGACGAAACAACAAAGCCAATAATCCACCAATTTGAATAGGTCAGGCGTACTCGAATGGAAGATGCTCCAGTCTCGGGACGAGGAACGGATCGGACGGCAAAGAACAGCCAGATACCTATCAACGCATTTAGTGCAAATCCAAGCCATAGAGCAGTAGAGAGTCCTAGGTTGGACGATAATAATGCGCTGATACCCATGCCAAGAAAGAGAGCGCCAATGGTTAGACCAGTTCCTGCTTTGAGGCGTCGGACCCCGCTTAAGCGCAATATGGATCCAATCGGAGCGATGAGAAAAGGGTAAGCAAGTGCTGCAACGATTTGAGCCATTAAAAAAAGTGTGTAGTTATGAGCAAAAGCGCGCAATAAGAGTCCTAGACTAGAAAGAAGAATGGCTAAAGTCAAAACAGGAGCAGGCCCACTTTTGGCTGTCCATACACCCGCCGGAATGGAGCCAACCACCATAGCGTATCCATACATGGAAATAAAAAGTAAAACTGCGGAAATGGAAACATGGAGTTCGCTGGCAAGACCGGGTACAAGTGGGGCCAGCATAAACCAGGCAAAGCCAAGTACAAATGCAAATAGAACGTATGGAATAAGAACTTTTTGTCCTGAATTCATCTTTTTTCACCGCCTTTCTACTCGGTTGAGAAATTCCTTCATTTTTTTCTCATAAGATAGTAGGTCTTCATTCATTGGAGAGTGAGAGCAACCTGAGAATATATGGAATTCCGAATTCGGAGTCATAGCCGCATAAGTACCTGTGGAGGCAGGAGACGCTTCATCCCATTCTCCGCAAGTAAAAAGGGTCGGCATGGACAATGTGGACAGAATATCCGTACGATCAAAGCCTTTTAAAGTTCCAGTTGCATAAAATTCTGTCGGTCCCCACATAGTTTCGTATACTTCCAGACCAAATGCCGCGCTGGCTTCTGCAGCTTCTTCTTTTGTTCGATCCGTTTGCCGGACATGCCGTTTCTCATAAAATTTGGTAGCGTTTCGATATTCTTCTGTATCGTAATTTCCAGTCCGTTCCCCCTCAAGAAGTGCTTCCTGAATATGCGGGGGCAAAAGGCTGCGGTAATGTTCAGCATCTTCCAGCCATCTAGCCGCTGAAAGACATGGACCTGAGAAAATGCAACTAAGAATGCCTTCGGGCTGTTCCTTGAGATATTCTGCTAAGAGCATGGTTCCCCAGGAATGGCCAAGAATGTGCAACTCTTGCAGATGGAGTTCCTTGCGTAGAATCTTTAGTTCATCAACAAACCGTTCAATTCTCCACAAGTTTTTTTGCTGAGGGCGGTCTGATTGTCCACAACCTAACTGATCGTAGACCACGACCAGTCGTTCTTCTGATATCCGTTCGGCAAATGGACGAAATCCAAGATGAGAGCTGCCAGGACCGCCATGCAAAATCAATAAGGGAACCGTATTTTCTGGTCCCCACATTCGATACCAAACTCTTCCGCCTTCTACTTGTACCCATCCGCTATTATCCATAGTAGACTCCTTTCCGTACGCAACTCTACAATCTGTTTGTTCGACGAGTATTCATGGACAAATCAGTCTTCACGAATCGGTGGTTTTGAGAGAAGTTTAGCATGTTTCTCTGACGCATGGTGATTAAAGTCACTGTAAAGAGTATCATTAGTGTCCAGAACATTTGCGTATGCATAAAAAACAGTGAAGGCCAGTCTCGGGTTAAAGTATTTAATAAAAAGGTAGTGGGCAATGAGAGAAGAACGGCACTTGACCAGCCGCCTATCGCTGCTATTTTATATTTTTTCTGGGAGACTACCAGAATTAGAGCAGGCAGGGCAAAAATAAGATGCATTTCTTCAATGAGTGGCGAGAAAAGCAACGGCGTCAGGCTGGAAAGTGCAAAATGGCTAGAATGGCTGACAGGTAACTGGCGAGCAAAATGGACAATCAAAACGGCACTCGTTAGGACAAACAAATAGTAAAATGGGTACAGACTTTGTAGATTTCCGCTCAGCCAATGGTGCTTAGCGAGATCGGCCAATACGCCCAAGATAGATTGGTTGTATGGGGCGGGACCGTTTTTCATGCTATTTTGACCAAAGGTAACAAATTCACCAACATAGTGTAGAAGCGTGGACCATCCTACGTAAAAAGAACTCCAGATGGTCAATAGAAGTGAGAATAACAATGTATAAGCGCCTAGTCTCCATTGTTTTTGTAGCAAAAAGTATAATAATACAGCGGCTGGTGTCACTTTCCAGACAATAGTCAGTGCTAGAAATAGAGCCGCAATCCAAGTTTTTTTTCGATAGTAATGAAAATAGAAGGCAAGCGCTAGACAGGTTAACAATATACTGTTGACATTGCCAGCAGCAATATCAATTTGGACAGGTGTCAATAAGAAACTAGCGGCAATCCAAAAGAACAGATTGGGCCAGCGAAGATGCGGAAGCATCATTTTGAGCGTTAGATATACGGCAAGACAGTAAGAAAGAATGGAAATGACGATCCAGATACGGGCTGACCAAATCCAAGGAAGATGCCCCATGAATGCCCAAAATACAGCAAATTGTGGTGGATAGACGTATTGATTGTGGATGTTATACGGAAATCCATGCTGAATAGCAAATTGTTGTTCAGAAGCGATTTGGTAAAGTTTTGGCCATTGGTGAGCCGGATGATGCAAAATGGCCTGAAAAGCTGTGTAAAAAAAGGCATAGTCGTAATGTACCAGTCGGCTAACTGACATACCCTTCCATTCAAGCCAAGTGGAAAGGATGAGCAGGACAAAAATAAATGTATAGAATCCGGTCTTTAGGAAAGACCTCGTCGCTGGTGGACGATAAGATAGTTGGTATTGTATAAGATTATGCAGTTTCAATAGAATTTTCATCCTTCCCTAACATTCCCCGGCAACTAGATCTGTTTTTTTCACAGGAGCTTGAACCAGTATAAAGAATGATCAGGGACTGACGGTTAAAAAGTTTTCACTGATTCTTGATGAACTTGTGAAGGATTCACTCCCCATCTACGAGATAGGGCTATTCGCTTAATGGCATGTTCTCCAATGATTGTGTTGAGGGTAAGTTTTTTACAGTGAATTGATGGCGTAGAATATAGCCGATAAGAGTGGTCAGGAGCAAAAGCAAACCTGTCACCCAGAAGACGCTATGTACGCTGTAGGCCCCTGCCAGAGCTCCTCCAACCAGCGGCCCTAACATGGTACCCACTTGATTCGCTGTCTGGTTCAGACTAAAAGCGCGACCACGAAAATCTACGGCTGTTGATTTGACAACCAATCCATTGAGCGCCGGATAGACAGCGCAGAAAAAAGCTCCATATATAAAACGAACCACAGAAAAACCCCAGATATTATGAAATGGAATCTGTGCCAAGTTTCCTAATGCACCACCTAGTAATCCAATCCAAAGGATTTTCAAAAAACCTGTCTTTTCTGACCATCTTCCCCATCTGGGGGCAAAAACAACACTGGCGATACCAGTCAATGAGAAGACAATTCCAGCTAGTAAAGAGGCGTTTTTGACGGAACCGCCAATTTGCACAATGTAAAGCGGCAGAACAGGCTCAATGGTCATAATAGAAAAGGATGTAAGAACAGTCAGAAGCATAACCAGAACCAACGGTCGATTACGCATAGCGAGACCAACCGACTGGAAAGTGGATTGTTTATCTTTGGCGGGAGTAAAGCTGGTCTCATGAACCCAAAAAATGACAAGCAGTGTAGATAGCAGAACCATGATACCAGCGCTTGCAAAAGCAATGCGATTGTTAAAAATCCGAGCTATGGCGCCGCCCAATAATGGACCAAGAATGCCTCCTGTTGAAGAAGCAGTAGAAATCATGGCCAACGAATAACCTACTTTGTGCTCAGGAGTACTCGTTCCCACCAGAGCGATTGCTCCGGGAATATATCCGGACAGAAGCCCCATTAGCACGCGTAAGACAAGCAATTCATAGGGATTCTGAACAAATGACATCAGAACATAGAGAACGGCCAATGAAATGCCAGCACGAACAATCATGGGCTTTCTTCCATAGCGATCGGCCAAAGTACCCCAAAATGGAGCAGAAAGTGCTCCGGCAAAAAAAGCAGCGCTATAGAGCATGCCAGACCACAGTTCAGTATGGTGATGGACTCCAATTTGCAGCAAGAAAAGTGGAAGAAACGGAATGACCATGGAGTAACTGGCTGAAGTGACCAAGCAACCAATCCAAAGCAATAGAAGGTTGCGTTGCCAACTTTCCATATATCTCAATTTTTGCATGAACAGCGCCTCTTTTATGTAAGGAATGTCTGGATTGAGGGTTTGTGCTTATCTTACCCTTTCGGCATTCGAAAGAAAAGATGATTTACATTGACTGCGCTTTCATTGAAAGTTATCATCATTTTAAAGATGAAACATTATTTCATATATGAAACTAATATGAGAGCTTTATTCAATGGGGAGGCTTAACGAATGGATTTTCAACTTCCTGAGGATTTAATCTTAATGAGGGAGACCGTAAGAGATTTTGTTCGTCACGAAGTAGAACCGTATGCAATGCAGATTGAAGAAGAGGACAAGGTACCGGACAGCATATTGGAAAAAACCAAGCGAATGGGGCTCTTTGGACTGAGTATTCCCGAAGAATACGGCGGGATGGGCCTGAGTATGCTTGGGGAATGTGCGGTATTTGAAGAATTGGGTGCCACCATCAACGGTTTTACCACAATTATTGGCGCTCATAACGGCATCGGTTCAGTGGGCATTGTTGAATTTGGCAACGAGCAACAAAAGCAGCGTTATTTGCCTCGCATGGCGAGTGGGGAGTGGCTTGGAGCGTTTGCGTTGACTGAACCCCAAGCTGGTTCCAATGCAGCAGCGATTCGAACACGAGCTGTCAAAAAAGGTGATCGTTATGTGATCAATGGCCAGAAAATATACATCACCAATGCTCCTTATGCGCAGGTATTTACCGTTATGGCTGTTACCGATCCGGAAAAAGGCGCCAAAGGTATTACCTCTTTCATTGTGGAACGAAGTTTTCCCGGGTTTCAGGTAGGCAGTGTAGAAAAGAAAATGGGTTTGCATGGTTCTCATACAGCACAAATCTATTTTGAAGATATGGAAGTTCCTGAAGAAAATGTTTTGGGACATGAAGGAGAAGGGTATATTAACGCACTTAAAATTTTGGCTAACGGACGTGCTGGATTGGCAGCTCGCTGTCTTGGTTCATGCCAGTACCTGTTAGATAGAAGTGTGGCCTACGCTCATGAGCGCCATCAGTTTGGGAAACCAATTTTTGAACAGCAAATTATTCAGCATTATTTAGCTGACATGGCTACACAAATTGAAACACTTAGATGGATGACCTATCGAGTAGCTTGGATGGCTGATCAAGGACAAAATGTAGTTAAAGAAGCTGCGATGTTAAAGTTGTATGGATCAGAAGTGTACAATCGGGTGGCCGATTTGGCGGTTCAAATTCACGGTGGAATTGGTTATATTGCGGAATATCCGATTGAACGTTTTTATCGTGACGCTCGAATTACGCGCATTTACGAAGGGACGTCAGAAATTCAGAAAAATATTATTGCTAGTGAACTACATAAAGCATATCAAAAACAGAACGATTGAGAGGAGAATCGTTGAGTGGAAAATGTTTGGCTAGTAGGTTATGTGCGTACACCCATAGGAAGACAAGGTGGAGCGCTGAGCCGTGTTCGTCCAGATGATCTCGCTGCTCATGTCATCGCAGGCGTATTGCAAAAAAGTGGTGTTTCACCTGAAGAGGTGGAAGAAGTTTTCTTTGGCTGCGCCAATCAGGCGGGGGAAGATAATCGAAATGTTGCTCGTATGGCCGGATTGTTAGCTGGGTTACCAGAAACGGTACCTGGCGTAACAGTCAATCGGTTGTGTGCTTCTGGACTTGAGGCGTTTATTCAGGCGGCACGAGCCATTCAATTGGGAGACTTGGATGTAGCGATTGCGGGTGGTGTCGAGTCGATGACGCGAGCGCCTCTGGTTCTGCCTAAACCAGATATGGAATTTGTACGTGGCAATCAAACGCTTTGGGATACAACTTTAGGGTGGCGTATGGCCAATCCTCGTTTCCCTTATCCAACCGAGAGTATGGGTGAGACTGCAGAGAATGTAGCCGAAAAATATGGCATCTCTCGTGAGGAACAGGATCAGTTTGCTTTGGAGAGTCAATCCAAAGCGAAAAAAGCGCAAGATCATGGTGTTTTTGCAGAAGAAATTTTACCAGTTACGGTAAGACAGGGTAAAGAAACTTGGGTTGTGGATACAGATGAACATCCAAGGCCGCAGACGACGCTAGAAAGTTTAAGTAAACTTAAACCCGCTTTTCGTGAGGGAGGAACAGTTACCGCTGGCAATGCATCAGGGATTAACGATGGAGCGGCAGCGCTTTTACTTGTATCTGAGCGGCGTGGCAGGGAATTGGGATTGCGTCCGATAGTGCGCTATGTAGCAGCTGCTTCTGCTGGCGTAAGTCCAAGATATATGGGGATAGGTCCAGTGCCGGCAACAGAAAAGGCGCTCAAAAAGGCTGGATTGAAAGTTGAGGATTTAGACAAAATTGAGCTCAATGAGGCGTTTGCAGCTCAGTCATTAGCTTGCATCCAACAATTAAATTTACCACCGGAGCGTGTCAATGTGCATGGTGGTGCAATTGCACTTGGCCATCCACTAGGTTGTTCAGGGGCGCGTCTGGTAGGTACGTTGGCTATGGAGTTGTCAAGAACGGGAGGGCGATATGGCTTAGCAACATTGTGTGTAGGTGTTGGTCAGGGACTGGCTGCCATTGTGGAGAGACCGGAATAGTGATGGATAGAGAGGAAATGAAATCGGTTGAGAATACTGAAAACTCAGCAACGACGGATGTAGCCTATGAGGTGCCATCTGTTGCACTTGCCATGTCTATCTTAAAATTGCTTAGCCGATATAAGACACAATCTTGTACACTGACAGAAATCTCTAAACGTACCCATGCAAGTAAAACAACTTGTTTGCGCGTTTTGCGAACTCTGGCGCGGGGAGATTTTATCCGTTACGACAAGGTATCGCGCTGCTATAGTCTTGGAGCTTATTTAATTCCGCTAGGCAATCGCGCGTCGCAAATGGTCAGTGGCGTTTCAGAAGTCATGTTGGAATTGCCACGTTTGGCAGAAAAAGTTGGCGAGACAGTGATGCTTCTTGAACGTCTTCCAGAAGATGCTGTCATTGTCTTGGCCAAAGCTGCACCGTCTAGCGAGGTGGCTCGCGCAGATGTGTCGATAGGCCAATTATTTGCTGGGCTTGGTGGAGCATTTGGTCGCTGTTTTCTAGCCTATGATGCACCGTCAGCCTGGCGTAAACATTGGATGAAAATGACTGCTACTGGCGATCGCGTTGCAAAAATGTGGTCCTCGCAGGAGACTTTTTATGAGGCTCTGGAAACAACCAGACGTGTAGGTGCCGCAGTTTCTCATGGTGAAATGGCTGCAGGTTTTTCATCCGTGGCGGTGCCTCTGTTCGCTTCGGATGGCAGTGTAGCGCTTGTGCTTGCTGTACTTCTCTTAACGAGTCAATATCAAGAAGAACGAGGCAAAGCCATGATTCGAATTTTGCAACAGACGGCGGAACGATGGCGAGGCTTGTTTTAAGTAAGATAGAGTGAAGCAACTTTAACGGATCTCTCGTTGATCAACTGTCCATATTGAAAGATTTGGTAGGGCAAAGATATTTAATGTTGAGAGATAAGCTCCTTGATAAGGAGAGATGAAACTTGGAAAAACGAACTGAATTGCTGCGCGTGCATCCTGGTGCGCGTGCGGTTGTTCTCATTGTTCATGGCATGGGAGAGTATGCGGAACGCTACGGTTGGCTCGTTGACCAGTTATATCATGCACAATATACCGTTTGGGTGGGCGATTTGCCGGGACATGGGGGATTTGGCATTCTTGGTCACTTAGAAGATTTCAGAGAATATTTACTTGTCTTGGAAAACGATTTACTGCGCTTGCAGGCACAATTTCCTAAATTACCTATTGTCCTTTTCGGTCACAGCATGGGTGGTTTGATCGTTCTTCGCTATTTGCAAGAATTACAGAAACCAACTGCCTTAAGTGCTGTCACGCTCAGTTCTCCTGCTCTGGATGTGGCCATTCCGATTTCCAAATTGACTTTACGCCTAGCTGGAGTGCTCAGTTCTACCATGCCCCGCCTGCGTTTATCGACACGTATTCAAGCTAAGGATGTCACTCGCAATTTAGAAATTCAGCATGCTTACACCAACGAACAGAGAGTGTTGAAAAAAGCAAGCGTTCGTTTTCTCCATGAGTTTTTTAAGGCAATGGATACCTGTAGAAGGAAGGATATAAAGCTAGAGATTCCAGTTCTCTGGATGCAGGCAGGCGCCGATCGCGTTGTTTCTGTTATAGCCAGCCGCGCTGGCTTTGAGCGGTTGCAGGCGGCTGACAAGACTTATCGCGAGTACCCTGACTGTTACCATGAGTTGTTTAATGAACCGAATCGTTTGGAAATTTTTCACGACTGGCTTCGTTGGCTGGAAGAGCATATACCAGGAGCTCAAATCCATAGAGAGACTTATCCTTCGCCGTTACCTTCCTAATGCGTTTCTAGTGATTGGACAATGTGTGCCAACAGTTTTGGGAGCGTCTCAAAAGTATAGACTGCGTCAACAGATTCATCGGGACGATGAGCGCCAACACCGCTTGTACCTATCATAAATGTGGCAGTCTGTAAGGTCGTCCCTGGTGAAGCGTAGGATTGGGCAGGAAAATTCTTTGCAAACGTTTCATCCTCCCAGTCTGGGGACTGACTGAGAAAACTAAGATCGGAAATATAAGGAAAGTAAGTGCGGCAAAAGTAAGGGATTTTTGTTTCTCTAGAAAACTGTTCCACAATCGGCCAGAATCGATTTTGCATCAAGGAAGGCGTATTGACTCTGGGAATCAGTCCGTTGGCAAAATAGACAACGATGAGCGGTCCCTTAAAATTTCCACGTTGAATTAAAAAATCTACCATCAATCGACAACGCTCCCGCAATTCTACACTGAGAGTCAACGATTCACTGTAACGTAGGGTATCTGAGCGAACTTCTTCAGAGGCGTGATTCCAAATGTTTTCATAAGTATAGACGGGTATTTTTTCTGGGAGTACTTGACTGGCTTGCAAGGAATGTAAATGTAGTATTGTGTTATTCATTTCTTCCTCGATTAGCTCAGAGATTCGTTTGAGTTGTTCGGAGGGCGAACGAGTCATATGAAAAAGATTGTAATAAGCGCTAGCTGAGATGGCTGTTTGTACGTCGTAGAATGGTTTGTCGTCTCGCTGGTAAAGGGAAACAGGTAATGGGCAACGTTCGTTTTCTGTAGCATCTACTAAGTCTGAACAATAAACCAATTTTTGAGTAATCCTGGATAAGAGATAATTCGGATCAATTCCATGTTCTGGTTCAGCGGCATGGCTTGGCAGACCGCGTACATACACAGCAGGGAGCAATTTGCCAATACTTCCTGCATAAATGGGATACGGGTCTCCAACTTTGGGTTGTTCAGTATAATCTGTATTTAAGACCCATTGTAAATGAATGTTGTGATTGGTTGTATAGTCCTCTAACCAACGACTTAAAGTTTTGGCTCCTCGTGATCCGACTTCTTCGTCAGGTGTAGCTGCAAAAAACAAGTGCATATCTATGGATGCTTCCACCATTTTTTCAAAAACAGTACAAGCTGCTGCTACACCTGATTTCATGTCCAAAATTCCTCGCCCAAACAAGAATCTTCCACTCGAGGCACGTTTGGCTGCCGCTTCTCCAAGTGCACCTGATTTTGCAAGTTCTGTCAATTCCAACGGACGATGAGCAAGGGATTCGAAAGGACCGTAGTCATTTGTGCCAACTGTATCGGTGTGACCAAAAAGTAGCAACCCCTGTTTACCCGTACCGCTATAGTGGGCAATCAGTGTAGGACGGAAAAGCGGATCGTCCATACTGGGAATTAGAAATAGTTTTACCTTGCCTTTTTGTACTGCAGGCAGCCGTTTCAACCGATGATATAAAAATTCAATAATTGCTGTTTCGCCAGAGCTTCCGTTCACGGAGGGAATGGCGGTCAAATCGAGAGTTAATTTTCTGGTCAATGTAGATAATTCGGTCATCCCTTTTCACATCTCCTATGAGAATGAACTCCATTGTTAATATGTGTTTTCATTGTAACAGGATTAAATTGTTGTATATGAAGTGTTGTTAAGGAAAGGCTGAAGTTTGGTTGAGAGTTGGAAAAATGATAAACTTTATTTTGGTAAGTGAGTGGCTGGATATCAGGAGGAATGAAATATGAAAACACGCAAATTAGGCAATCAGGGCCTCGAAGTGTCTGAGCTTGGTCTTGGCTGTATGGGTATGTCGGATTTTTACAGTGGTAGAGATGAGGCTGAGTCCATTCGCACCTTGGAATTGTCTCTTGAGTTGGGTATCAATTTTTGGGATACAGCAGATATGTATGGTGTAGGTCAAAATGAGGAACTATTGGCAAAAGTATTAAAAACTCGACGTCAAGAGGTTGTATTAGCTACTAAATTTGGCAATGTAAGAAGCAAGGAGGGTGCTTTTCTTGGTGTTAACGGGCGTCCTGAGTATGTGAAGGAAGCGTGTGACGCTAGTCTCCGAAGGCTTGGAGTAGAGACCATCGATCTCTATTATCAACATCGAGTCGATCCTGATACGCCGATTGAAGAGACGGTAGGTGCCATGGCGGATTTAGTCAAGGCAGGGAAAGTTCGTTTTCTCGGGTTGTCTGAGGCGTCTGCCGCAACGTTACGTCGTGCTCAAGCCGTGCATCCCATTTCGGCATTGCAGACAGAGTATTCTCTTTGGAGTCGAGATGTTGAAGATGAGATACTTCCCGTTTGTCGCGAGTTAGGGATTGGTTTTGTAGCCTACAGCCCGCTTGGCCGGGGATTCTTGACAGGGCGATTCAAAACGTTCGAAGATTTGCCGAAAGATGATTACCGTCGAAATTCACCACGATTTCAGGGAGAAAACTTCCAAAAAAATTTGGATTTGGTTCACAAAATAGAATTACTCGCTCAACAAAAAGGTTGCACGCCCTCTCAACTGGCGTTAGCTTGGCTGTTGTCACGCGGAGACGATATTGTTCCTATTCCGGGAACGAAGCGTCAGGAGTATCTGCGTGAAAATGTGGCTGCAATAAACATCCAGCTTACTCCAGCGGAATTAGAAGAGATTGAACGCATTGCGCCACAAGGAGTCGCAGCCGGTGAACGTTATCCAAGCGCAACAATGAAGAGTGTGAATCGATGAAATCATCGGATGCAAATCGGATATCTTCAGAAGCTAAAGTGTATATTGATGGACTTGGCATGGTGCCTCATCCAGAGGGCGGATTTTACAAAGAAATATACCAACCTGAGCTCTGGATTGAGGCTGGGCATTGGTCAATACCCGTTCAGGGGCGTAGAAGATCGGCGACTAGTATCTATTTTTTGTTGCCATCTGGTGATGTTTCTCGATTCCATCGATTAAACGCGGATGAAATGTGGTACTTTCATGCAGGCAGTCCTGTTTGTATTGTAACTATTGATTCAGATGGAAAACGTATTGACCATCACCTTGGGCTCGATATTCAGGCAGGCCAATTCCCACAGATATTGGTGCCAAGGGGAACAATTTTTGGTGCCTATGTTATGGACGAAAATCCAAATGCTTTTGCTCTGGTGGGATGTATGGTTACACCTGGTTTTGATTTTCAGGATTTTCAATTGTTGGGTCACATTGAATTGTTGAAAAATTTTCCTTACCACCGCGATATTATTGAAAAACTCGGTGGTTAAATCATGAGGCCGATCTCGATGCTTTACGACGAGATCGGCCTCATAGCTTTGCTTATTGTATTTTTCTTGACTCGTGCTCACGCAGGACTTCTTGTATCAGAGTGGCACCTTGTGATAATGCGGCCCCTCCTCCAAATGCTGCACATACTGCAATGGTTTCTACTAATTGATCAGGGGTTGCGCCGGTTTTCAAGGCGGCATCAGCGTGATACATAATGCAATATTCGTCTTGAATTTGCATAGCTAACCCTAGAGCTATGAGATGTTTGATAGGTTCTGGGATAGTTCCGGCGGTAAAACAAGCGCTTGTAAAGGCCATATATTGTTTCCCGATATTAGGGAGTTGTTTGCGGAACCAACCGACTCCTGATTTAAAATCTTCAATCGAAGCTTGTACGTAACCATTTGATTCTAATTGTTCGCTATTATACAAAGCTGATACCTCCTGAGTTTTCCAGATAATTGATACTCTTCCCGTAGTGATAATGTTTTACACATCTGATTGATTAGCCCAAATATAAAGAGATACAAAATGATGATGCAAATGAAAGATGAACAGCCATAGATTTTATTTTACAATGCATTATCGACGGTCGGTAGGTTTATCTATATAATGCGATTAGAATCTCGATGAAAGCGAGGTGACAGGTGTTGGATGCCGAATTAAGAGAATTTCTCGTTGGTATGGAACAGCGAATAGAATATCGGTTTGATGAGATAGATAGACGACTCGATAAAGTAGAAGCTCGGTTAGAGAATGTAGAAGCTCGGTTGGAGAATTTGGAATCCAGAATGGATACTGCGGAAACCAGGATAGACCATCAGGGAAATCGTATTGACGAGTTGATAGACATTTGCTTAGCGTTGCGTCATGGACAAGAGATAATGAGTGCTCAAATACATTCTTTGAATGAACGCTTTGATAAAGTAGAGAGGTCTATGGATTTTTTTGCTGGTCGAATTGGCATTATGGAGAAAGACATATATATTCTAAAGCATGCTAATTAAACTAAAATCATGGTTTGAATTTGTCTAAAATTTACTTAATTATCTCAAGTGATTTTGGATTTTAACAAAGCAATCAGCTTATATGAGATAGTCCACCCCCTCATCGATAATGGATTCAAACCCATGTAAAATAGTAAAACCCCGGCATAACCGGGAAAGTTTGTCAGTAATACTAATTTTCCTCTACTTTTGAGATGAATTGCTGAATAGCTGAGAAATAGGATTCTGCATCATCCCACATTGCCAAATGGCTACCATTTTCACAAATATGTGATTGTGCATTTGGCATGCGCCGGGCCATTTCTATTAAATCATTCGGATTCATAGTATCGTAACGAGCACCTATTACTAGACATGGTGTGTGGATATGAGCGAGATCTTCCCAACGGTTCCAATCCTTAAAATTTCCGGTAATTACAAATTCATTAGGTCCCTGCATGGTATTGTAAACTTGGTTGTTCATGAGAGCAAATCCATGCTGAACATCACTGGGCCAGGGATCCAGGCGGCATAGGTGTTTACGGTAAAGGGATTTGAATAATAAATCCTGGTATTCCGGGGCATCATATTCACCCTTATTTTCGTAGTATTCAAGATTTTTTTGTACTTCTATGGGCAATTGTTTGCGTAGTATATGGATATAATCCATATACGATTGAATGCTGGCTACCATGTTGGATATGATGAGTCCCTTGAGGTGATGGCCGTGATGCAAAGCATATTCAATAGCCAAAAATCCACCCCAAGACTGACCGCATAAGTAAAAATGATCTAGACCGAGAGCTGTTCTTACCTCTTCGACTTCTTCGCAAAATCTCTCTACATTCCAAAGTGAGATATCATCCGGTTGATCGGAACAATAAGAACCGAGTTGGTCATAAAAATAAATTTCTATGCCTGCAGGCGGGAGGTAATTTTCAAAAATTTTCATATATGTATGTGTTGAACCGGGTCCTCCATGTAGTAAAAGCATTTTGATGGGACTCTCTCCAACTCTGCGTGTCCATACATGATATCCGTTAGAAAGTTGAATAATTTTAGATGATGCGTATCGTGACATGTTCTTGCTCCTTTCATGTGTAAACAAAATTCATTTTTGGATTGAGAATCAAGAAGCACGTATATAGTGTTTGTACTCTTATTTTAAGCTAAGGAGAGATTAAATATTTAAAATTTTATAAAAATTATTACAAAAAGTGATATATGTAAGTATATATAACAAATGTGTATGGATGAACGAAGGAAATCAGAACTAAAAGAAATAAATAGCTTAAAATTGTTAGTTTATCTAACAAATACAGATGACAGGTTGATATCATTTCCCCTAAACTAAAGATAAACATTGAATAAATAGCCATTTTTATATGCGAACGTTTGAAAAAGGGTGTTCATGATGATGGAGACAAAAGTATTTCAGACGGTGGTTCTCTCGCATACGGATGAGGCGCAAAATCAGCTCCTGCTACGCATGTTGCAGGAGCGTGTGGCCAAATCAGAAATTCGAATTGTAGATGTGAAACGCTTAAAAAAAGAACTAGTTATTACCTATCGCGTGTTACAACCATAACTCGATATCGGGAATTTTCATGGCAAGTTAGGAAGAAATTGTATTGGTAGTTTTTCTACACCAAAAAAGAAATTATGTTGGATAGGGGTTAGTCCATGTCCAGGTATTAAGTGAATACTTTCCATTGTCTTGTTAAATTTAGGAAGAACAATGCTGGCTAACTGACGTACAAGAAAGGAAGCTAAACAAGCATGAATGCCACTTCCGAATGAAAGGTGAGGATTGGGTTGGCGTTTCGGCTGAAACTTCTCACCTTGTTCAAAAACTTCGTCGTCACGATTGGCGGAACCTATCCAGACAACGACTCTGGCTCCACGAAGAATGCTAAGTCTATTGATTTGTACATCATGGATGGCGTAACGTGTAGTAGCCAACATGGGAGGATAATAACGCAATAATTCTTCAATCATGGTTCCTAGAATTTGTGGTTCTTGGCGCAGCATTTCTTGCAAATAGGGCTCTTCAACCCAGCGACGCATGACGTTTCCCAAAAACAGGGTCGCGCTTTGTAGACCGGCAGTCAACATAAGCAAACAGAATTCTGTCGCTTCATTGATGTTCAATGCTTCGCTTTGAGTGTCATGAGTAACGAGCATTGTCAACAAATCATCTTGAGGTTTGCCAAGTCGATCCTTAAGTTGAGATTGGAAATAATCTAAAGTATCTTTGCGTGCTTGATTCTGGATCATGCGAATTTCATTAATTTTTGCAGCGTCTATATCCCAATGCGGATTTGCGTGTAATTGTTTTGCCCAACGTCTGATATTTGGCCAGTCTGATTCAGGAATACCCAGTAATCGAGCGATCACCATGAAAGGTAAAGGTTCGGCGATATCGTGAATAAATTCCATTTCTCCACGTGGTACAGTATGAAGAAGCAAGGTGTCTACACTGGACTCTAATTGAGATAAGCGTGTTTCTAAAAATTGAGGATTCAAGATTTTTTCGATACGAGATCGTAACTGTGTATGCGTTGGCGGATCTTTTGAAATTAAACTAACCATCAAGGGTACTTGTTGATCGGGACGAAGAGAAGAAAAATTTTCGTTGTCTGTCAATATTCTTTTGACATCCTGATAACGGAAAATATCCCAAGCTTCTCTGGCGTTGTCATATCGAACGGCGTTGATTTCCCTCATTCGTTGAAAAAAAGGAAATGGGTTGATACGAGCTTCTTGACTTGATAGTCCGTTCACTGGTTGTAATCCTAACGGTCTTTGCAAAATATCTGTAGACATCTTGTATCGTCTCCCTTGATTTAGATATGGGTCGTGTGATGTGAATTCTGAGGAATCATTGGCCCCAAGTTCCACTTTAGTTTGCGAACCATTTCTAAGTTCATACAAACCGTTCTCAAATAATTGCGTCCCAAAAGACGTGTAGCACCATGCATATTGCTCTAGAAGAAGGGACATGATAAGTGGCGTAAGGGACGGTGATGAGTGATGATAAAAGATATCACTTCCAACAGCACGAAAACTTCGAGTTGAGGGTGTGGTAGCTAAAAAATCACTAGTGCAGGACCTTACAACATGATGTAGCGGCCCCTCTGTCCATAGACAGACGGGGTCGCTACTCCTGTTTCATCCTTTTATGCGCATGTCTTGGCTCTACGTTAGCGTGGTAAGAATGAAATCCTTAGGATACACTGGAAACATATTTTTCAGTTGTCCATGTGGTATACATCCAATGGAACTGGCTAAATGAAAATGGAACAGCGGATTGATCCGCTATTGAGAGGGGATGCCAAAAATGATTCGACTTGACAAAACTCCAGTTGAAAAATGGGTGACCAACACTCAGCTGACACAATTCATGTCGATTGGTGAACTGGCACACAAACAGTTGTGGGATATGAATGTACATAAGGGCAGCAAAGGTTGGTTGCATTGGCCAGCAGAAGATCATCATCGATTGATGCAACAAATGGAAGCTATCGCCCAACGCTTTCGAGCCATATCCGATGTTACAGTGGTCATCGGCATTGGTGGTAGCTATTTAGGAGCGCGGGCCGCTTTATCCATGATGCAATCCAATTTTGCAAGTGAAGCTGATCAAATGCGTGTACTTTTTGCAGGAAACCAGCTCAGTGAATCGTATATTGGAGATTTGCTTTCTATATTAGATGAGCATGAGGTTACCGTGGTTGTTATTTCTAAGTCAGGAGGAACATTGGAACCGTCCGCCGCTTTTCATACTTTGCGAGATTATCTGGAGAAAAGATATGGTAAAGGAGCAGCTGAGCGCATATGCGCCGTAACAGATCCGGAGAGCGGCACATTACGTCAGTTTGCGGGCGATCGCGGTTATGTGACATTGCCGATTCCAAGGGATATTGGTGGACGTTACTCCGTACTTACGGCAGTGGGTTTATTACCCATGATGATTGCAGGTCTGCCAGTAAATGAAGTCATGGCAGGGGCAGCAGAAGCGTATGATGAGCTTCGCCAGCAGACGATTCTTGAGAATCCTGCTTATGTATATGCTATGATCCGGCATTTCCTGTATCTCCAGGGCTTTGCCGCAGAAGCGCTTGTGACTTATGAACCGCAGGCAGCACATTTTGCTGGCTGGTGGCAGCAACTATTCGGTGAAAGTCAAGGCAAAGATGGGATAGGACTTTTCCCAACGATGCTGCAATATACGACGGATTTACACTCTATGGGCCAATATGTCCAGGATGCGCGAAAAATGTTGTTGGAGACCGTATTAGATGTTCATTTTACAGATACGGCGCATTCTATTACACTTCCAGGAGAACTAGATGAAAAGAGTAACTATATGTCTGGTAAGTCATTTTCTGAACTACAACAGGTAGCTGTAGCTTCTGTTATTAAAGCACATACAGATGCAGGTGTTCCGAATCTGTTGTTGCATGCGGAGGGTAATCGACCAAGATTGTTTGGAGAGTTGGTATATTTCTTTGAAATAGCCTGCTCATTTGGTGGATATTTACTTGGCATCAATGGTTTTGATCAGCCAGGAGTTGAAGCTTATAAGCAAGAAATGCGTCGTCGTTTAGTATAATAATGTTCCGTAAACATTATTTTGGGAGAATGGGGTAGCTGAATGAGCGAGCAAGTTGTCCTCGGAGTGGATGTTGGGGGAACCAATGTAAAGGCGGCTATAGTATCGGTATCAGGCGAAGTGATGACAGCCGTCAGCTATCCGACTGATGCGGAAGATGGACCTGAACGTTTTGTACAACGTTTATACGAGCAGTTTATCAAGTTGTTGCAAAAATCGGGATGCCAACTAACAGATGTTTTGTCAGTCGGCGTGGGGTTGGCTGGATTTCTTGATGTGGAGCATGGATATATAGAAGAAGCCGTCAATTTACATTGGCGGAATGTAGCTATTGTTCAGTTGCTTTCTGAATCACTTCATCTGCCTATTTACCTTGACAATGATGCCAATATAGCTGCATTGGGCGAAGCGTGGCAAGGGGCAGGGCAAAACGCAAAGAGCGTTTTGTGTGTAACTCTAGGTACGGGTGTCGGCGGCGGTATCGTATTAGATGGACAAATTTATCGAGGTGTCTCTACTATGGCTGGAGAAATTGGCCATATTACCGTAAAGCCGGGCGGACCTTTGTGTAACTGCGGGCGCCATGGTTGTTTAGAGACGCTTGCCTCTGCTACAGCTCTGGTGAACATGGGAGTGGCGCATGGGCTACATTCACCTTCAGGTGGCACGGCGAACGCTGAAGAAATCTTTGCTTTGGCAAAGGCAGGTCATCGTGATGCTCAGCAAGTCATTCAAGAACTGGTGAATTGGCTCGGCGTAGGGCTTGGAATCGCAGCCAATTTGCTCAATCCTGATAAAATTGTGATTGCAGGAGGTTTGGTGAATGCAGGAGATGCGCTTATGGATCCTCTGCGGGCATCTTTTGCGGCGAACGCGTTGCAACGTGTCTATCGTTCTTGCGAGTTACTACCCGCCACACTCGGTTCACGCGCTGGAATGCTAGGGGCAGCGCGTCTAGCCATTCAGGGAGCGGCTTTAGAGAATTCGGTTTTGTAAGGAAAACTAAAAGGTCTGAGATTAGAATCGAGATCGAAAAAATGACTATAGAAGTGCAAAAGGAAGGCAGCCTATCCACTCTGGGATAAGCTGCCTTTCCTGTGGCAAAAGCCCATTAAAAATAACTTTGTACACGATGATAGACTTCTTCAGGTGATAGACCGTCAGCAGAAATAATGGGGATGTTCTGGGTGACGCTTTGCATACCCATCAGGTTCTTGTCGCAACCGTTGACCACCATGACTGCAGCATCTTGGGCTTTGCTGTCACTGGTTTTTGCGTCAATGACCTGACAGCCTTGCGCACTGAGGTACTGTTTCACGGGAGTCAATCCTTGTTCCACAGCCACTTTTTTCATGTGCACCCTCCTCATCGACCACATTCTTTCCAAAAGTCACGTCTTCATCGTGACAACCCCAGTTTGCCTTACTTAAAGAGGATTATGCGCTCTTTTTTAGGTACTATCTCTGGCGGCCCTTCTTGTTGTAGAATAATCAGGACTCGGCTAATGACGGGGGGCGCTTATATGAAACACGAACATTGGGAGTTTGATTCTGAATGTCCACGTTGTGGAAAAATAAACCACGTGTCGGCTCCAGTAGGTGAACATGTGGTGCGCGTTCATTGTCAGCATTGTACGCACGGTTATGAGTATACGCATATTGTGCGAGAGCACACTGTGGTAGAAGATGAAGAGGAAGAAGCATAAATGTAGCATCAAGTTATTCAAAATGAACTGGATTGCAAATTGGGAATAGGATGAACGGGCGGTTGTTTAGGCAAACCGCCCGCATTCGTTTTCATGTAGCTTCACGCTTTACGAGAGGTCACCTGGTACACGGCAAACTTTAAATAGTTGCCCTCCGGTAGGGCAGCTAAATATGGATGATCCGGTCCTGCACCACGAAACTCTATTTGCCGGAGGATTTTATGAGCATCTGTAGCAGCCTCAAGTACCACTTGTTGGAAAATATCGGAGGATACATGGTAAGAGCAACTGCAAGTCAAGAGAAATCCACCTTCTCTCAACAGTCGCATGCCACGCAAATTGATTTCCTTATAACCGCGAAGCGCCCCGTTCACTGCTTGCCTGGATTTTGCAAAAGCGGGGGGATCGAGCAAAACTACGTCAAATTCTTGGCCATCCTGTTCTAGTTTGCGCAGAAAGTCAAACGCATTGGCCTCCACAAGTTCTGCGCGCTCTGCCCAGCCATTGAGAGTAAGATTTCTTCTGGCGGCTTCAAGAGCATGATGGGAGATGTCAACTGCCGTCACATGGCTGGCACCATATGCCAGTGCATGAACGGTAAAAGCTCCGGTATGACAAAAACAATCAAGCATACGCGCACCTTGTGGCGCGAAATCAGACGGTTGAACGTAGGGGCGGATAGCCCGGCGATTCTCGCGTTGATCGAAGAAATGACCCGTCTTCTGACCGCCAAGTACGTCAACTTCCAATCTCAGTCCATTTTCTAAGATTTCAACAGGTCCCTCCAAATGGCCATAAGCCATTTGATTTTCCAACGAGAGCCCCTCTAATCGCCTTACACTCGCATCATTGCGCCAAACAATTGCGCGGGGTTGACAAACATTTTGTAGAGCAGACAAAATCAAATCTCGCCTCAAATCCATTCCGGCTGTCAGTAACTGTACAGTAAGAACGTCCTTATAAACGTCTACAATTAAACCTGGAAGGCCGTCTGCCTCTCCATAAACTAAACGATACCCTTCGCTGTCATCGCGAAGCAATTGTTGGCGAAGCTGTTTGGCTCTCAGCAAACGTTTTATGAAATACTCTTCGTCAATGACTTCTTGAGGATTGTAACTCAGTACTCTGGCGAAGATTTGTGATTGGGGATTGACATAAGCAGCGGCTAAAAAAACACCCTGATGATTGTATACATGAGCATATTTACCAGGATATGGTTCGCCTTCCCATTTTTCAACTTCCGAACGAAATATCCATGGATTTCCTGCCTCCAATCGCTTTCGCCGATCTCTACGCAGAAATAGTTTTAATCCGACATTCAATCTTTTCACGCTCCGTATGAAGAATATGTTTCATGCTCTCATGTTTGGCCCGCAAACGCAAACCATTCGCCAAACTCCTCCAGCATGGATAACGATTGCTCGAGGATACTATGGACAAAGAATGTGTTTTTCTGTGGGGACTGTACAGGACTTCTAAACGAGGAGGAATTCATTTGAGCACTGAGGAGCATCATACGACTTTGTCCGATCTCGGTTTTCATTTTCGCGCAGAGGATTTGCCAATTATCAACAGCTATACAGGGGATTGGTCAGTTGTTCCGGAAGGACATCCGGCTAACAACTATTGGGCCGTAGATATCACAGGCAAAGGACATCCGATTCCTGGACATGGCAGTCCTCAGCAGGTGTTGGAAGAAGCCGTGGAACGAGGGTGGCCCATAGCCTATGTCGCACCTTACGGTCATTATGTTGAGGGTAAGGATGACGGTATTCAACTGCACGATTGGATTGTGGAGGGTAGGCAAAAGCAACGGCAGAAAAGATAAATTTGTCATCAAGAGTGTTTGATATGTAATAATTAGTATCTATTAACATCATTCTCTAGTCCACGAACTCCGCAAATCATTGTACAATATCCTCAAGAATGGGGACGGGTGTAGTCTTATTTATGCATCGGTCGAACCAAACCAAGGGAGCTTAGCAATGGTTTCGATGCTTCAGTTGCAAGTTACAGATCCGGGCACCTATTGGACGGAGCGCGAGCGCCGTCTTCTCGAGGTGCTCCTTTTACGTGTTTGTGCGCATGTCAATTATCGTGTACTGGGCGTACCTCTGCGTATTCGCCCCGCCAAAATAGATGCTATCCATCTCTTGTTGAACTATGAGCTATGGTTTGAGAGAATGTTATTGGATGAAGAAATTATACGATTTGAGGAAGAGCTTGCGCGCGATCTCGATCAGACATTGGAGATGTGTGAAATTCAACATATTTCTGTATTGCTCAAGGCTCAAACCGGATCGTCCACAGCCTGAGGCGGAGAACGTAAGTCAAGGCTAGGAGGAAAATCAATGAAGCTACATATTTCTATATTTGAGATGCCTGATGGTATGATTTTGGCCACTTGCGCAGAGATTCCTATGTGTCGAGTGTTACGTCAGAATAAAGGGCACGCTATTACTGATTGTAAACGGTTGATTCAGCAATTTTTGCGTGAACGTGAGGCGGAAGGCAGACCTTTTGTGCCGGAAATGCGTGAGATTGAAATTTCCTGATAAAAGCGGGCTCGCCTTTCCGGGCATTCGCCCCGACCCTCCGTAGAACTTCGACATACAGTAAAGCATCCCAAGGAAAAGGAGATGCTACTGATATGTATGGAGTATTCGGAGGTTATACTCGTTGGGCTGTTGTGTTTTTGATTATCTTTGTTCTTTTCTTCCTGTTTGTTCCTGCTGCAGCGGGTGCGGCTGCTTATTAAAAAAGTTTAAATCGTCGAATTTGTCTTATGATTCAACAATGGGGCTTCGGTAATTCATATTGAGACGGATGTAGCCTCGCTGAGATTGAGATTGACGACATGAAAAAGTCTCCATTTCCACAATTTAAAGTGGAATTGGAGGCTTTTTCAAATTTTAAGCTTGTGGCCGTTTCTGGTTATCGTCAATATTTCGTGTTAGAGTGTAAATTAGAAGCGTATGGGCGGGTGGTGCAAATGAATCGAAGTCAAGAAGTACTCCAACAGCTTAAAGACGCAGGATATAAATTTACAGGTAAAAGACAGATGGTCATTGACTATTTTGTCAATCATGAAGACAAATTTCTTACCGCGAAAGACGTATATGAAAATGTACGAGAGACGTATCCAAACGTGAGCTACGATACTATTTATCGAACGCTGACTTTACTTCGGGAACTTGGTGTGCTGGAGGAGATGGAGTTTAGCGAAGACGCGATGCGTTATCGGTTGACCTGTGATAAACACCATCACCATCACCTGGTTTGTTTGGAATGTGGAAGTATCACACCTCTCGAAGATTGCCCAATGAGTTGGCTCCCTGAGCTTCCCAATGGATTTCGGGTAGTGAACCATCGATTTGAAGTGTATGGCATATGCGCAGCCTGCCAAGCCAAGAAGAGTGAATAAATTGCAGCTTTTGTGGCCTCTGGTCCAGTTGAATGGACAGAGGCTTTTTAGTGTCGTTTGCAAATTCCTTGCCTTATAGGAATAGGTGTTTTCGTTAATTCGTAACCATTCCTATTTACAAATCGAAATGGTCTTGATATACTCCAATTCGGAATGATTTCAATTACGATTTAGGGGTATCCTAGTAAGATAAGGAGAGACATGGAGATGAAAATTCAAAGCATAATGAAAAGCAAGCGGCAAGGGTTCTTTATATCATCCGTGCTGTTGGGTAGCGTTCTGGTGCTGAGCGGTTGTGGTACGCAGTCACCCTCGATATCGAGTTCTTCTGCTCATGGCTCAGCAACCAGTCCAACTCAACAAACTATTACAGCAGTTGGAGCAGAAAATGAGTATGCCAACGTTATCTCTGAGATTGGTGGCCGTTATGTCTCTGTTACGGCTATCATGAGTAATCCCAATACCGATCCGCATACGTTTGAAGCCAGTCCACAAGTGGCTGCTGAAATTGCGAACGCGCAATTGATTGTACAGAACGGACTGGGATACGACAGTTTTATGAATAAATTAGAATCAGCTTCTCCAAACGCCAACCGCAAAGTGATAGAGGTGCAAAATTTGCTGGGTTTGCCGAATCAAACGTCAAACCCCCATCTTTGGTATAATCCGTCCACCATGCCGCGCGTAGCCGCAGCTATTGCTGCTGATTTAGAACAGCTGATGCCTGCGCACAAGAAATACTTTGAAGATAATGTGAAAAAATTTGACGCTTCATTGCAACCTTGGTATAACGCAATAAAGCAACTTAAAATAAAATACGCCGGATCGCCCGTAGCTGTGACAGAGCCTGTTGCTGACTATATGTTGCAGGCCGCAGGAATGGACATCCGTACCCCCTGGTCCCTACAGGCTGCCATCATGAATGGTACGGATCCAGCGCCGCAAGATGTTCAGACAGAACAAAACCTGTTGAAATATCACCAAGTGAAAGTGTTTCTCTACAATCAACAGGTGGTCGATCCGCTCACTCAATCATTATTAACTCTTGCTGAGCAGCATCATGTGCCAGTTGTTGGTGTCTATGAAACGATGCCGCCAGGGTACTCATATGCCTCCTGGATGCTGAAGGAAGTCAAAGATTTGCAAAAAGCGCTTGTCTATCATCAATCTACACAAACTCTGTCTTGATGAGGAGGATACCTATGTATCTCCGTTCGGTAGCGAATACTGCACCAGATCCAGTTTTGACGGTCAAGCAGGTGAGTGTACGGTTTGGTTCTCGCAGGGTACTGGATAACATCTCCCTGGAACTTCAGGCAGGAGATTTTGTTGGACTGATTGGTCCAAACGGAGCCGGGAAAACCACTTTGCTCAAAGTGATTCTTGGACTTCAGCCACCTGATGCCGGCAAGGTTGAAATGGAGGGCAAGGTCATTCATCGTGGCAATTCAAGAGTGGGATATGTGCCGCAGAAAATTTCACTCGATCCCGATACCCCCATGTCGGCGCGAGATTTGGTGGCTCTTGGTCTTGATGGACACCGCTGGGGCATACCGCTGCCCAGTCGCAAACGGTGGGCTGCTGTGGACGAAGCACTCGCAGCGGTTGATGCTTTGCGTTATGCAAACGCACCTGTTGGAAAGTTATCTGGCGGTGAACAACAGCGTCTGCTGATTGCCCAAGCCCTGTTGACTCAACCCAAATTATTGTTGCTAGACGAGCCGCTCTCCAATCTGGATATTCGCAGCGCTCATGAAGTTGTTCGATTGGTGTCGCGAATTTCCAGAGAACAGAATTTGGCTATCCTGTTAGTAGCTCACGATATGAATCCGTTGCTAGGAGCGATGGATAAAATTGTATATTTGGCAGAGGGCAGAGCGGCTATGGGTTCCGTGGATGAGGTTGTTCAAAGTCATGTGCTCAGTCAACTGTATGGATATGATGTTGAAGTTATTCGTGTTCAAGGCAGAATTTTAGTGGTTGGGGGAGAAGCCCCATTGCCAGTTAATCAATCAATTTCAGTATGGGACGAGGCGCTTACTCATGTTGAATAGCCTCTGGCATACCCTGTTTGCACCTGGTTTCTTTTCCAGTTCGGCTGTTTGGCGGGCACTTTCTATGAGTGCTGCAGTTGCAGTTGTTTCAGGTATGGTAGGTGTTTTTGCAGTCGTTCGCGGTCAATCGTTCGCCGGTCATGCGCTAGGAGATTTTGGAACAACAGGTGCTTCAGGTGCTTTTCTGGCAGGGCTGAATGCCGTTTGGGGTTTTCTGGGTGTTGGTTTGATTGCCGGTGCCATCATGGATACTCTGGGAAAACGTGCTAAAGAACGTGATATTGCAACAGGTGTCGTTCTTTCATTGATTTTGGGGATTGGCGCGCTTTTTCTCTATTTTGATACTACCTATCGAAATACAACCGGTGCACCCATGACCATTCTTTTCGGTTCCGTATTCTTGGTCGATCCGTCGCTTTTGCCTTTTGTACTTTGCTTTGATGGATTAGCAGTGTTGCTATTATTTATCATTTATCGCCCCTTGCTTTTTAGTTCATTGAATGTGGATTTGGCACGTGCAAAAGGTGTGCCGGCGCGTCTCATCAGTATTCTCTTCATGTCAGCTTTAGCCATGGCTGTCGAACAATCTGCCATTGTAGTTGGAGCTTTGCTCAGCACGGCGTTACTCATTGGCCCAGCAGCTATAGCCATTCGCTTTACCCATCGTCCTGGAAAAGCAATGCTAGTTGCCAGTATGATAGGTATTTTTTCAAGTTGGATGGGAATTTTGTTGGCTTATGACAGCTATAATTGGCCGCCTGTCAACCGAGGTTGGCCGGTCAGCTTTTTTATTGCCAGTATTATTCTCTTGCTTTATATCCTTTCTCATCTGCGTTTGCGTATGGGAACACGTCGCGGGAAGAAAGTCCTACAAGAGGGGTGAAGGTTATGTGGTCCGTGTGGCATTTTCTTTTCGCTCCGGGTGTTTTTCGCGATCCGTTTATGCTTAGCACTTGGGAAGGGGCAAGTATAGTAGCGGTATTGGCAGGGATGATTGGTTTTTTTGTCATTCTGCGCGGTACGGCTTTTGCATCGCACGCATTGCCGAAAGGAGGATTTGCGGGAGCTGCCGCCGCTGCCCTGCTTGGAATCAATACGCTTTGGGGATTGACGGTATTTAGTGTATCTGGTGCTTTAGCTATAGGTTGGTTGGGACGGCGTGGACGCCATGATGTGGTCATTGCCTTAATACTCGTTTTTTTGCTTGGCTCAGGGGCCTTGTTTTTAAATCTTAGTGATATGTACGCTCCAGAAATCTATTCTCTCCTATTTGGTGAGATACTGGGTATCACTCCGGCTGAAGTACGCGATACAGCTATCATTGGATTGGTGTCCATCATTATCCTTCTCTTGGTTTATCGTCCCTTGCTCTATGTATCTGTATTACCAGAGTCTGCTCAAGCACGTGGTTTATCTGTTCGTAGGATGGAGATGGTTTTTCTTTTTCTCGTAGGGTTGACCTCAGCGGTCACGGTTCCTATTGTGGGGGCTTTATTGACTTTTTCTCTCATGGTGGCTCCAGCTGCAGCAGCTAGCTATTTGGCGAAGCGGCCAGGCATGGCCATGATTTTATCGGTCGTCATTTCATTGGCATCCGTATGGTTATCGATTTTGTTATCCTTTGATACAGGCTGGCCAGTAGGTTTTTTTGTGGCCTCACTTTCTGCTTTTGCCTATTTTCTGGCTCGATTTGCTACAGCTCGCCGCCGGGCCATCTTTCCCAAAGCACACCGTCAGCCTGCTGAGATGTGAAGGGATGTGGATATAAAACAGCAGATGACTTGCATCTATAGAAAACACAGCGTCCGGAACCATCAGCAAAGAGAGTGCCGGGCGCTGTGTGGATAGTTGCCCATGCTTTTTCTTCCGACACTCTCATTGTATGTTCTTTTCAGATCGGATGTGAATGATTAGTTACGGATAAAAGATGGATCTTCAAAAGGTGTGGCAATCCAGCCTGACTCTTCTACAAAAAGGCGCACAGCGACAACTTTCTTTTCCTCAGTCAATGTAAAGAAGTGGGGATTGCCTTCAGGCACAGAGATAACGTCACCCGCCTTTAGAAACACATCAAAATAACCGACCTCACCTTTTCCTTTGATAATAAAAACTCCACTGCCGGAGACAATGGCTCGCACCTCATCTTCTGCGTGAGTATGGACTTGTTCAAACTTTTGTAAGAGGGAAGGTAAATCTGGTGTGCTTTCGGAGAGTGAGATAACATCCCACCAACGATATCCGCGCGTGTTTGCCAGATGCTGAATATCTTCTGCGAAAGCCTCTAGTATAGCGGCTTTATCGCCATCGTCCAATTGAAATTGGTTGCGTAATTCTGCGGGAAGTTTTTCTGTGTTCCAGTGTGTATAGAAAACACCGTTGCTTTCAAGAAACGATTGTACTTCTCGTTCTTTCTGAATGGTTTCACCTGAGTTTCTGACATGTATGGTTGCCATAATGGGGTATTGGCCTCCTTAGGAATCTTGGGAATCTAAGTTTTCGCTTTATGATAAAGGTGTGTTTGGCGAATGTCCAGAAGAAGTGAACCCTTACTTTGAATTTATCAGATTCTATTGACAACAGTAAAAAATGAGGTAAAATGCTCTCAACTGAAAGAAAGCGTTTTCTGATGGATGGATTGTTTTTGCAAGAAGTGTGGTTTCGAAACCATATCCATAACAGGAGATGTCTTATTTGCGATGTGAACTCGAAACCATGAAATTAATGGTAATTATTTTTGTGAACAAGTATGAAGGGGGATTTGTATGAAAAAAAAATTACGTTGGTTGAGTGTTGGATCTGCGTCGTTAGGTCTTCTCGGCTTGGTAACAGGTTGTGGATCGGCATCAAATGGTTCTGGCGGACAGGGTGGAGGAAATGCTCACTCGCCTATTCAATTGACAGTTATGAGCTGGAATGTGGCTGCCAATACGTTGCAGGAAGATGCCAAGTTGTATGAACAATCCCATCCCAATGTGCAAATTCACGTGATAGTCGAAGACAGTCCTACCAATACCTATACTAAATTGAACACGGAATTAGCCTCTGGTTCTGGTGTGCCGGATATTATGAGTATCGAGTCCAGTATGGCGCCAAGTTTTCTGAACAAGTTTCCACAGTCTTTTTTAAACATTACCAATCAGATTAAGAATATTGAAGGCGATTTTCCAGAAGCCAAATGGGCGGCTCTTACCTATAACGGACAAATATACGGAATTCCCTGGGATATTGGGTCGAGTATGGTTTTTTACCGTCGCGATTTGTTTAAAGAAGCGGGTATTCATGTGAAAGATATAAAGACTTGGAACGACTATATCCAAGCAGGCTTGAAACTCAAGCAACACTTTGGAGACAAAGTTAAGTTGACCGCTTGGGGAAGCGGATCGACCGGGCTTTTTAAAATGATGATGAATGAACAGGGCAAATTTATTTTTAACAAGCAAGGACAAATTACTGTCAACGACGCTGCCGGTGTCAGAGCATTAACCACGATGAAAAAAATGTACCAGGATGGTCTCTTGGATGTGGTACCTTACGCGAATGCTTGGAACGATACCATACAGTTATTTGTCAACAACCAGATAGCTACAGCACCAGCCGCCATTTGGTATGTGGGCACAATTGAGCAGTCGGCTCCCAATCAGGCTGGTAAATGGGGAGTTTTCCCCACTCCGGCGTTTAGTGCCAATGGGAATCACGCAGCCAATCTTGGTGGATCGAATTTGCTCATTTCCAAAAACACTCCTCATCCCAGAACCGCACTCTCGTTTGCTGAATTTTGTATGACGAATCGACAGGCTCTGAATGTTTCGATGAAATATGGTATTTTCCCGTCTTATGAGCCCTATTATCAAAATAATCCACTGATCTCTCAGTCGCTGTCATTCTTTGGTGGACAAAAAGTTTTCCAAATGGCTGCTAACGAAGTCCCCAATATTTCTCCTGCTTACCATACGGCAAATTTTGAAGCAGCCCACAGTATTCTACTGAACGTTTTCCAACAGGCTGTGCTACAAAATGAACCAGCGGCGCAAGCGTTGAATAACGCCGCGCAACAGATAGCCAACCAGACGGGGGCGAAAATAGCTTCTGGCTCTTGATGAGTTGAGAAATCTTTTTATCATCAACAGGCGCGATGCCAAGCGTTGTTTGCAGTCCATGAGCTTTCAACGCTTGGTCAGCGTCTTCAAGAAGGCAATCTAAAGGAGAGGATGATATGGCGATTGATACCTCACATTCCACAAGACTCCGTATGGAAAAGGAGTTTAAGCAGAAGCGTTGGTTGGCGGCCCCCTATCTGTTTCTTCTACCGTTTCTCATAGTGTTTACCATTTTTTTAGTGGGTCCCATTCTCTATGCCGCATGGGTCAGTCTTTCCAGTTGGCAGGGTGGCGCATTGGTTTTCCGCGGTTTATTCCAGTATCAGAAGCTTTTTTCCGATACAGAGTTCTGGCACGCTTTGTTGAACGTCGTTGTGATTCTTGTCATTCAAGTACCTGTTATGCTGATTTTGGCTGCTATTTTTGCCTCGCTTTTAAATTCCCGGAGGCTTAAATTCCGAGCCTTTTTTCAGCTTGGTTTTTTTGTTCCCATTCTCATTGACATGGTAGCTTACTCACTCATTTTTTCTTTTTTGCTCGAAAAGCATGGCATTATCAATCATATTTTAGGAATCTTTGGTGTGGCGCCCATCGATTGGCTCCTTCATCCAGTTGCTGCTAAAGTAGCCATCATGATAGCCCTCACTTGGCATTGGACAGGGTACAATGTAGTCATTTTGCTGGGCGGTATGCAGAGTATACCGCATGAAGTGTATGAGGCCTCGCGTGTAGACGGAGCTGGCTCAATTCGTCAATGGTGGTCCATCACCATTCCCATGCTTTTACCCATTCTCGTATTTGAATCTGTTCTCTCCACCATTGGAACACTGCAATTGTTTGTAGAACCGTTTATTTTGACTTCTGGCGGCCCAGATAATGCTACCATGACGCCTGTTCTGTACCTCTACCAAGTTGCTTTTCAACAATTTCATTTTGGATATGCGTCCGCAGTGGCGTTTGTTTTAGCGATTTTGATTGGTATTTTGTCACTCCTTCAATTTCGCGTCGCAAGAGGAGGGGATGCTTGGTGATTCGGCGAATGTTTGCGGATTTATTTTTGCATGCAGTCGTAATCCTCGGATTTATTGCTTCTGTCTATCCTATCTATTGGATGTTTATCTCATCTACACATTCAACGGAGCAAATCCTTAGCGGAGATCACAATCTATGGATAGGTTCAGCGCTGGCGGCGAATTTTCAGGCACTTATCCACAACACCGATGTCAATATCTTTCAAGCGATTGGCAACAGTCTCTTTATTGCGGTTTTCTCTACAGCCATTGCTGTGGTTCTCTCTGCAATGGCCGGTTATGCGTTTGCCATCTACCGATTTCGAGCCTCTCGAACATTGTTTATTGTCATTATGATTTCCTTGATGATCCCGTCGCAAGTGACGCTTGTGCCGCTCTTCATTTTGATGAGCCATTTGCATCTCATCAATACTTGGTGGGCTATCATTCTTCCGGCGTTGGTCAATGTATTCGGCGTATTTCTAATGCGCCAGGCATTTGCAGGTTTCCCGGGCGAGTTATTAGATGCTGCACGTATAGATGGACTGAGTGAAGGCCGTATTTTCTGGCAAATCGTTATGCCACTGATGAGACCCACCCTTTCTGCTTTAGCCATTATCGCCTTTTTAGCATCCTGGACAAATCTGCTTTGGCCCCTGGTTGTCCTGAATACTTCATCTGCTTACACCATTCCTGTGGCACTGAGTACGCTAGAAAACTCAATGACCATTCCTAATTATGGCGAGGTTATGCTAGCTGCCAGTCTGGCCACTGTACCCATGCTTGTCTTGTTTTTGTTTTTACGACGCAATTTTGTATCGGGAATTATGGCTGGTTTCAATCGATAAGAACTTTGTGCGCCCAGGTGCGGCGCCAAGGAATATATGGAGGAATGCACATCATGTTGTACAGTTCACTTCGTCCGCGCCTAGGTAAAAGAAGCGTTTACGCGCTCCAAGACGACTGGAAATTTACAGAAATCACGTCCAATCATCCACATTCGTATAGATCTGATCCATCAGAAGCTCGTCAACAAATAGACGTTTATTCACGAACTTTAGATGCAAAACATTGGCAAACCGTCCGTCTTCCTCATTCCCCCAACTTAGTGCCTAGCAATGGAATTCCTGAAAATGACACTCGCGGAGTATATCTGTATCAAAAATGTTTCAGGTTTACTGCGCAACTTGACCAGCGTGTTTTTCTCGTTTTTGAGGGAGCTATGACGGTGGCTGATGTTCAAGTCAACCAGACGTATATAGGCCGGCATTTAGGCGGCTATACAGCTTTCTCGTGGGACATTACAGACGCACTTTCTCCTTCCGGTATGCAGGAGATTCTCGTCCGTCTCGACAGTCGACCGCAACCAGATATCCCTCCAGAAGGTGGACTTATCGATTATCGCATCTTTGGAGGACTTTATCGCAATGTTTATTTGTTGGTGACTTCTGACGATCACGTTGAACATCTTCAATGGACAACGCTTGGTTGGCAGAATGGGAACGCTCTTGTTGAGGTAGAAGCGAAAATTCATCTATCGCCAGTTTCCCGATTAACAAATGAGCGATTACAGTTGGAGTTAAACATTAGCAATCAGGATGGAAGTCTTCTGCAACAGGAAATTCACCCCGTTGCCGTCAACGGATCGGACGAAGCAAACGAAATCGTATCGATGAAATGGGAAATAATCGTTCAACAGGCGCAACCTTGGTCGCCCCATCAACCGCATCTTTACAACGTTGGCTTTCGGCTTTTGAATAGAGCAGGAAGTGTGCTTGATGATGGTGAGATGCGCGTTGGTTTTCGTACCCTTGCCTTAGAAAACGGGCAGTTGCTATTGAATGGTCAACCGATAAAACTGATTGGTTTTAACCGCCATCAGTCGTTTCCTTACATAGGTTATGCTGCTCCGAAGCGCTTGCAGCGTCAAGACGTGTGGATTTTGAAGCACGAACTCGGCGCCAACTACGTTCGCACTTCCCATTATCCACAGGATCCCGCATTTTTTGACGCTTGTGACGAATTGGGACTGCTTGTTTTCACAGAGATCCCCGGTTGGCAACATGTAGGAGATGAACATTGGCAGGCTATAGCCAAACAGCATTTAGTTGAGATGATTGAACGCCATCGTCACCATCCCTGCATTTTCATGTGGGGAGTACGCATTAATGAATCTGCAGATAGTGACGAATTTTATATAGAAACAAATAAAATAGCGCGAGCACTTGACCCAAGTCGATGGACGGGCGGTGTTCGAAATTTCCGTAAAAGCCATTTTATAGAAGATATCTTTACGTTTAATGATTTTTCCATGGGGGTATTGCCAAGTGTTCAAAAACCGCAATTGATCACAGAGTATCTCGGACATATGTACCCGACCAAACTCATGGATAATGAAACGCGGTTGATTCAGCATGCCCTTCATCATGCCAAAATTTTAAACGAAGTGTACCAGCGTGAAGATCTTGTTGGAGCTTCTGCTTGGTGCGCTTTTGATTATCCGACGTCGCCATTTTTCGGAGGGGGACAGCAAATCTGCCATCATGGTGTGATGGATCAATTTCGTTTCCCCAAGTTTGCCGCAGCAGTTTATCGAAGTCAAAAGCCTCCTGAAGAAGAAATTGTTCTGGAGCCAGCTACTTATCTCACCTTTGAATCGGCTGATCATTCGCAGTTAATCCAAGCGCTGGATACCTTCGATGACATGGAAACAGTACTTCAATCTGCAGCTTATACCGCCAAAATTTATGTATTCAGCAACTGTAATTCTTTAGAGGTTGAGTTTAATGGTCAGACGATGGGAAGGTTGATGCCGCAAGAGAAGGAATTTCCTTCTTTACAGTATCCACCTTTTGTCATTCCCTTGCAAGCCTATCGACTGTATGGAACCTTGCGGCTTCGTGGCTATCTTGACCAAAAAGTCGTAGTCGAGCGCACTCTGCACACACCTTTACCCGCCAGTCGGTTACGATTGCATGCGGATCATACGGTTCTCCATGCAGATGGCGTGGATATGACGCGAATTTGGGTAGAAGCTGTGGATAAGAATGGGATGCGTTCTCCTTATCTACAAAGGGTAGTCTCTTTTTCCTTGGAGGCTGTGGATAGCCACCCAGCGCAAGGTAGTTCAGAAGGAGGACAACTCTTGGGCGATAATCCAGGTGTGCTTGAGGCAGGGCGTGCAGCGCTCTATTTTCGTGCAGGTTGTTATCCAGGGCGCTTCCGAGTGCATGTTCAATCACCCGGTCTGCAGGGTGATTCGCTCGACTTATCCACTGAATCGCAACCCTTTCTACCGCGCCTGTAGATAGGGGGTGAATGGGGAAGACAACAAAAGTTATCCACAGCTTTTTGGGGATAAACCCGCAAAAGTTGTGGATAACCCTGTGAACAAACTGGGGGTAAAATTGAAAAACGCCAGATAAACAGCAATTTTAGAGTGCTGAAGCAGCTGTGGACAATGCTTTCTCGACAGGCTTCTCAAGAGCTTCCCGAGCCTCAAGAATTCGATCTTGTAGACGTTGCTTTTCCTCAAGTACTCTATCATCTGACCACTGTAATCGTTTGGCCATGAAATCCACAACAGAATGTTGATAACTGAGAACCAAGTTCATATTGAAATAGAGGCTACCTGTGCGGCGGATAAAAAAGTCTTCCGCACGGCAGACCATTTCTTCTTCCAATCCGTATTGTAGTGCCGCATAAATGTCTTTGGGGATTGCAAGACCAGCATCTAACGGCTCATTGCGCAGCCAGTTGAAAACCCGTTCGACATTTTTCCCATAGCGTTCTACTAATTGGCGCGCTTCTTGGCTACTTAACCCCAACAGCTCGCCTTCTCTCGTCATCGTATGGACAAAGTCGTTCCATTCGCTGGATTGATGAAATTCACCACCTGAGAGGCGCAAATGTTCGGTTTGGCAGCCAGGATATGTTTGTCCTGTTACTTGGCCAATTCGCTGAACCACAATATCTACGACTTTTTCAGCCATTTTTCGATAACCGGTCAATTTACCGCCAGCAATCGTAATTAGTCCGCTTGATGATTGAAAAATCTCATCTTTACGGGAAATTTCAGACGGATTTTTTCCGTCTTCATGAATTAATGGCCGGATGCCAGCCCAACTGGATTCCACATCTTCAGGCAACAGACGCACAGAAGGAAACATAGTATTGACCGCTTCCAACAAATAATCGCGATCGGCCAGAGTCATTCTGGGATACATTACATCGCCCGTATAGTTGGTGTCGGTGGTGCCAATATAGGTTTTGCCCGATCTCGGTATGGCAAAAATCATTCGTCCGTCTGGAACGTCAAAATAGACGGGGTTGGAAAGAGGGAAGCGGCTTGCATCAACAACAATGTGGACACCCTTAGTCCAGTGCAGGGTTTTGCCCTGCTTGGAATGATCCCAATCACGAATTTCGTCAACCCAAGGCCCTGTGGCGTTGATGATGACACGAGCACGGATGTCGAAGGAGTGATGAGGTTGAAGTTCGTCCTGGACGTGTATGCCCAACAGTTGCCCGTTCTCTTTGATGAGTTGCAGAGCTTTACAGTAGTTGATGGCAACACCGCCCAGCTGTACGGCTTTTTTTAAAACTTCAAGCGTCAAGCGAGCGTCATCCGTTCGATATTCAACATAATAACCAGCACCCTTGAGACCGTCGGGATTAAGCAAGGGTTCTTTGGCCAATGCTTCCTCTCGGCTTAACATCTGCCGGCGCTCCGTACGCTTGACACCTGCCAGGTAGTCATAAAGTCGAATTCCAAAAGAGGCTGCTAGCTTGCCATAGGTGCCTCCTTCCATAAGGGGAAGCAACATCCACTCTGGACGCGTCACATGCGGAGCATTCTCGTAAACAACGGCCCGTTCCCTACCGACTTCAGCTACCAGACCGATTTCCAGTTGTTTGAGATAACGCAATCCACCATGAATCAGTTTGGTGGAGCGATTGGATGTTCCAGCAGCGAAATCTTGCATTTCAATCAGTGCTGCTTTCAGTCCTCTGCTGACGGCGTCAAGGAGAATGCCTGCCCCGGTAATGCCGCCACCGATAATAAGAACGTCCCATTCATTCGCCTGCATTTTATGCAGTAGTTGGGGGCGGAGTTCTGTTTCCCAAATAGCCATGAATATCCCTCTCTTTCTGGGCATTTTTGTTATCTATGAAAAAGCAAAAACACGCCTAACCCTGCGCATCGTAACGCAGTGTGGCGTGTCTCCGAATCTCCATTCGCCCTATCAACTTATAATTAAATTATAACGCAAGGAATTTAAGGCAACAAGTGTACTTCTTCTGTCCACAAATCTTGGTTGCTGTGTCATACTACAAATGGAGTCGACCGTTTGTTTGTGAAAACAAGCTTGAAAACGGGATACCAAGAGCCTCCGCCAGTAAGAGGAGTTGGCTCAAGCACAGAGAGGATGGTTCACATGCCGTTGCACCCAGCCTTCGAAAAAATGTTGCAGCAAATGAAAGAACTTGGCGCTCCGCCCATTTCTTCACTGACTCCTGAGCAATTTCGCAAGAACAGTGCGCAGTCGTTTGCATTGCTGCGTAAACCAGGCTTGCCTGTAGCACATGTAGAGGACAGAATTATAGCTGTTTATGGCAATCGTCAAACACCGATTCGCATTTACACTCCAGAAGGAGAAGGGCCTTTTCCGGCACTCATTTATATTCATGGTGGTGGCTGGGTTTTTGGTGAGCTTGATCAATTTGATAATCTTTGTCGCATGTTTACGCATACTGCAGGTTGTGTCACTATTTCTGTGGATTATGGTCTCGCTCCTGAGTACAAATTTCCTCATCCAGTAGAAGAATGTTACGCGGTGAGTCAATGGGTATTTGAACATGCTGATGAGTTTAAGATACGTAAGGATAAAATTGCTATTGGCGGGGATAGCGCAGGAGGTAATCTGTCTGCAGTTGTTTGTCAAGTTGCGCGCGATCGCGGGGGTTCTATGCCCAGTCTGCAGGTCCTTCTCTATCCATCCGTAGATTTACTTGGTGAAACCGAGTCCAAACGACTCAATAGTACTGGATATCTGCTCGATATCGATTCCATGATGTATTTCCGCAAACAATATCTGAATTCTATGGAGGATGCTTCTCATCCCATGGCTTCGCCTCTCTTGGCTGAAGATCTGCGCCATCTGCCACCAGCGATTGTCATTACAGCAGAGTACGATCCTCTTCGCGATGAAGGAGAGGCTTATGCGTCTGCTTTAGAAAAAGCAGGTGTGCCTGCTAAAGTGAAGCGTTTTGAAGGAATGATTCACGGCTTTTTGACACTCGATCATCTGGTTCCTGAAGTCCGTGCGCAAATGCAAGAAGTAGCAGAAATGCTCAAAACAGAATTTACAGATTAATTTTTCGCAAGTCCCTTAATGGGGCGTTGATGATGGGTCCAGCCAGAGTTTTTTATTGGAAGTCGTGACGGCCAAAGCACCGTGCTCAAGCGCTGTGACGACTTCCGCCTGGCTGCGGATAAAACCTCCGGCTAATACAGGTCGACCCGTGCGTTGCCTCACTTCCTCTAATAAATGGGGCACAATTCCGGGAAGAACTTCGATATAATCAGGTTGAGAGTTGGCCAGGATGCGATAAGAAGTCTCCAAGGAGTGCGAGTCAATCAGAAAAATACGCTGAATGGCCGTGACGTTGTGTTTTCTGGCAATCAAAACGGTCTGGGCATGTGTGCTAATGAGGCCGTCAGGTCGGATATTCTGGCAAAGAAACTGTGCGGCTGCTTCATCATGCTTGAGGCCTTGAACGAGATCGGCATGAAGCCAAAGTTGTTTTGCGTGTTTGTGAGCAAGGGTAACCAATGATTGTAACTGTGATAAGTGCACGTTCATTAAAATAATGACCGGGCAGGGATGGACGAGCAATTGTTCGTAATCCTTGATACTGCGCGCGGCGAGAATGACTTTTGGCATCATCAAGTGTATTCACATCCCTTTTTAGACAAGTCACTGTTATTATCCCGAATTTTTTCGAAAAGTCTATCGGATTTATGTATGAATTTTCGTACAATATAGAGGGGTATATTTTTTCGAGAGCGGATGGGCAGACATCAGGGAGGAATGAGTTTGGCATTCGTAGTAGCAACGTACCGTGTTGAAGCGGCACGGGATAGTTTAGAAAAAATAGCGGAAGGTATAGCCATTGGACTTACTGTAGGTAGTTGGACAGATTTGCCAGCTACCCAACAAGCGGAAGTGGCGAGTCGTTGTGGAAGCGTTGAAGAAATTCGTGTTTTGGAGGAAACATCTCAAGGGACTTTGGCGGAAATCAAGATTGGTTATCCGGAAGAAAATCTGACGGACAGCTTGGCATCATTGTTGGTTACTGTATTTGGAAAATTGTCGATGGATGGGAATGTGCGCCTGCAAGCGCTTGAAATTCCTGACAGTTATCGTCGGCGTTTTCCTGGACCTCAATTTGGTGCGGCAGGTATACGTCAATTGATTGGAGTCGAGCGGCGTCCGCTCATCATGAGTATTTTCAAGTCGTGTAATGGCCAGTCGTTATCAGAATTGGCCCATGCGTTTCGGGAACAGGCTTTGGGATGCGTAGATTACGTGAAAGATGATGAAATTTTCTTTGATGAATCGCTGGCGCCTTCTATAGAACGTGTGCGACGTTACGGGGAAATCGCCAGAGAAGTAGCGGAGATGACTGGACAGCGTACGCGCTATGCGGTTAACTTGACGGGGACATTACCAGAGCTATTCGAGAAGGCAGAACGTCTTGTAGAGGCCGGAGCGGATGCGCTTTTGCTCAATGTATTTGCTTATGGACTAGACGTGTTGGCTGCTCTTGCGCGTAATCCGAATATCAAGATTCCCATTTTTGCTCATCCTGCCGTTTCAGGTGCAATATACAGTTCTCCTCGCACAGGTATTGCGGCTCCTGTTTTGCTTGGCGACTTGTTGCGCCTGGCAGGAGCAGATGTGGTTTTGTATCCTTCTGCCTATGGCAGTGTCACACTGGATGCTGAGACCTGCCGTACTCTAGTAGAGCGTTTGCGCCAACCTTCTGACATTCATCGTTCCGTGTTGCCTGGGCCAGCCGCTGGTTTGCATCCTGGCATGGTGGCACAACTGTATCGTGATTTGCAAAATGAGTGCATCATGGCTGCTGGCGGGGGAATACAAGGGCACCCAGATGGCATTGCAGCAGGAGGGCGGGCATTTCGTCAGGCTATTGACGCTATGGAAGCGGGCGAACAACTGGAAGATGCAGCATTGCGTCACAGAGAATTGGCACGAGCGTTGCAACGATGGGGAGTGAAGGCATGATTTCTGAGATCTCGATTCTTTGCGATTTTGACGGTACACTTTCTCTGCGTGATATGGTGGCCACTATCGCGTTGGAGTTTGCCCCGCATACATCGCGTCCTTTGATAGAGGCTGTGCAAGCGAGAGAGATCTCTGTTCGGGAAGGTGTCAGCGAGATGTTTCGCAACATCCCGGCTTCCAAATATTCCGAAGTGGTTAAATTCTCCAGAGAGAGAACAGTCTTGCGTCCTGGTGCGTTTGCCATGGTGGATTACGCCATGCAGCAAGGTTGGAATTTCTCTGTTGTAAGCGGCGGGTTTGACTTTTTTGTACGTCCGGCGCTTTTGCCCGTGGCTTCTTTTATTCGCATTTATTGCAATCGATTGCGCGAGAAAAAAGGCATGCTAGAAGTCGTCTGGCCTTATGGTTGCGATGAATCGTGTGATGGTGGTTGTGGATTATGCAAGGTCTCATTACTGCGCCAGCATCAAAAAGAAGGCCGGAAAATCCTGTTGATTGGTGATGGCGTGACAGATGTGAAAGCGGCAAGATTGGCGGACTACGTTTTTGCCCGAAGTGTTCTGGCGGAGATTTTGAGAGAAGAAGGTGTGCCTTTTACCCCTTATGAGACGTTTCACGATATCATTCGTGCGTTAAGTGACAATGCTTCGGAGGTACATCAATATGTATCCATTCAATCAAGCTGTTGAATCTCTTTTGGAGATCGCTCACCGTTGCGCTCAAAAAGGTTGGCTCCCGGCAACCAGTGGCAATTTATCAGTCCGTTTGAACGGTCACCCGCTTTCTATGGCCATTACTCGTAGCGGATGTGACAAGGCGTGTTTAAAAACTGAGGATATTATTGTTGTGGATGAGAGAATGCAAGTTATGTCCGGTTATGCTGGCAAACCGTCTGCAGAAACGTCTGTACACGTTGGGCTCTATGAAAAATTCCCGGATATTGCTTGTATTCTGCATGTCCATACTATTTTTAATAATTTGCTGAGTGAAAGGTATTTTTCAATTTCCGAAGGTACAGGACATATTTCTTTCGCCCAGCATGAGCTCTTGAAGGCGCTTGGTCATTGGGAGGAAAAAGCCTCCATCAACATTCCTATCGTTCCAAATTATGCAAATCTTGAGCGGTTGGGACAAGCAGTCACAGAAGCTGCGTATCGCGATGTACCTGGGGTACTGGTGCACCGCCACGGAATATATGCTTATGGAGAATCTCCCGAGGCGGCGCTTCGTCATTTAGAAGCATTTGAGTTTTTGTTTGAATATCATTGGCGCCTCAATCAAGCAGCATCGTCATAAGAGCCAGATTTAAGCGAGTTGAATTCGATAGGTACGCAACCAATCATCCACTTCCATGAGATAGTGAAACATTTGTGGAATAGCCATAATCTGACCAAACCAGGGTCGATGTGGCATAGCCTGACGGCTTGCGGATACCCATTCGTCAACTGCCGTCATGGATAGCAGTGGGCGAAGAGGTGAGTCAGGTTCTGCTATACGTTCCAGAAAACGTGATCGAACCAATTCCACATAATCCGGGTGGGGAGTAGATGGATATGGGCTTTTTTTGCGGTGCAAAGCATCTTCTGGCAGATAGCCTTCCATGGCCTTACGCAGAATGCCTTTCACTTCGTCACCAGCCGTTTTTAGTTTCCAAGGAATGTTAAACACATACTCGACCAGACGGTGATCGCAGAAAGGTACGCGGACTTCAAGTCCACAGCCCATACTCATACGATCTTTGCGGTCAAGCAAGGTTGGCAGGAAACGGGTGATGGAGAGATAGGAGATTTCCCGAATCCGCGCCTCTTCAGAACTTTCACCAGGCAAGCGTGGGACTTCCGACAATGCTTCCTCATATCGACGTTGAACGTAAGCTTCGGGATTGAGCCAGGCTCGGGTCTCGTCGCTTAGCATGCCAACCCGGCGTGATAGTTGCAATGCCCAAGGGAATGTGTGGGCTTGCAGACTTTCAGCACGATGAAACCAGGGATAACCGCCAAACACTTCGTCTGCAGATTCGCCTGAAAGGGCTACGGTAAATTGCTCTTTTATTCGCTTGCAAAACAAGAAGAGGGAAGTATCAATGTCGGCCATCCCAGGAACATCGCGAGCTGGCAGAGTTTGATGGAGATTGGCAGCGAGATCGGGCGTATCAAAAACTTCTGGGTGATGGACGGTCCCAAGAAATTGCGATACTTTCAAAGCCCATGGAGCATCAAGACTTTTTTGAAATTCGTTAGCTTGGAAGTGTTTCTCCATCTCTGCAAACTCAATAGAGAAAGTGTGTAAAGGTTCTTTGCCATGCTTCTGAAAATATTGTGCGGCAATCGCTGTAACGACAGAAGAGTCGAGTCCGCCGGAAAGAAAAGTAGCTACAGGCACATCGGAGACGAGCTGCCGTTCTACCGTATCTACCAGTAAATCGTGAACGCGCCTGGCTGTGGTCTCTTCGTCTTCTTCATGCGTCCAACTGTTCAATTTCCAATACGCCTGTATATGCCATTCATTGTTGCGGATACGTGCCACGTGACCGGGACGCAACTCTTGAACGTTCTCAAAAATGCCATGTCCAGGTGTACGCGCTGGGCCGACAGCCAGAATTTCAGCTAGGCCTTCGGCGCCTATACGACGCGGGAATTCAGGGTGGGCCAGAATCGCTTTAAGCTCAGAACCAAACAGGACACCTTGGCCAAGTTGAGCAAAGAACAGCGGTTTGACTCCTAGCCGATCGCGACCTAAAAGCAATTCCTGGGATTGATTATCCCAAACGGCAAAGGCAAAAATGCCATTGAATTTCTCAGTGGCTGCTAATCCCCATTCTGCTATAGCGTGTAGAACCACTTCGGTATCCGAATACGACTCGAACGTATGGCCCTTAGCCAGTAACTCGTCGCGCAGTTCTGCAGTGTTATAGAGTTCGCCATTATAAACCAGCACCATTGTGCGTTCTCCAAAACGGCGTAGCATCGGTTGCGTTCCGCCTGCCGGATCGACCACAATCAGGCGACGGTGCGCCAATCCGCAGTGTGTGCTAAACCAGTCACCTCTGGTATCTGGTCCGCGCGAGGTAAGCGTTTCGCCCATGCCCACGACCCATTCGCGGTGCAACGAAACATCGCGAGTCCAATCTACCCATCCTGCTATTCCACACACATTTGTCCGCCTCCTATTTTGTTGTCTCAACAGTGGACGCTGCTCTATCACTCGTTCATCCACATACGTCTCAGCCTATGCGCCTAGGACAAAAAATGATACTGCATCAAAGTTTGTATCAAGGTGTTTGCTCAGTCATTTGTTGTAGTTCGGTCATCCATATTTGCAACCACTCATTCGCCTGAGCTAAACGGCGGGCGCTGCTGCGCTGTTCAATTCGCTGATAGATACGGCCATCAGCGAGTGGTGCAAACAATTCATGACTGGGTCCACCAAGATTGTCGTTGGTGTTGACTTCAAAAAGCCACAGGCTTCCGTCATATCCGAGTCCCCAATCTATGCCTACTTCCTCGAAGCTATAGACGCTATCAAGGAGAGTACAAATTTGTCTGCTGAAAGTTCTCAAGTTTTGTAAAATTTTCTGTTCTATCGGCGGATTTTCAAAGAGGGATTGCAGAAGTTGTGGGACTTCGTGCACTTCGCCCCCGCTTGCAGCAATGTTGGATACTATACTTTCGTGTCCGCCTACTCGTGCAGCCATGGCGGCATACATCCAAGTGCCACTTTTGTGTCTCTGCATCAGTACGCGAATATCAAACATGCGATTATTCCAAGTTACAACAGGAGCAGCCTGCTGTATAATGGATGCCAATGGAAGCCGCTTACGCACTGTCCACCAGGATCCAAACGCTGTGGCACGCCAGACGGTGGGTTGACCTAGGGTGCGGATACAGTAGAGTTGATTGGGAAAATGGTCAACTCGTGTAATAGATTGTCCGCCCCAGGTGTTTACAGGCTTGATGTAAAAAGACTCGTAACGTTGACAAAAGTAAAAAAAATGTTCTTTTGTAAACTGTTTGCTTTCTGGCAGCATGGGAACCATGGGTGGGTACTGTTTGAGGAGGTTATACATACTCCATTTATCTAAAAATTTTCGTGTTTCATCAAAACGGATATCATCTGTTTGCTCAAGAGGGGTGTCCATACCGATCGCCTCGCCTGCAACAAAATGGTCTGTTGCAGTGTATGCGACATACGAACCGCTAGCGCATCGGTGATTTGAAAAAGAATGAGAAATAGGATGCACTTGAAAATGGGGGGTTAAGCCATGCTGGTCAATGTAACAGAACTTTTAGTTCGACATGCCATGAGTGAAATGGAATGGCGGCGGCGTCTGCCTTGTGATTGCGAGCAGTGCCGTGATGATGTTATGGCTTTAGCGCTTAACCAATTGTCACCACGTTATGTTTCGACCGATCGCGGTGAAGCCTATGTCAAAGCACAGTACATGAATTCACAGTTGCAAATGGATATTGTTCGAGAATTGGCGGTTTCACTTCAACGTGTAGCCAATAATCCTCGCCATACGGGGTCATGAAAATAAATCCAGATAAGGAATGTGTGGAACGTTCTCCTGAAGCCTGGATGCGTCTCGCACTTTCTTTGGCTGAGGAAGCGGCTAGTCTTGGCGAGGTCCCGATTGGCGCCCTACTGGTATATAATGGACAACTGGTTGCTGCTGCGTACAATTTGCGAGAGACTTGGCGGGATCCAACTGCACATGCGGAAATGTTGGCTTTGCGTCAAGCTTCCTTGCGACTCGGTGGTTGGCGACTTTCAGCATCTACTCTTTATGTCACCCTGGAGCCTTGTGCGATGTGTGCGGGTGCTATTTTGCAGGCTCGAGTTGGACAGGTCTACTATGGTGCACAAGATACAAAAGCTGGCGCATTAGAGTCTGTTTGCCAGTTGTACCAAGTGAAAGGCTGGAACCATTACCCTCAAGTTACAGGTGGCATTCTTGCTGAAGAATGTGGTATATTACTGAAAGACTTCTTTGCACAAGTCCGTTCTCGTCAGAAGACGCGGAGAGATGTCTGAGTGGTCGAAAGAGCTCGCCTCGAAAGCGAGTAGGCCTGCAAGGGTCTCGTGGGTTCGAATCCCACTCTCTCCGCCATAAACTTCAACAAGCAAGAATACGCGCTTTCTCACCAAAGGCTGAACTGGGTCCCGCGCGGCGGAAACTTTCGAACCGTGTCAGGTCCTGACGGAAGCAGCACTAAGAAAGACCTTTCGGGTGACGCGGGGTCACCTGGTTTGGCTTTTGGTGAGAGTGCGCGTTTTGCCATCCACTCCAAAAAATCCCCATATTCAAACAGATTTAATTTTGAAAAATAGAAAAAACACGTTTTCTTTCAGTTTCTTCTTCGTATTCTTTCCTGCGTAAATCCATCAACTTTTGGATGGTCAAAAAACCTTCAATCTGGTGATCTTCTTTGTTGATGACTTTTACCCAATCACAGTGAGATATAAGCATTTGTTGCATAGCCACCTTGGCTGTATCGTTATTACGTACGTACGGCGCATCGTTTATGATTTCAAGTACCTTTTGCTGAGGGGTTATTGATGCGCGATACAATATTTCACAGGCAAGCACTATTCCAACTGGATGTCCGTCATCATCTAATACGGTGAACCAAGTTTTCGTATCGTAATGGCTAAGGAGATTCATTGTAATTGTCGTGAGATACGCATCTCCATGAATGGTATTATTTGGTATATAACAAATTTCCTTACAATCGTGCATCTCAAGCGGATCAGTTTTATATTCCCGGGTCAAATGCAGTCCACGACGCACGATTTTTTCCGTCAAGATGGAACGCGGAAGAATCCACGAGGAAAAGCCTGTGGAAATGCTTGAAGTTACCAGAAGCGGTAACAAGGCTCCTAAGTTATGGGTCAATTCCAGCGGGAAAATGATACTAGTGAAAGGTGTGCGTGTGACACCAGAAAAAGTGGCAGACATACCAAGCAAAACCCATACTCCTGGATGTTGAGCATGAAAAACATAGCCTGCAACCCCGCCTAAGCTTCCTCCAATGATGAGGATAGGAGCTAGGATTCCGCCAGAAGTTCCAGAGCCAAGAGAAATGACCCAAATTATTGTCTTTACAATCAGAAGTCCAATGAGTGTATAAAGAGTTAATTTCATATTCAGCATTGCTGAAATACTGTCATAACCTACGCCTAAGGAGCGAGGTGAAATCCACCCACCTAGTCCTATAAATACCGCACCAATCGCAGGCCACCACATCCAGTGTATAGGGAGTTTGCGAAAAAAATCTTCTACACCATAGATAGCTCGCGTTAAGAGAATAGCCAATAAACTTCCCATTAGACCAATGACAAATGACACGGCTAGTAAATTCCAACTCGTATGATGGAGAATAGGCATGGCAAAGAGAGGACCTGGTCCTAGGATAAGCATACGTATAGCGTCAGCAACAGAACTTGCAATTGCAATGGGAACCAAGCTGCGAGGTTTAAATTCAAATACCAAGAGCTCAATGGCAAAGAGAACAGATGACACGGGAGCAGCAAATGTAGCAGACATGCCCCCAGCAGCTCCAGCTACCAAAAGAATGCGTCTCTCTACGGGAGATAATTTGAACAATTGACTAAACAAAGAACCGAAGGAACCTCCAGTCATGATAATAGGTCCTTCTGCTCCGAAAGGTCCGCCTGTTCCGATGGAGATCGCTGCAGAAATAGGTTTCCAAAAGGCAACTCTCGGAGATATTTTACTTTCGTTGATAATCATGGCTTCGATAGCTTCAGGAATTCCGTGTCCACGAATTTTTTCTGAACCATAACGGGCGATGATTCCAATGACAAGTGCGCCAAGTATGGGAGGAACGATTATCCAAGCATGTAATGAGTTATGAGTAGGAGTAGCATAAGCGAAGGAGAATCGATGAAAAAAAGATAAATTTGTAAAAAAGTAAATCATTTTCAGTAAAACAACAGCAATCCATGCACATATGGCACCAATGATGAGAGCGGCGATAGATAAACGGATGATTTGTGTATTGGTAGTAAAATCACCTGTTTGCTTCGTTTTAAAAAACATTTGTTGTTTCTCCCTTCAAGTCATTCGAGATTCATGGGGAGCTTCCACAAAACTTAAGACCGTATATTTTATATCGCTATACGATATAAAATGCAAGATTGAATGACGGAGTTGGTTATATGAATAGGGAGCCTACAAAAGAGGATTATCAAGAACTAGCAGAATTTCGTTATCGTTTGAGAAAATTTTTACATTTTAGTGAAACGGCTGCTCTGCAAGTTGGTATTACACCAAGCCAACATCAATTACTGCTCGCCATTGCAGGTTATCCGCATCGAAATTGGATGACTCCAACAGAAATTGCTGAGAGGCTTTTAGTTCGTCATCATAGTGCGTTAGGACTGATACAGAGATGTGAAAAAATAGGTTTGGTCAGACGGTTTTCGCATCCAACAGACAAGCGAAGTATAGGCATTGAGTTAACGAAAAAGGGACAAGACATTCTTTGTCAATTAACGCTGTTACATCAAGCTGAATTGAAGAAACTCGGTATTACACATCGTTATTTAGATTTAGATGAATTCGGGGATTCTTGAGTAGCCCATGACGGTTTGGGTATAACTTGCGATTTAAGTTTTTCTGGAGATTGAAACTTTCTTCTTGGGAAGGTACAGGACAAATACCGCCACATTCCATATGCCAACTGACATATTCTTCACTATGTCAAAAATGAAAGGGTGAAGTCAGCATGTATGGAGTATTTGGTGGATACACCCGCTGGGCTGTCGTATTTCTAATTATTTTTGTTCTCTTCTTCCTGCTCGTACCTGTATATACCACAACCTGCACAACAACACCTGTATATTGAGAATGAAAATGGGATCGGCAAAACAGTCTCTCTGGGCAGGGATGTTGTCGATCCATTTTCCATGAGTCTGTTAGGTATTCGTTTTTACTTTATTCATACGGAGGTGAGAAAGCATGTGCAATCGCAGTGATTGTGCAAACAATATAGGTAAATGGGTACGTTTTCAGACGCCATGGGGCTCTCATCGTGGCATTATAACAGCAGTGAATCAGAATGCTGTTTTAGTGAGAGTACCTAGGCAATATGCTCCAATTGGATTGGCAAATTGCACCCAGCCGACGGAGGGTGACGATGCCAAGAAACTCGATATCGCACTCGCTCAATGGGGATATGGAGCTGGTTATGGGCCTGGATATGGCTACGGCCCTGGTTGGGGACGTCCAGGTTATGGAGTATGGTATGGCGGCTGGTGGTGGTGGTGGCTCGCCTTCGCCTGGATTTTCCTATTGGCGTTTTTATGGTAGACGAGTCAGAAAAACACAGAATGAATATATTTGAAAATTCTACAGCTAGCAAAAGGGCGAAGGCGCCCTTTTTTTATGCCTATCCATCAAGGGAACTGTCGGAATCTGTCGCAATTCAACTATTTTTGTCCTATGGGAGGATTTCATAGGAATCGTGGCAAAATACGCTGTGTGCAAGAATTCCTACAAGATGGATGGGGGCTTATTGGTGAGCCGAACTGAGGTAAAGCAACAGGCGTCAGTTCCACAGGTTTGTCCGTCTCTAGAGTTGCTCAACGCTGCTGTCATTTTTCTTTCTACCTCTGAGGAAGTACGCTTTTACAACGTTGCAGCCTGCAAATTGTTCGATCACGCTGAACTCTTGGCTCCTCCAGTTCCACTCAGGGAATGTTTGACTTCCCAATCGGATGAATATCAGATGTTAGCGCATTGCGTTCGAGAGCAGCGCATATTGCGCGATACCATAGTCACTTGGGAGCGAAATGGTCAACTTCTCTATCTACTGCTTGATAGTTTCCCTTTCCTGTCGGAAAGTGGAGATTACCTAGGATTATTTATAACCATGAAAGATTTGGGTGATTTTGGCGTACTCGATCAACATTTACAAAGGGCGGAGAAACTAGCCACAATAGGAAAAGTAGCTGCTGGTATTGCCCATGAGATACGCAATCCATTGACTACTGTAAAAGGATTTTTGCAAATTCTTGAAAGCCGGCAAGAGGCAAGTGGGCGGGAAGATGAGCATAGTCTTACCGAAATGATGCTCTCTGAAATTCAAAAGGTTGATGAACTGGTTCAAGAGTTGTTGCTCTTGGCACGTCCACATCATTTGGATATGGAATTTTTCTGCATGAGCGATTTGATAGAAGAACTGCGTGGTCATGTGGTTTCAGAGGCCGACAGAATGGGGATTGAATCTCATTTCGAAATAGAAGATAAACTGTTTCTGCAAGCGGATCGACAAATGATTTTGCGTCTGCTTCACCATCTCATAAAAAATGCTTTGGAAGCTATGGATGCTGGCGGAAAATTGACAGTATTGGTTAAAAATCAATCGCCATGGTGTGAAATGTATATTTCAGATACAGGGCCGGGCATTCCTTATTACCAGATCGACAAAATTTTTGATGCTTTTTATACCACGAAAGAGAAAGGGACAGGACTCGGTTTGCCTATTTGTCAACGTATAGTGGCCGATCACGGTGGAGATATTCGCGTCTCCTCCAAAGGTTTCGGATCCACGTTCTGCGTACGTTTACCACTCGCCAAAGAGGAAATCATACCATCTGCCTAATTGTTCTGTTTCTCCTGCTGTGATACCTTTATCACGAAGGAGGGGAGGTTGTGGATTATCAAACGCTTTATCGTGCCTGGCGGCCTCAGCAGTTTGCTGATATGGTTGGGCAGTCGCATGTCCGCACCACTCTCCGCAACGCTCTGCTGCAAGACAAGGTGGCGCATGCGTATTTGTTCTGCGGTCCGCGTGGCACTGGCAAGACAAGTACAGCAAAGATTCTAGCCAAGGCGGTTAACTGTCTTCATTCAATAGAAGGTGAGCCTTGTAATGCTTGTCAAGCCTGCTTGTCGATTGCAGAGGGAGTAGCAGTCGATGTTGAAGAGATTGATGCAGCCTCCAATCGCGGTGTTGATGAAATCCGCTCCTTACGAGACAAAGTGCACTATGCACCTGCATATTTGAAGCGCAAGGTCTACATTGTCGATGAGGTGCACATGTTGACCATGGAAGCGTTCAACGCTTTGCTTAAAACGTTGGAAGAACCACCTTCCTATGTATTGTTTATCCTGGCTACAACCGAACCTCATAAGATACCAGCCACAATTGTCTCTCGTTGCCAAAGGTTTGATTTCCGGCGGATTGAACCGGCTGATATGGTAGGCCGCTTGCGAGCTGCAGTAGATGCCGAGCGATGGCAGGCAGCAGATGAGGCGCTCTGGCAAATCGCCGAAGCGGCAGATGGTGGTATGAGAGATGCGCTAGGTCTCCTGGAGCAAGCTGCAGCTTATGGTGAAGGCCAGATTACCTTGGATGTACTGTCATTTGTCATGGGCGGTTTACGGCCACAGGACAAGCTGAGCTTGCTTGAATCGCTGGTGCAGGGAGATTTGCTTGCAGTTTTGCAAAAACTGTCTAATTTCTATCAAACGGGTAAAGATGCAGGGCGGATAGCTGCTGAGATGCTGGCCATGTTTCGAGATGTGCTGGTTGTGCGGCTGTCTCCAGCGGATCGTCCACTTTTGCATTCTTTCAAAGACTATAAAGAAATAGCGAGGCGGCTTTCTAGCGAATGGTTGCTTTTGGCTATGTCCAAGATGAATGATACAATGATGGCCTTACGTCATGCGGAACAACCACGTTTAATGTTGGAAACAGCTTTGCTCTCGCTGAGTCAAGTCTCGTCTCCTGGCGATTCCACAACAATGGCAGTGATGGAGGCACAGCCAACGGTGTCGCGGTTACCCGCGGCAACGCGTGTTGCGGATGCGGGTATTGAAAAACGACAAATGACACCGCTTGTCCGTTCACCAGATGAAAAATCTTCGGCAAGCGAATCATCTGCTCAGAAAGAATTGGCAACACCTTCTCCCTCTGGGCAGAATCGCCAACTTCGCGCACCAGCCGCCATGCAAGGGCGAAAACGTGAAGTGCTACTCTCTCTATTTGAGAGACAAGACGGTACTGCCTTGCAGGCCATTTGTGACCGATGGCAAGACATTCTTCAAAGTGTTCGGCAACAGCGAATTCAAGCACACGCATGGCTCATGAATGGACAACCTGTGCTGGCCACCGAGAAAGAAATGGTGATTGCTTTTGGCAGTAAAATTCACCGCGACGCCGTTATGAAACCTGATGAGCGAAATGCTATTGAATGGGCAGTGGAACACACAATCGGCGAAGCCAGAAGTTTGTTGGCGATTCTACAAAGCGACTGGGAAGAGTTTCTTGCTGAACAGGATGGCAACGCGGTGGCGCCAGAAAGTTGGCTGGAAGTGGTGGAATCGCTGTTTGGCAAAGATAAGATTGAGTATGTCACAGATGAACTTTAAGAGAGGGATTACACATGAAAAATATGAATCAATTGATGAAACAAGCTAAAAAGATGCAGGAAGACTTATTGAAGGCTCAGGAAGCTTTGGCAGAACGAAAAATAACTGGGACTGCCGGCGGGGGAGCCGTTTCTGTAGTGATGAATGGCCACAAGCATGTGGAGTCGGTTATGATTTCACCCGAAGTGGTTACACCAGATGATGTGGAGATGCTCCAAGATTTGATTCTGGTTGCTTTGCAAGATGCGGAACAAAAGGTGAATGAGCTGACGGAATCAGAAATGGGCAAGTATACTCGTGGCATGAACTTGCCAGGGTTGTTCTAATGTGGGGTTATCCAGAACCCATTGAACGGCTGATGGAACAATTTATGAGGCTTCCCGGAATTGGGCCCAAAACAGCCGCTCGATTGGCTTTTCATTGTATGAGCATGTCCAAAGAAACTGTTGCAGAATTTTCCAAAGCTTTGCTGGATATCAAAGAACGCTTGGTAGAATGCCAAATCTGCTGTAATATTACGGAATTTTCCCCTTGTCCTGTCTGTCGTGATGAGCGACGAGACCGGAGCGTACTTTGTGTAGTCCAAGATGCCAAAGATGTGGTAGCTATGGAACGTACGCATGAATTTCATGGACTTTATCATGTTTTGCAAGGGGCCATCTCACCCATGGATGGTATCGGTCCCAATGATTTACGGATTCGTGAATTGTTGACGCGATTGGCTGGTACTGACGATTCGGTCGAAGAAGTGATTCTGGCTACCAATCCAACCGTGGAAGGTGAAGCCACAGCCATGTATCTTTCTAAATTATTGCGTCCTTTTGAACTCAAAGTTACACGAATTGCACGTGGTTTGCCGGTTGGCGGCGATTTGGAATATGCGGATGAAGTGACTCTGGCTAAAGCTCTGGAGGGTCGCCGCAGCCTGTAAATTTTCTTATATACGGTTGTAAAACTATCATTTTTTCTACAAGAGTCATAAAACGCCTCCTGCCTGTCTATATTCTAGTATTCAGGTCACGGGAGGTTTTCTTTATGCGTACCCCGACTGCCGCAAAGCCGAAACGTCTCTCTGCGCGATCGCGGTTTAATCCCAAGCGGGATGGAGCAGACGCTTTTGGAGGTGCCGCTGATCCACTTTTTCAAGAAATCGTTCGTTCGCATCGAGCCTGGTTGGAAGCTCAGAGCCAATTTAATGAAGTGAGCGATCCGGAACTTATCGATCATATGGTCTTTCGGTTAGATGCCGCTGAACAGCATTTTCGTTATTTGTTGCACCAGGCGAGACAGCGCCAGTTAGTCGTAGAAGGTGTGTGTTTTGAATGGTTTGAACTGGATGATGGAGTGTAAAGAGGTGATATGATGTCTATACATTGGTTGCTCTACGGCGGAGGTATTCTCCTGGCTCTCATCATTCTCGCTCAATTTTTTCGTAAACCGCTGGATGGGCTGCTGACCCTTCTCAAGATTGCTGTTTTTGGTTGTGTATCTATTTTTGTAATCAATTGGCTAGGAAGCTATGTGCATTTTCATCTCCCATTTAATCCAGCTACTGCTTTGACAGCAGGCATTCTCGGTTTTCCTGGTCTTGCAGCGCTCATTACCTTAAAACTTTGGATTTTTCCGGGTTGAAAATTTAGAACGCCATACAGATTCATTCATCGAGCAGAAGCGTGTTCTGGGTACATTCGGCGGGCTATGATGGCCAATCGCCGACCGATACCTGGTAACGCTTCTAATTCTTTCTCTCGCACGATTCCCAATTTTAGAAGTAGGTAAATATAGACCCAACCTCCGGCTCCCACTGCCAGCAGTAGTTCAACGGCGCTGGTAATGCGTACAGAGCGAATCATCAAATCATGTAAAAACCAATGGGTGACAGCGCGTGTTATCCATAGAACGGCTGCTGTAGGCAATGTGGGCAATAAAAATCGAATACTGTAGCGAAATAAAGAAAATTTTACTTGTCCGTACTTTTTCACAGCCAGTACATTGAGTGTGGAAGAGAATATGTAGCCAATGGTGGTGGCAATGGCGGCACCCATAACACTGTGAAAGGTAGGTATGAGTAATATGTTGAACATAATTTTTACAAATACGCCTAAAAACATATTGCGTACCGGACGATAGAAGTTTCCGAGTCCTTGAAGGATATAGGTAGAAATTAATTCAAGACTTGAGAAAATAGCCATAAAAGAAACGGCTGAAATAATGGGTGCTCCGTCGAAATCACCAGAAAGCGTAGCAGATAAAGGTCTAGCTAATACAAGCAGGACAGCCGCTGCTGGAAAGGTCATGAGAAACATGCCGCGTACAGTTGAACTGACGGTACGCTGTAAGGCGCTCTGATCTTTTTTGGCCTTCGCACTAGAGACAGCTGGCAGAATCGAAACGCCTATGGCATAAGCGAATGTAAGTGGCAATTGAATCAAATAGAGTGCTTGTCGAGTCAAAATGCCGTATTGAGCTGCGGCTTCACGAAAACTATCGTGTGCAGCTATAAGAAGATTTTGTACTGTAAAACTATCCGCAAGATTAGAAATAGGCACCACTAATCCACCCAGAGAGATGGGCAATGCTACTTTATACAAGGTACGCAACGCTTGCCAGTCCGATTGATTGGAAAAAGAAGCGAGTGGTTTGTATTCTCTGCGAATAGGTCGGACAGCCAACGCCAGTAGTAAGGCGCCAGCCGCAGCTCCCACGGTTGCGCCAAAGGTGGCAGACGCACTGCCGAAAACATAGGATTCGTGGCGCACGCGCATGAGATAGTAAGTAGCAGTTACCATCCAAAGAACGCGAAAGATTTGTTCCACCGTTTGTGAGTAAGCGGGCATCTCCAATTGCTGGAATCCTTGCAAATAACCACGGTAGCCACTCATGAAAGGAATAAATAAAAGTGCAAAGGCAAGCGCGCGAAACGAAGGCACCATGTATCGCGCCGCTTCTCCCGAATCCTGCACAGCGGTTAGTCCTGACAGTGCAGGAGCGAGAAACCACATTAACAGAAAGGCAATGATGCCTAAAGGGATAATCGTGCGCATGGCGACTCTGTAATATTGTTCCGCTTCACCATAGCGTTTGATGGCCAAACGTTCAGAAATCAGTTTGCTCATGGCTAGCGGGAAGCCGGCCAAAGCCAACTGTTGGAAAATGGTGAACATGGCGTAGGCATTGTTGTACAAGCCTAAACCCACATTGCCAAGCAGATAGGTGAGTGGAATGATATAGATGATGCCAAGAAATTTGGCAATCCCAACACAGATGACGTATATGGACGCGCCACGCGCGACATTTGTTGCTTTCGTTGGATCCACCTCCGCATTCCACTCCGCATTATAACAGAGAGTTCCGCAGCCTAGAATGCTCTATTTTGAACCTCCTGAGAAGCTCTGTCATAACGTATAGAGAACGGAGTGGCAGCCGCTTGCGCCAGCCGCCAATTTTTTGCCCCCTTCTACGTATAGGATTTCGCGTTAAGAGACAAACTAGAAATAGAAAATACATCTGCTATCTTGCTGGAAAGGCGGTGCAGACATGCGAAACCATTGGCCGTCCGAAACAGAATGCATTATTTGCGGGATGACTAGGAGTGCTGGCATTCGTATATGCGGTGAATTCATCTGTATAGATTGCGAACAGGCCATTGTACATACGGAAGTGGGCGATCCTCGCTATTCACTCTATGTAGAGTGCATGAAGAGAATATGGCTTTCAGCCCTCTCTTGAAAACTCCGATATCCAGTTGAGGTGTTGCCCGTCATTCGTTATGATGAGCGTACAATGTTGGAGTAAAGGGCGGGATCGACATCATCACCTTGGACGAGACACCCATTTTGCGTCAATTGTTGGGTGCAGCGCAGGCTGAACGCTTGTCCATGCATGTGCCCGGCCACCACAGTGGGCGAGACATGCCTGCCTTGTTAGGACAATGGTTGCAATCTGCGTTGCGTATTGATTTGACGGAGCTTCCCGGTCTCGACAATTTGCATGATGCAACGGGGAGTATTTTAGCCTCTCAGAAACTGGCTGCCAGCCATTACGGTTCGCAAGGTTGCTACTATTCTGTCAACGGTTCAACAGCTTGTGTCATGGCGGCTATCTTTGCCTCTGTCGATGAACGACATCGCGACGTCGTTGTCGCTGGGCCATTCCATTGGAGTGTTTGGCGCGGAGCGCAATTGGCACGAGCCAAGCTGTGGCGACTGGCTCCCGTTTGGGATGAAAATCGCCTGGAAATGCTAGTTCCACCTCCTGAAGCAATCGCCAACTGGTTAGCTGATCAGGCACAATCTCACTCATGGGCAGCGATTGTGGTCACCTCGCCAACGTATACGGGACGAGTGGCAGATATAGACGCTTATGCTCGTTTGGCGCACGAATACAACTGCCCGTTGATTGTTGATGAAGCGCACGGCGCTCATTTAGGGCTTGTCACTGATCTACCTCCACACAGTGTGCAACAAGGAGCGGATATTGTTATTCACAGTGCCCACAAGACGCTTCCAGCGCTCACACAAACCGCCTGGGTCCATCATCAGGGTTCTCTATTGTCGGCAGAGCGTCTGAAGTCAGCGCTTTCTTTTTTGCAAACCACCAGTCCCTCATATCTGCTTTTAGCTTCTCTGGACGTCGCGCAAGCTTGGTTGCGTTGTGAAGCTGCAGGAGATGTCTTGCAGCTACAGCAACATTTATCCATGCTTGATAGATGGCGCAATGTTTCAGATGCCGATCCGCTCCGTATCTGGATTCCAACCGGATCGACCAAACGAGCCCAGTTATTGACGGAGGCCTTGGAAAAGGAAAATATTTTTGCGGAATATGTCAATGTAGCAGGCGGCTTGCTCATTCCGCCCTATCATCTCAGTCAACGCGACACAGTTCGCTTAGAGGCATTACTTGTACGTTGGCAGCTTGAATCAGGGGACCTGGACCCTAAACTCTTGGCGATTCTCCAGGCAGTTGCTGAGTGTACGCCGCAAAAGTGTCTGGATACAGCCGATCATTTTCCGCCTCAGGAGACCTGCGTTGTTTGGCAAAGTGGTCATAGCGCAGTGGGCAGAATATCAGCTGCTTGTGTCATTCCTTATCCGCCCGGTATGCCAATTCTTCTGCCTGGCGACGAGATACGTCGTGAACATGTGGAATTGGTTGCCTATTTAGAAGCTTCTGGTGCCATCCCGGTGGGCTGTAAACCAGGATGTCAATTTCCGGTGCTGTCTTGAGATCAGATGAGTGGGGGCAATGTTCTATGTTTGTTACTTTTGAAGGATTGGATGGAGCCGGAAAAAGTACGCAAATTAATCGACTTGTGCAAAAGTTAAAAGAACAGGGCATGAAAGTTTTGGTTACTCGGGAACCGGGTGGAACTTTGGGTGGACAACAAATTCGTGAGTGGCTGCTCAACCCTGATGCAGATTGGACACCTATTGCAGAAGCCTATTTATATGCGGCTTCGCGTGCGCAATTGGTGGAAACTGTGATTCGTCCCGCGCTCCAGAAGGGTGAGATTGTCATTTGTGATCGTTATGTAGATGCTTCTATTGCTTATCAAGGAGCTGGACTTGGTTTAGGAGAACGTCGGGTGGCTGTGTTAAACGAGTTGGCTGTGCAGGATGTACGGCCTGATTTAACTTTTCTCTTTGATTTACCTGTGACGGATTCCCGACACCGGATTGTCCAAGGAAGAGAAGGACAGCAATTGGATAGGATAGAAAAGCGTACAACTGAATATTTTGAGCGTGTACGCCGCTCCTTTTTGGCGATTGCTGCTGCTGAACCGCATCGAGTGGTGATATTGGATGCCAGGCAAAATCGCGAGACGCTGGAGCAGGAAATCTGGTTGACCATCGAGAAATATCTCACATAGGAAAGGTGGGTCAAGCAACAATGAAAATGATGATTGCGATTGTCCAGGATAAGGATAGTCCAAGGCTCGCCCACAATTTGGTTAAAGCTGGAGTGCGTGCCACTAAGCTGGCTTCCACAGGTGGTTTTTTGCATGCAGGCAATACTACATTTATTATTGGTGCGGAAAATGAAAAAGTGGAAGACGTTAAAGAAATTATTCGAAATAGTTGCCGTTCTCGAGAACAGGTTGTTACTCCTATGTCTCCCATGGGAAGTCAGTTGGAATCGTACATTCCTTACCCAGTTTCCGTGCAAGTGGGCGGCGCTACGTTGTTTATTCTAGATATTGAGGAATTTGCACAATTTTAATTTGCCGAGATAGGAATTGCCAAGCTTATCTACGATTTTGATAGAGGAGGGCCAGCGATGGTAGAAGACTCGCTGAGTCCATTTTTTCTTTCTTGGACCCAAAAATATCCTGCACTTGCTGGGTTAGAGCGAGCCTGGATGCAGCAACAACTTCCCCATGCTTTGCTTCTGACGGGTCCACGAGAAACTACTGAACAGTTTGCCAGCCAGTTTGCCAAGTTTTTGCTTTGTCAGGATGAATCGCGCCCTTGTGGCAGCTGTTCTTCTTGCCGCCAATTTGCTGCTCATATCCATCCTGACGTTTTTACTTTTGACAACTCGGAAATTCCGATAAAGACAGCTCGTTTGGAAGAGTTACAGGTATGGATGAGCCGACGTGCGCATTATGGGCAAAAAAAAATTTATATTCTTCCTGGATTGGACAAGTTGTCTTTAGTGGCCGCCAATCGTCTTTTGAAATGTTTGGAAGAGCCAGAGTCGGAAATACTGGCCATACTCTTGGCAGAATCTTTGGGTGGGGTGTTGCCTACTCTGCGTTCACGTAGTTTTGCTTATGAAATGCAGTCAGGTCGTTCTTTTCCTTGGGAGGATGCGGTGGTTCACCAATCCCTGCTTGCTTTGGAAGGAGAAGAATCTTCGATTGCAGGTAGTTTCGAGCAGGTGCTACAATGGATTGAAGCGTGGATGGCAACACCAGAATCACCGCTTTTATTAGCCCAACAGTGGCTGAAAATATTTTCGAGTGTTCAATTGGCCAATGGTCTACAGCTCTTGTTAGCTGTATTTCGAGATATGATACACATTTCTTTAGGAGACAGCCAAAATTTGCGTTTCCCTGTTTTGCTTGAGCGGCACTCACTGGAGCGCTGGCCCGTGCAGATTTGGACTCAAGCGGCTGATGTGGTGCAGGAAACACTTCGCAGGCACGCTGCGCATGTGATGCCGCAGTTGAATGTGGAGAGAATGTGCATTTGTTTGCGAGGGGTGAGGATTGGTGTATAGCATTGTTGGCGTCCGCTTTAAGGCCGCCGGTAAAATTTATTATTTCGATCCCGGTGAAGCTGTCATTGAGCAGGGCGCCAGTGTCATTGTGGAAACTGCTCGCGGTGTAGAATTCGGTCAAGTGGTTGTAGGTCGCAGGGAAGTAGGAGAAGAAGACGTAGTGCTTCCCCTGAAACCAGTCTTAAGAGTCGCCACAGAAGAAGATTGTCAGATGGTTTCTTATAATATGGAAAAAGCGCGCGAAGCCATGCGGATTTTTCGTGAAAAAGTCGACCACCACGGTCTGGAGATGAAGTTGGTTGATGCGGAATATACTTTCGATCGCAATAAATTGATTTTTTATTTTACAGCCGAAGGCCGTGTTGATTTTCGTCAGTTAGTGAAAGACTTGGCAAGTGTTTTTAAAGTTCGTATCGAGTTGCGTCAAATTGGTGTTCGAGATGAGGCTAAGATGCTTGGCGGCATTGGACCCTGCGGACGCTTGCTCTGTTGCAGCACTTGGATGGGCGAGTTTGATCCGGTCTCCATTCGTATGGCCAAAGACCAAAGTCTCTCCCTCAACCCATCAAAAATTTCCGGCTTGTGCGGACGTTTAATGTGTTGCCTTAAATTTGAGAACGATTCGTATCAGGATGAAAGCATTATTGTCTAGCCGCTCGTTTGCTGATACAAGTCAGCCAAGCGTTGAAAAAGTTAGCCGCTTTTACCGATAGGAGAAGGTTATGGATAAAGCGTCTCTGTTTGTTCAGGTTGCCAATATGGAAGAGCGCTTGGGAGAACTGTACATGGAGTTAGGTTCTCTTAAGGAGAAAATCCTGCAATTAATAGAGGAAAATCAGCGCTTGCAGCAAGAGAACAGTCGCTTACTGCAACAGTTGCAAGAGGACGAACCCATGGGGGATTCGCAATCGCATCATAACTTGTTGCGTATTTATGAAGAGGGATTCCACGTCTGTCATGTCAACTACGGAAGCTTGCGCACAGATGGAGAATGCTTATTCTGCCTGTCCTTTCTTGGGAAACACTAGACGGTTCTATTTTGGACCGTCTTTTGATACGATTTTGCAATTCTAAGGCGTATTTTCTCCAGTTAGAATGATTCCATTTTTGGCTTGATGGTTGCAGGAGGTGGCATGCTCTTTTGGTCAAGATGAAAAGTTTCGGCGATACAGGGCCGAAACTTTATCTATGTAGCACGCCCATTGGCAATCTGGATGATGTGACGCCGCGCCTTCTTGAAACACTGGCAAGTGCAGAACTGCTGGCTGCTGAAGATACTCGGCAGACTCGTAAACTGCTATCACGCTATCAAATCCATGCGAAGCGACTGATTTCTTTTCACGAGCATAATTCGAATCATCGTCTTCCCATATTAGTCTCTGCTTGGGAAAACGGTGATTCAGTTGCGCTTGTCACAGATGCTGGAACTCCCTGTGTGTCCGATCCCGGTCAGTCCGCTGTGAGGGCGGCTATTCAGATGGGAGTACCCGTTATTCCGATACCAGGTGCCAGTGCGGTCTTATCGGCGTTGGTGGTCAGTGGTTTGACTTCGGAGCGTTTTGCTTTTCATGGTTTTTTGTCACGTGACAAAAAAAATGCTCGTAGAGAGTTGGCAGCTTATCAGCATTATCAGGGTTCTTTGGTGATTTATGAGGCCCCGCATCGACTGCAAACGACTTTGCAGTTGGTGAAAGAAATGTTTCCCAATTGCCCCATGGCTGTTTGCAAGGAATTGACGAAACAGCATGAAACGGTTTGGCGGGGATCGGTGGAAGAAATAGAGTCTGAGATCAGTAGTGAGGAAATACGTGGAGAGTTTGTTCTTGTACTGGATTTGGCAGAATATGCTCTCTCTTCTACGGTAATGGATACGGAAAAGGAATCGTTGGATAAGCAGATGGCTGAGGAATCGCCTTTGGAGTATGCCCTGGATGAGGTTAACGTTGCTATGGCAGAAGGGCAATCTATGCGTGATGCTGTCCGTGAAGTGGCTAAGCGGTTGGCGGTGTCACGTAGTCAACTGTATCAGCTTGCATTGAAGCAACTTTCGCAGGGAGACTCGTGATAAAAAGCTGCTCTTACTCTTTGTTTGTTCAAAAAGAGTAAAAGCAGCTTGTCTAAGCGAATTGTAAGAGTTAGCTGTAAGTCCTTAAGCCTGCATTTCAGAAATGCATGATGGGCAGATATTTTTACCTTTGAAATGAACAATTTCATCTGCCTGTCCGCAGAATATGCAAGCTGGTTCGTATTTCTTCAGAATAATTCGGTCGCCATCTACATAAATTTCGAGAGCGTCCTTTTCGCCAATACCTAGTGTACGGCGAAGTTCAATGGGAATTACTACGCGTCCTAGTTCATCCACCTTACGAACAATACCTGTCGATTTCACCAGTATCATCCCCTGACTTAAGATTTAGTTTTGCTAACGGATCCTGTTTTTTATTTATTCTCTGGATAAAAAGGAAGAGAATGAATATGACGAATTCAAAATCTCTACACTTTCGCCAGAATTGTCTCTACTATACCTGATATCAAAATTTTTGCAAGACCTTACAGTTGTTGCAAAAGATTTTGTCGAATCTTGTCAGATCTCTGTTCACATATTAGACAAAATGTGACACGGATCACAACTCGATCCAAAAAATAGATATTCTACTGGGTTCAACAAGTTCCTTCTACTTGATAAAAAAATTTTTGTAGAGCCAACAAACTGTTGCAATTAGTTTAGGCTAACTATATAATTTCTTCGTCAAAACATGATTATTTTACTCAACTTTCAGAACGGATCGGCCAAAGAGATTGCGAGAAGGTGGCGTGGCACTTTTGGCGGATATGAAGAAATGAGGTTTGGGGATTGCCAAATGCAGATCGTGCGGATGTGATGATGCCGGCGGGCCGTTTGCGCAAACTGATGCTGCTTGTCAGCATACTTGGACCAGGACTGATGGTCATGTTGGCAGATACGGATGCAGGCAGTGTGATTACCGCCGCTCAGTCAGGAGCTATGTGGGGATATCGTATGGTATTGCCACAAATCGTGTTGATGCCGATTCTTTATTTTGTGCAGGAGATTACTGTACGTTTAGGTATTTTGACGGGTAAGGGACATGGAACGCTGATTCGTGAAAAGTTCGGGAAAAATTGGGCCCTTCTATCTGTCATTACCCTGTTTATCACTTCGGTCGGCGCTTTGGTCACAGAGTTTTCGGGTGTTGCGGGTGTGAGTGCCATGTTTGGCATACCCAAGCTTTGGAGCGTCAGTGCTGCTACGATATTATTAATTGTCCTTGGCGTCTCTGGCAGTTATCGTCGTGTTGAACGAGTTGGTATTGCCATGGGTCTCTTTCAGTTGTTTTTTGTAGTAGCTATGTTTTGGGTGCATCCGAGTATTTCCGCATTGACTCATCAGATGATGCAGATTCCATTATCTAATCGTAATTATTTGTTTTTATTGGCTGCCAATGTAGGTGCTGTGATTATGCCGTGGATGATTTTTTATCAGCAAGGTGCAGTCATTGACAAAGGTTTGCGTTTGGAAAATATGCCCACTGCTAAACGAGACACCTTGATTGGGGCGATTGTGACCCAATTGATTATGCTGGCTGTAGTTGTGGTTTTGGCGGTAGCTCATCCACATCAAGCTTTAAATACGATTGGACAGATTGCTACTGCTGTGGCGCCGTTTATGGGGGAGCAAGCTTCCCGTTGGATGTTGGGCTTGGGGATGCTTGGGGCGAGTATGATTGCTGCTTTGGTGGTCTCGATTGCCGGCGCTTGGGGAGTCAGCGAAGCATTTGGAATTCAGCACAGTCTCAATGCTCGCTGGCGTGATGCTCGTTGGTTTTACTCAATATATACTCTTGCCCACGTGCTTGGCGCTGTATGGGTTTTACTCAGTGTGGACTTGGTTCAATTGAATATTGATATTGAAGTGATGAACGCTATTTTGCTGCCGATTGTTTTAGGATTTCTTTTGCTGCTGGAAGCTAAAGCATTGCCGGATGAATGGCGAATGAAAGGCACTTATAAATACATGGTATGGGCCATTTGTTTGCTGGTGATGGTGTTTGGACTGTATACGTTAGTATCTCTCTAAACAGTTGGCCTCTTTTGACAGGTGGAACTTGTTTTTTCCATATGTCGCGTGCGATTTCTGAATCCAGTGTTTTAATCGCTGAACTCGTCTAGATGGATTCGGAGAATATCTTCTTTTGGGATTTTGTGCGTTTTCTGCTCGGCTTGTAGATGCAGAGAAGAGGGCGTAGCGTGTGTCAGCCATCCGCTCAGAGGTTTGCGCTTGCCGTTTTGGAAAACTTCTAGTTGTATAAGGGCTGGAAGATGAAGGGAAAGCAATTGTTCCATAGCCCAATTCAAAGATTCCAGTTGCTGTTCATCCAGCAAGGGTTGTGGCAGACGCTCCTTTCGGCGGCGAAATTCGGCACTTGCTGCGCGATGTTCGGGAAGCAGGAGACGCATGGATTCGAAAATATTTCCTTCATTTATCTTCACGCAAAATGACCTCCTATTTTGACAGCCCGTGTGTGTTTTTGGCCCGCAGGCAACAAACTGCTGGTGCGGATAATGCTCGTTTCGCCAAAGGTGGCATGTAAATGGTCCACAGTACGCCAAAGTTGCTGGCGGCGCGGCACATTTTCAAAGAGATCGAGCTGTGTACCGCTTTCCTCAGTCAGCAAATCGAGTGAGACACTCACAGCTCGCACGCCACTTCCGTCCCAATGCGTATCGAGCAGGGAGAGTAAAATCGGGTAAAGTTGTTCACTGCGATTGGTTGGGCGCGGCAGGGTTTTGGCACGGAAAAATCCACCTGTCATGCCCTCGTAGGTCAGCCCAAGCCCTATGCGCCGCCCGCACTGCTGTGTGTAACGGGTACGAGAGCAGACTTCGTCCAATAGTTCTAAAATTACTACCGCTACTTCTTCTCTCTGATAAAAATCGCGAGGTAGCGTAGTGCGGTTGCTGTAACCCCGATGCGGCGTCTGTAACGCATTGTCGTTCAAAGTGCTGCCATCCTGGCCTTGGGCCCATCGCTGGATAACCTCTCCCCATACACCAAACCGCGTCCGCAAACGTCCCAGTGGTAAGCGTGCCACATCGCCAATTGTTTGGCATCCAAACTCTTCTATTAATATTTGCGCGCGCCGTTTCAGTCCCCACATCTCTGTTACAGGTAGTGCGTGCAATTCGTGTATCAATTGATCTTGCGTCCACCAGATCACGCCGCCCCGTCTGTGTTTGGCCGCCTTATTGGCCATTTTGGCTGCCCATTTGTTAGGAGCGAGACCCACCCGGCAACGAATACGAAATTGATCCCAGATACGGGTGCGCAATTCGCTGGCGGTTTGTAACGGATCGGCAAAAAAATGGCTTGGATAAGGAAAGGCAAAGAAGCATTCGTCAATCGAGAAAGATTCTGCCTTAGGGAACATTTGACGAATGGTCTCTTGAATACGCAGAGAAGTTTCCAAATAAAGACGCATGCGTGGTCGCACGCAGATGAGTTTTGGGCATGCGCGGACAGCTTCCCCCAGTCGCATGGCGGTGGAAACGCCCATTGCTTTGGCTGTTGGCGAGGCGGCCAAAACAATACCGCTTCGTCGCTCTGGATCACCTGTAACGGCGAGTGGGGGGTCGCTCTCATCGCATTCTAAATGCCGGCTGGCTGTGAAGGCTGGAGTGGTGGCCACCTCCACTGACGCGTAGAAACTTTGCATATCCACTAGACCTACAATCCATTCAGTGCTGCTCATGGACAGGACCCAGTTGCATCCGTGCTTCCAGCTCTGCTGTCAGCATGGGGCGCATATAAATGGCTTCGTGTGTGTATCCTTTTTCTTTATATTTGACTACCCACTCCAAGTCTTCTTCCATCACGTCTACAATCTCTGTTTGGCTCTCCTTCAAAAGGCGAAGTAAGCGTGCCCGTTGTTGATGGATATGTCGCTCTGCCAAATCGAGCAGAAGGAGGCCGCGAATGGCTAAAGTTGGTCTCATGATTGATCACCCTTAACGAACATATGTTCGTATTTATCAGTATATGCATTTCTGCGCTGAAATCAAGCGAAAAGTTTTGTGAAATTTTGAGGGGGATTGAATGAAATGCTGAATTGACGAAGTGGATAGGGTTTTGTAGAATTTCTCCAAGAGCTTTATTGTCAAACGAATCTCGAATAAGAGCCTATGAAAAAAGGGTACCTGGCGCACAGTCCGCAGCGAGTCGGGAGGGTGCGAGCCGATGGCGAGGTGGCCAGGGAGTATGATTTTGGAGGCCGCAGGCTGAGCGTAGGGGCGAGGTTTGCGCGGAAGTCCCCGTTACCGGACAGAGTGGACAGAAAAGCATGTCCGCTTGCCAGAGGTGCGTCATACGGTAATGAGAATGATGATTGCAGTTTCAACCAACATCATTTTTCAGCCCGAGCGCATGAATTTGGGTGGTACCGCGGCTATACAGCTCGCCCCAAACAGGGGCGGGCTTTTTGGTGTTACACCGATTGGTATGGACTGGCATGGATAGAGAAGGGAGTTTTAACATGACGAATCCAAAAACATTTTACGTTACCACACCTATTTATTACCCGAGCAATCGCTTGCATATTGGGCACGCCTATACCACGGTAGCTGCTGATGCCATTGCCCGCTATAAGCGGTTGCGTGGCTACGATGTCATGTTTCTTACAGGGACGGACGAACACGGCCAGAAAATCCAGCAAAGCGCGGAGGCTGCTGGTCAGAAGCCACTCGAGTTTCTCGATGGCATTATTGCCTGGATTCAAAATTTGTGGAAAGAGTTGGACATTTCCTACAACGATTTTATCCGCACCACAGAGTCCCGTCATACCGAAGTGGTGCAGGCCCTGTTTGAACGGTTGGTTGCGCAGGGGGACATCTATTTATCCGATTATGAAGGGTGGTATTGCACACCCTGTGAATCTTTCTGGAGTGAACGCGAATTGGTGGACGGCAAGTGTCCTGATTGTGGCCGTCCTGTGCATTACACCAAAGAGGAAAGCTACTTTTTCCGGATGAGTCGATATGTTGACCGACTTCTCCAGTTTTATGAGGAAAATCCAGAATTCATACAACCAGAATCGCGCAAAAACGAGATGATTAACAACTTTATCAAACCTGGCTTGCAAGATTTATGTGTTTCTCGAACTTCTTTTGATTGGGGCGTACATGTGCCAAGCAACCCGAAACACGTTGTCTACGTCTGGCTCGATGCGCTTACCAACTACATTACGGCTATTGGTTATGGATCGTCTGATCCGCAAAAGGAGGAGCAGTTTGCACGCTACTGGCCTGCAGACGTCCATCTGGTGGGCAAGGAGATTGTCCGTTTCCACACCATCTACTGGCCAATCTTTTTAATGGCGCTTGGTTTGCCGTTGCCGAAGAAGGTCTACGCTCATGGCTGGCTGCTGATGAAAGACGGGAAAATGAGCAAATCCAAAGGTAATGTGGTCGATCCGCTTCTGCTCATTGAGCGCTATGGGCGAGACGCGATTCGCTATTTCTTGTTGCGTGAAATTCCGTTCGGACAGGATGGCGTTTTCACACCGGAAGCGTTGATTGAACGGCTCAATTTTGATTTGGCGAACGATCTGGGCAATCTTGTTCATCGCAGTGTGGCTATGTTGCATCGTTATCGGCAAGGTGTGGTGCCGCGCCCGGGGCAGCGGGAAGCGGTCGATCTCGCTTTGGCTCATTTAGTGGCTGAGACAGTCGACGCAGTAGAGGCGTACATGGAACGGTTGGAATTCTCTGTGGCGCTGGAGGCACTGTGGAAGTTGGTACGTCAGGGCAACAAATATATTGACGAGACTGCTCCTTGGGCGCTTGCCAAGAATGATCAACAGGAGCGGCTGGATACGGTGCTCTATCATATGGTAGAAACGATTCGCGTCCTTTCGATACTTGTACAGCCGTTCATGACAGATTTTCCTCGTGCTGTGGTTGCGCAGTTTGGTTTCCCGGTAGACGCTTTTAGCTGGGCCTCGTTGCGCGAGTTTGGCCAGCACAGTGCGGGTCTCAACGTGATCGAGCAAAAACCGCATTTTCCTAGACTTGATGTAGCTGAAGAGATTGCAGCACTGGATGCCTTAATGGGTGCGCGGACAACTGCGTCCCCATCTGCTGCAGTTCCTGGCGCGGCAACCGTTTCGTCTGACGCCAGCCAGCAGCCAATAGAGGAGAAGATGCCACTGATTGGTGTGGATACGTTTGGGCAAGTGGAGTTGCGTGTAGGTCAGATTGTGGCTGCTGAAAAAATCGCCAAGGCGGATAAATTGCTCAAGCTTCAGGTCGACCTTGGTAGTGAGACGCGGCAAATTGTCTCTGGAATAGCGCTACATTATCGTCCGGAAGAGCTGTTGGGAACGCGGGTTGTTGTGGTGACCAATCTTAAACCTGTCAAGCTGCGAGGCGTAGAATCCAATGGCATGATTTTGGCGGCTTCGTCGGGAGACACCTTAAAGCTGGTTACTGTGCCTGAAGGTCTGCCGAATGGGAGTGTTGTGAAATAATGCTGTTTGACACCCATTGCCATTTGATGGATGACCGTTTTCGGGAAGATTTGCCGCACGTTATAGAGCGTGCTCGCGCTGTAGGTGTCACAGAAATAGTTGTACCTGGAGTGGATGTGGAAAGTTCGCGAAAGGCCCTTGAAATTGCTGAGGCGTACTCAGGGGTGTATGCTGCGGTAGGCATTCATCCAGAGGCGGTAGGGCGCGTTTCTGATGATGATTACGCGGCGATTGAAACTATGGCTGCACATCCGCGTGTAGTGGCAATTGGCGAGATTGGACTGGACTACTATTGGGACGCTGCGCCTCGCGACGTTCAGCGGGCAGCGTTTGTTCGCCAGATTGAGATGGCCCGCCGTCTCCAATTGCCAGTCATTGTGCACAACCGCGAATCCACAGGAGATGTTCTGCAGTGTCTGCAAGAGGCTCATGTGGAAGAAGTGGGCGGTATCATGCATTGTTTCAACGGCAGTGAAGAGACGGCCAAAATTTGTCTAGCTATGGGCATGTACTTGTCGTTTGGCGGACCCATCACGTTTAAGAATGCGCGCAATGTACAGGCTGTAGCCTCGACGGTACCGAGGGACAGGCTGCTGGTGGAGACGGACGCGCCCTACCTGACTCCCCATCCGCATCGTGGAACGCGCAACGAGCCTGCGTATGTTCAACTGGTTGCACAGCGTTTGGCGCAAGCGCAGGGAATAAGCTACGAGCAGATATGTGACTATACGCGAGCCAATGCTCTGCGCCTGTTTATGAAAATTGGAGAGGGAGAGGGGCAGAGGCATGGCTGATCAGTCGTTGCCGCGCATCCCTGAATTGATTGTGGTAGAGGGTGTGCATGATTGGCAACGTGTTCGGGAGGCGGTGGAAGCAGACGTTTGGGTGCTTGGCGGCGAGCGTTTCAGTCGCGCAACCTACCATGCTTTACGGCGGGCGGTGCAAGTTCGGGGGGTCATTCTTTTGACCGATCCCGATGGGCCTGGTCAACGCATTCGCCAGCGCATTGATCGGGCTGTGCCAGGATGTCTGCATGCTCATCTGCCGAAGCGTTTGGCGGTGGGCGGCCAGAAACTAGGCATTGAACACGCGCAACCAGAAGATATTCGTCAAGTATTGCTGGCTGTGCGTCGACCTCGCGTGCAAGATCAAGAGGCAACTGCCAACCAGCCTTTTACCATTGCTGATTTGCAGGAAAACGGGCTCACGGCTTGTCCTGAAGCCATGGAACGGCGTCAATGGTTGGGCGACTGGCTTGGCATTGGCGGTGGCAATAGCAAGTCGTTTGTGTACAAATTAAACGCTCTGGGTGTTACGCGTGAAGAATGGCGCATAGCTTTGGAGCGGCTCTACGACCACGAAAAGGAGACGCATCAGGCATGAAACCAGATATCACGCGACCATCTGTCCTGCGGGAATTGCTTGGCCGCCATGGATTTACACTCAAAAAACAGTTAGGACAAAACTTTCTCATAGACAGTCACGCTCTAGACAGCATCGTTGATGCGGCAGACATCCATGCTGATACGAGCGTCATTGAAATTGGTCCGGGTGCTGGGGTTTTGACGACCCGTTTGGCAGAGCGAGCAGCACGGGTCTTGGCGGTTGAAAAAGATGACTCCCTTCGACCTGTGCTGGAGGAGGTGCTGTCTGGAACAGACAATGTGACTTTGCTTTTTGCCGACGCTCTGGAAGTTTCCCTGGAGGATTGGGTAGGGCAGCATTGGGGCGAAGTGAAACGGTTGGTAGTAGCCGCCAATTTGCCGTATTACATCACTACACCGCTGCTCTTTCATATACTTGAAAGTAATCTTCCCGTTAGTGATATGGTGATTTTGGTGCAAAAAGAAGTAGCCGATCGCTTGCTCGCCAAGCCTGGTGGCAAAGACTATGGCGTACTCACAGTGATGGCTCAATGGCGGGCGGAAGTACAGCGTGTGGTGAATGTGTCGGCCAACTGTTTTCTGCCTCCTCCTACGGTGGAGTCGAGTGTCGTGCGTCTAGCGGTTCGTTCACAACCTCCCTATCCGTTACAGCGTGAAGCAGCCTTGCGAAAGGTTGTGCGTGCAGCTTTTGGCATGCGCCGCAAAACATTGGATAATGCCTTGGCAGGTGGATTGAGTCTTTCTAAATCGGCAGTAACCCATCTTCTCGCTTGTGCTCAAATTGACGGCAAACGGCGCGGAGAAACGCTTGATTTGCAAGAATTTGCACGCTTGGCTAATGCGTTTGTCGAAAATGGCGTACAATAAGAGGTAAAATAAGAACAAAAAGAACAAAGCACAAGGATATCCTGAAGTTTCTACCATTCCTGATGGTGGTCCATCTGCAGGAGAGTGATGCGATGTGTGGATGTTTGAGAGTCCTACTTACGGCAGACTGACGCTCGACGAAGTAGCCGAAAGAATTCAGGCTGCGCTTAGCCATCATCCGAACGACGAATTTCGCCTCATTATAGGCTCGGATTCTCAGCCTAAACCGCAGGCGCATCACGTCTCGTTCGTGACAGCCATTATCTTGCATCACGTCGGTAAAGGCGCCCAATATTTCATCCATCGAGAACAACTCATGCATATGGAATCCTTGCGTCAGCGCATGTTTACAGAAGCCTCCTACTCTCTCCAGGTAGGAGGCATGTTATTTGAAGCTCTCCCTGCTTTGCCTCAACGCCTGCGCGTAGAGGTACATCTGGATATTGGCGAACGCGGTGCGACACATCACATGATTCGTGAGATTGTGGCCTGGATTACTTCCAGCGGCTACGAAGCGCGTATCAAGCCAGATTCCTACGGTGCCTCTAAAGTGGCCGATCGCTATACCAAGTCGTAAGCCTGGCAAACACATTCGGCGCAACCTTCGCATAGGCTGATGCATCAACGGCGGACGGGAGGGATGCGCGTGTGGAAGCCAGGTGACTGTGTGGTTCGAAAATCATACGGCAAAGACGTTTTCTTTCAAATTGTGGAGGTTGATGAAGAAACTTCTACAGCTATTCTCAAGGGTATGGATGTACGGCTGATTGCCGACGCTCCTTATGACGATCTGGAGGCTGTTTCTGAAGATGAGCAACGCGTCTTTGAAGCAAGACGCAGCAAAGTAGAAGGAGAAAGTCTCAAGCTGATTCAGTCCAGACGGGCTGTCGATTTAGAGAAGCGAGCGTTGCGCAGGGAAACGCGCTATCAATCGAATCCGGATTTTTTTGAACGGCCCGGACGAGTTCTACACCTCGACGGAGATGGAGCATATTTACAGAAATGTTTGGCGATGTACCGCGAACTCGGTATCCGGGCAATAGGAGAACATTTGGCCGAGCACAAAATGGCGGATATGGTCGTACAGCTGATTGAGAAGCATGAGCCAGACATCCTGATTATTACTGGACACGATGGTGTGATTCGCAAAGGAAAAGATCTGAAAGACATACAAAATTACCGCAACTCCTTGCATTTTATCCGCGCAGTGGCTAATGCCCGCAAGCGCGTGCGGAATATGGACGATCTCGTTATTATTGCAGGAGCCTGCCAATCCCATTTTGAAGGTATTATTGACGCGGGTGCCAATTTTGCCAGTTCCCCGCAGCGCATCATGATTCATGCGCTCGATCCGGTCTTTATTGCGGAGAAAATTGCTTATACGCCGATTCACGAGACGGTCAATCTCTACGATGTCGTCAAGGCGACCTATACAGGCATTGATGGTGTAGGCGGATTGGAGTCGCGCGGAAAATATCGCCTTGGACTTCCGAAATCCTCCTTTTAAATGAAAGCTTAATGGCTTCGGGACGAAAATATAAAAAAAGAATGTAGTTTACCCATTGACAACAAAATTCATGCGTTGCTATAATGTACGCTTTGGGTTGACATGCCTCTTTCTTGATGATATACTGTTTGTTGGAAAGAGGTGGTGTGTGTTGGCGAAAAATGCGCTCCACGAAATTAAAAAAAATCTTGAAGGTCTGGTTGGTGAGCGCCTGTTATTGCGGGCCAACGGAGGGCGCAGGAAAACAGTCGAGCATTTTGGTGTGCTTGAGGAAACCTATCCCTCTGTATTTGTCGTCAAGCTTGATCCTCCTGATGGTTCCTTTAAACGCGTTTCCTACAGTTATGCTGACGTGTTGACAGAGACTGTTGAATTGGTTCTATGCAAAGACGGCGAAAACACGCGGCTCATGTAGCAGGCAAGTGATTGCGGACATTTGGTAGCCGCAGCGTTTCGTTTTAGAGATAGAAGCAATAAATTTGACATCTAGGTCAATCTCAATAGATTTTGATATGGTTAAGTTTCTCCTGAAGTCGGCGCTTTAGCGTACGGCTTCTTTTATTTTTTCGTTTCCGCGTCTACGTTATCTGGATATTTGAAAAAATATGGCCAAAATCTCTGAGGGGTTCATCTAAAAATGGAATATGATTGCGCTTCTGCGCAAAAACTATGCCTTGTTCCACGAGAGGAGGGAAGTCTGTGGCCCCTCAAGCTGGACCACTTGTAGTAGTGGGTGGAGCAGAGGACAAGCAGAATGAATGCAGAATTCTTAGACATTTTTTGGAACTTGGAGGCGGTCGGCACGCCCGTGTCCTCATTATGACCGTGGCCACTGAGTATCCAATCGAAGTGGGAACGCAGTATATCGAGGTGTTTAAAAAACTGGGCGCAGCTGATGTGCGCACTTTTGACGTTTCTAACCGTAGCGCAGCCAATCGGGATAGTGCGGTGGAAATGATTCGCGATGCCACTTGCATTTATTTTACAGGTGGAGATCAGTTGCGGATTACCAAGTTACTGGGAGGGACACGCGTAGACGCAGCACTTCATGAGGCGCACGCAAACGGCATTCCACTTGGCGGTACGAGCGCGGGTGCATCCATGATGTCAAGTACCATGATTGTCAGCGGCGAGGCGGAGACCAATCCGCGCATATCTATTGTGGATATGGCTCCCGGTATGGAATTTTTAGATGGCGTCGTTATTGACCAACACTTTGCCCAGCGCGGCCGGCTTGGACGACTACTCTCGGCAGTAGCTCAATATCCGCACCATCTTGGTATGGGAATTGATGAAGATACAGCCATTTCTGTGCATCAAGGTGTGCTGCGGGTGATTGGGCGTGGCGCGGTTTCTATTGTCGATGCTGGACAATTGCTTTACAGCAATTTAGATAAGGTTCATCGAGATGAATCACTTGCACTCTGTGGCGTACGCCTGCATGTGCTACCAGATGGATACGGGTTCCATATGCGTCGGCGGGAAGCCATTACAGACTGGTCCGCTTATCGGGAGCAGAGCGACAAGGAGCTGTCAGAATGAGAATCGTCTCTGTACGGCATATTGAAGGGCCTAATTTGTTTCTTTATAAACCTATACTTCAGGCCCGTATCCATTTAGAAGAACTGACAGAGCGCGAGAGCAAAGAGTTTCCGGGTTTTCATGAACGTTTGCTTCAACTCTTGCCAGGACTGTCGGAGCACCACTGTGCAAAAGGTCAGCCTGGAGGTTTTTTGGAGCGCCTTGAAGAAGGAACGTATTTTGGGCACATAGTGGAACATGTTTGTATAGAATTGTGTACATTGCTGGAGATCGACGTACATTATGGCAAGACACTCTATGCAGACGGTCCAGGTATATACAATATAGTTATTGAGTGTAAAGCGTATGCTGCGCAAAAATTTCTTCTCTACAAAGCGTTGGAATGCGTAGAAAATCTATTGCAAGGGCAGGCATTTCCCTTGCAGAGCGTATTGCAGGAAGCACAAGATATTCTGGCGGTTACAGAACTTGGCCCCAGTACAAAAGCGATTTTGGAAGCTGCTGAAAGGCGTGACATACCAGTTCGACGGATCGGCGGGCAAAGTTTTCTTCAACTTGGATATGGCCGTTACTGCAAAAGGGTGGTCGCTACCATTACCGATAACTGCTCCGCGGTAGCTGTAGATATCGCATCTGATAAAGAATTGACCAAGCTCGTTTTAGAAGAAGCAGGAATACCGGTGCCTCGTGGTGATGTGGCCGTTACTTCTGAGGAGGCAGTGCAAATCTGGGAACGTCTGGGTCAACCAGTAGTGGTCAAACCGCGTTACGGTAACCAAGGAAGAGGCGTATCGCTCGATCTGAACAGTCCAGAAGAAATCCAAAAAGCGTTTGACATTGCAGCAGAGTATAGCCAGGAAGTCGTGGTTGAGGTCTATTGCCGCGGACAAAATTTGCGTCTGCTTTGTGTAGGCGGCGAATTTGCCGCAGCTAGTCTTAGAATACCTCCTTATGTAGAGGGAGATGGTCAACGGACCGTTAGTGAATTGATTGAAATCTTAAATGAAGATCCTCTTCGGGGCATCGATCATGAGCGGCCGTTGACACGTGTCAAGGTAGATGAAATTGTTCATCAGACCTTGACTCGCCAGGGCTATTCTCTTGATTCTGTGCCGCAAGCAGGTCAACAAGTGTGGTTGAGGGAAAGTGCAAATCTCTCGACAGGTGGGCATGCGAAGGATATCACCGATCAAATTCATCCGCTTCTTAAAACTTTGGCTGCTCGCACAGCCAGAGCAGTAGGTCTGGATGTATGTGGTATTGATATAGTGATGGACAATCCGTTAGCCAAACCATCTTCTTCGAATATGGCTGTCATTGAAGTGAATGCTGCGCCGGGAATTCGCATGCATCAATATCCTACACAAGGACGTTCAAGAGACGTGGCTGATGCTATTGTTGCATCCCTCTTTCCTGACAATAGCAACGGAAGAATTCCCATTGTCGCTATTACAGGCACCAATGGCAAAACGACAACCACTCGTTTGATTGCCCACGCTTTAGAGAGGCAAGGCGTCAGGGTAGGGATGACGACCACAGAGGGAGTCTATATCAATGGCGTACAAGTGATGTCAGGAGATACCACAGGACCGCGCAGTGCCCGTCTGGTTTTGTCCGATCCAACAGTCGATGTAGCTGTTTTGGAAACGGCTCGTGGCGGTATTTGTCGCGGGGGTCTTGCATACGACTTGGCTGATGTGGGTGTGATTACGAATATTACAGCTGATCATCTTGGTCAAGACGGCATTGACACATTGGAAGACATTGTACATGTCAAATCGTTGGTAGCAGAATGTGTCAAACCAACCGGTTGTGTCGTATTGAACGCTGACGACGAGCGTGTTCTTTCTATGCGTTCGCGCATTAAAGCAAAAACAGCCTTGTTTTCAATGCAGACACAAAACCATGAGATTCAGCTTCACTTAGCCTCTGGAGGAACAGCTTATTACTTAAATCGTAAGCAAATTGTTGAGGCGGTTGGGAGCTTTGAATATCCAATTGTATCAGTAGAGAAAATACCTCTCACCGTTTTAGGGACAGCCAAGTTTCATGTGCAAAATTGTTTGGCTGCGACAGCGGCGTTGCGCCATCTCGGGTTGACCCGGCAGGAAGTGGCGGCGGCATTGCTCGGTTTTCATGCCAATCAGCATAACACTGGCCGAGCTATGATGTACGAGTTGCCCAATCGGGTAAGGGTCATTCTTGATTATGGACATAATCCTCACGGCTTTGCTTGTGTGACAGAGTGGGTGAAACAGTTGGGGGCCCATCATCTCATAGGGGTTGTGGGTGTTCCGGGCGATCGCGCTGACGAAGTTGTTTACGCTTCTTCAGAGGTGTTGGCGGGTTGTTTTGACTGGACGATTGTGAAAGAGGATGCGGATAAGCGTGGACGACAACCAGGCGAAATCGCCAAAATGATGGCAGAACGTATGCAAAGTTTGGCTCCTCAAAGTGCGTTGCAAATCATTGAAGATGAACTGATTGCTTTTCAGACGGCACTAGATAAGGCAAAAGCGGGAGATATGGTGGTAGCTTTCTATGAAAAATTGGAACCGTTGTTGACAGAACTCAAGTCACGTCAGGCCAAGCCCCTTACACAATGGCAGGCAGACGCCGAACAGGTTCCTGGTTACGCAATGGTTTAAGCGTATTTTCCTAGGCTTTTCAACAAACTAGACAAGGAACTTGACTTGGCCTTCGCCACGTCGCATGCTAGAGTGCGACGAGGTGGGGCCTTTGTTGTTGGAGCGGGCGTATGCCAAAATTAATTTAACCCTAAATGTACTTGGAAAACGTCCAGATGGTTATCATGAAGTGGATATGGTCATGCAGAGCATTGATTTGTCGGATGAAGTGGCTCTGGAGTGGTTGCCGGAATCTATGGAAATTGTCATGGAATCACAAGCCACGAGCATACCGCTTGATGGACGTAATTTGGCGGTGATAGCGGCTGAGAAGTTTCTTTCTGCTGCTAACCTTACGCGCGGTGTACGTATTTATTTGACCAAAAATATACCGGTCGCAGCCGGATTAGCCGGGGGCTCGGCTGATGCTGCTGCCGTTTTGCGCGGTCTTAACCGTCTGGCGGGACATCCCTTTTCATTGGACGAATTAGCTGAACTTGGTGCTCAAATCGGATCGGACGTACCTTTTTGTATTTACAACGGCTGTGCTATTGCATCCGGGCGGGGCGAGAAAATTACGCATGTTCAACCTGCCTTGCGCAGTTGGGTAGTTTTATTGAAACCTCCACTTTATGTTTCGACTACAGAGGTTTATCAGTCGATTCAAGCGGATGATTTTAGCAACAAGCGAGTCAGTTCTGCCATGACGGAGCGATTTGCTAAAGGCTGTACACTGGCGGAAATAGAGTCGCTCATCTGTAACGACTTGCAGCCCGTGACCTTTCGGCTCTATCCCGAAGTGGCTCAGCTGCATCGTAAAATGCAGTCGGTGAGTGGATTACCCTGCCATATGTCAGGCAGTGGCCCAACGCTTTTTACGCTGGTTCCTACGCAGTCTGCAGGACAGAGGGTATACAATGCGCTACGCGGGTTTGCCAAGGATGTTTATCTTGCGCGACTTTTTCAGCCAAACAGCGGGGGGCAGACAGGATGAGACGGTCTTCACGTTTGCTGGCTATGGCCAAGCGTCTCTTTGATCGTCCCCATCATGTATACTCTCTTTCGGAATTGGCGGGCAGTGAGGTAGCTGCCAAATCGACGCTCAGTGAAGATGTGGCGTTTTTGCGCGCTTTTCTAGAAGAAACACAGGAAGGTACAATTGAAAGTTTGCCTGGTGCATCGGGTGGAGTGCGTTTCACGGTAGGTATGCCAGATTCCATCAGACTGCGTTTTCTTGAACGGTTAGCGAGTGAACTTTCTCATCCTTCACGTATGTTGCCGGGTGGGTTTATCTATATGTCGGATATTCTTGGCCAGCCTGATGTATTAGATAACATTGGTCGGATGATAGCAGCAGAAATGGCTAAAGTACAACCCAACGTGGTAGTGACAGTGGAGACTAAGGGAATCCCACTAGCTGTAGCGACAGCTCGCTATCTCGACGTGCCGCTTGTTATTGTCCGTCGCGAGCATAAGGTGACGGAAGGAGCGGCACTCAGCATGCATTATGTGTCCGGTTCGGAACGGCGGATTAGTACAATGTATGTGTCCAAACGGGCGCTCCCAGAACGGGCGCGTGCCTTGGTAGTTGATGATTTTATGAAAGCTGGTGCCACAGCGCAGGCTGTGCGCGCTTTGCTGGCAGAGTTTTCAGTGGAAGTAGTTGGAACAGCGGTCTTTGTAAAAACCGAGGAACCCCAGAAAAAGTTGATATCCGATTACTTGGCGCTCCTTGAGGTCAAAGCAACTCAGTTGGATGGGAGTATATTTGTTCAACCTGTCTATCACGCGTAGCTATCACGTCGTGATATAGTGAATAACGGAATGTCCGGATGGGTTCCCCATTCTTTGTAAGCCTTAGAAGGGAAGGATGAAAAATCATGAAGATGATTGCCACTGAAAAAGCACCGGCGGCCATAGGTCCTTATTCACAAGCGGTGCAATTGGGAAATGTTCTCTACACCTCTGGCCAGATACCCTTGACTCCAGCTGGTGAAATGGTCACTGGCGGAATTGAAGAGCAGACAAAGCAGGTACTGGATAATTTGGATGCAGTGCTACATGCGGCTGGAATGACACGTCAAAATGTGGTTAAAACGACTATTTTTCTTACCGATCTCGCTCATTTTCAAACTGTGAATTCCTTGTATGCACAATATTTTGGCGACCATCGCCCGGCGCGTTCCACGGTTCAGGTGGCTGCTTTGCCACGTGGGGCGCAAGTGGAAATAGAATTGGTTGCTGCTCTCGAATAGAATTTTTTCTAACCTGTTCCAACCTGCCCCTGACTTTTGAGAGGGGCAGGTTTTTTATTGACGAAAATTTTACAAACATTTTGACGTAATAGCAGGAAAAGAAGAACAATATGTAGAAAAATATGCACAGCATGGGGGATGCTTCTACAGCTAAGGGTGGTGAACAGGGTGCAAATTACGGATATACGTTTGCGCAAAGTCGTCAATGATGGACGTATGAAGGCAATTGCTTCAGTAACTTTTGATGGCGAATTTGTTGTTCATGACATCCGCGTCATTGATGGAAACAATGGTATGTTTGTGGCCATGCCGAGTAAAAAAACACCGGATGGTCAGTTTCGAGATATTGCGCATCCCATTTCATCCGATATGCGTCAAAAGATTCAACAGGCTGTTCTGGAAGAGTACTATCGTTCCGATGTATCCGATGTGGCTTTGGAAGAGCCAAGTGCCTGATGATATCGGAAGAGGCGTTGGGGTTGTTGAATAAAAAGTCGTGCAGCAATGCAATGACTGAATTTATGTATAAAAAGATAGACCCTGCCAAATTTGCAGGGTCTTTTCTTGATATCACCTTTCTGATTTACAATAAAAGGAAAAACAATTCTTTATGTAGATCATGTCCAAGTAGAAAACTGAAAGAAATGGTACACAAACTACTCTTAAATGAAATTGAAATTGTTTTGTCCCTTCCTGTACACTGAAATGAGGAATGAATCGCGCTTTCAAAAACATGTGGACTGGAAGTGCGTACGGTTCTCCTATTGAGGACAGACAGGTTTGGTAAGGGGGATCAAGGTTGGGTAGAACTGCCATAGTACTGGCCGGCGGGCTAGGTACGCGTATGAAATCCTCTTTGCATAAAGTGCTTCATCCTGTACTTGGGAAACCCATGATTTTGCATATTTTAGATGAAATTGAAAAAGTACAGGTCGATGAAGTGATTGTTGTTGTGGGTCAAAGCCGCGAATCTGTCATTTCAGTTGTAGAAGGACGGGCAAAGATAGCCGTTCAGGAGCAACAGTTGGGAACTGGACATGCTGTAATGGCGGCGCTTCCCCACGTGAAAGCGGATTCTGACACAGTATTGATTCTATATGGAGATGCGCCGTTGATACAGGCATCCACTATGGAATCGATATTCCAGAAACAGGAGCAAAGTGGAGCGGGAGCAGTGATTTTGGCTGCCCATGTTCAAAATCCGACCGGTCTGGGTCGTGTTATATTATCGCAGAGCGGACAAGTGGAGCGAGTGGTGGAAGAGCGCGACGCAAGCCCTGAAGAGCGTCAAAATCATTTGATTAACACAGGAATTTACTGTTTCCGCACCGAACGCCTGCGGGAAGCTTGCGCTCAGTTACGTCCGAATAACGCTCAGAATGAATATTACCTCACCGACACCTTGCAATACTTACAAAGTATGGGTGTCGATGTATGGGCGCAGATAGCGGATGATGAAGAAGAAGTGGCTAGTGTAAATGATCGTTTTCAATTAGCACAAGTTGAAAAAATTGCTCAGCAAAGGCGTAACCGCGAACTGATGTTGGCAGGCGTCACCTTCTTACAACCGGATTCCACTTGGATTGGAGCCGACGTAGAAATCGAGGCTGACGTCACGCTTTATCCAGGTTGTGTGCTGGAAGGCTGTACACAAATTGCTGCGGGTGCTGTGATTGGGCCATATACTCGTCTGGTGGATGCCCAGGTAGAGGCTGGCGCCGTGGTGCAAAATAGCGTTGTTCTGCAGTCAATCATTGGTGAGGGTGCACAAGTTGGACCTTTTGCCTATATCCGTCCAGGCAGTACTGTGGGGGCGCGAGTCAAAGTTGGCGATTTTGTCGAACTCAAGAACACTCGACTTGGAGCCGACAGTAAAGTCAGTCATCTGGCCTATCTAGGCGATGCAGTCATTGGCGAAAGAGTCAATATTGGCTGTGGAGTCATTACAGTGAATTATGATGGAATGCAGAAACACACTACAGTGGTAGGGGATGACAGTTTCATTGGTTCTAACGCCAACCTCATCGCACCTGTCCAAGTTGGAGAGGGCGCTTATGTCTGTGCCGGATCGACCATTACAGATAATGTGCCAGACGACGGGTTTGCCATTGCTAGAGTGAAACAAGAGACCAAACCACGCTATGTTAAGGCCTGGAAACAGAAAAAAAGTCGCGTTTTGCGCATGGGGAGGGACTCTTGAAGTGAGTTTTGACGGGGATTTAAAACTCGTCACCGGCAACGCGAATCCGCAGTTGGCGCGTGAAATATCGGAATTTGTCGGTGTCCCGCTGGCGGAATGCCAGGTCGGGCGATTTATGGATGGAGAAGTGCAAATTAAGTTGGCAGAAAGTGTGCGCGGTAGCGATGTATTCATCATTCAGCCAACGTCTGCGCCAGTCAACGAGCACTTAATGGAGTTGCTGATTATGGTTGATGCCATCAAGAGGGCTTCAGCCAGCACCATCAATGTAGTTATTCCGTATTATGGTTATGCGCGTCAAGAACGAAAAGCTCGTGCGCGCGATCCGATAACAGCTAAACTGGTGGCCAATCTCTTAGAGAAGGCTGGTGCAAACCGCGTTATCTGCATGGATTTGCATGCGGCTCAAATTCAAGGTTTCTTTGATATTCCGCTGGATCACTTGATTGGAATGCCCATTTTGGCCAAGTATTTTCTCAACAAGCAATTGGAAAATCCTGTTGTGGTTTCTCCGGATATGGGTGGCGTCACACGTGCCCGCGCGTTTGCTGAACGGCTTGGGGCTCCGCTTGCGATTATTGACAAACGCAGACCAGAAGCGAATGTTGCTGAAGTTATGAATATTATTGGCGATATTCAAAATCGGACAGCCATTCTGATTGACGACATGATTGACACAGCCGGAACTATCACATTAGGTGCCAAGGCGCTTCTCGAAAGAGGGGCAAAGTCTGTTTATGCTTGCTGTATTCATCCTGTTCTCTCCGGCAATGGTGTAGAGCGTTTAGAGCAATCCGATATTCAGGAGGTCGTGGTTACCAATACCATTCATCTGCCAGAAAGCAAGCGAATTGATAAAATTACCGTGTTATCTGTTGCTGAGTTGATTGCCGAAGCGATCATTCGGGTGCATACTCAGCGTTCTATCTCACAACTTTTTGACTAGGCGGTTATTATGAAGTTAATTGTAGGATTGGGCAATCCAGGAAAAGAATATGAATGGACAAGACATAACGTTGGGTTTTGGGCGGTTGATACGTTAGCCGCCCGTTTTGGCATGGGCGTGAAAGATTTTCGCGTGAAATTTCAGTCTCTCGTCTCTGAGTATACGTTTGGCGGAGAGAAGATTCTGATGATGAAACCGCAAACATATATGAACGTAAGTGGTGTAGCTGTGGCTGAAGCATTGAATTTTTATAAGATTATGCAACCCGATCGAGATGTAATGGTTATTTACGACGATATGGATTTTCCGGTAGGCACATTGAAATTACGTATATCCGGCAGTGCAGGCGGTCATAACGGAATCAAATCACTGATTGCGCATATGGGAACAAGTCAATTTGCCAGATTGCGTGTTGGCATTGGGCGGCCATTACCTGAACAAACCGTCATTTCCCATGTGCTTGGTCGCTTTCCCAAAACCGAAGAGGATCAAGTGAAGTCTGTTTGCGAGAAAGCGGCAGAAGCAGTGGAATATGCTTTGATGCATTCTTTCCAGGCAGCTATGAATCGCTATAATAGCTGAGCTAACTCACTTTGTTAGGTATGATAGGACGGTTTCGCCCCCATACTAACTAGGGATGATTCCTGGTATGTGTTCCATTGTTGGGAACGCAGGCAAAGGTGGGGTAGTTTATGCGTATTGAATATATCTGCCGACATTGTCGACAAAAAGTAGGCCAGCTGAATCAGCCACATTGGACCATGGCTGACGTGGATGTGCGGCTTGGCTTAGGGCGTCTGACACCAGCTGAACGACTTGAATCTGTACAGATGGACACATACGACGATATGCGGGTGTATACCGTTTGTTCATACTGTGAAAATGCTTTGCGTGAGCATCCAGAATTACTTTTGGAAGGAAAACTTTTGCAATAGGGCCGCTGTTGGAGAGCGCAGGAGGCTTCTCGCGGCTGGTTCTATAACCCGCGTATTCGTTAATCAGATGGAAGACGCGAGTTTATGGTGCGGATTTTTCAGATCCGCCAAGCGAGGAGGAGTCTCATGTTGGAATTGGCGCACATCCTTCTGCAAGATCAAAATTTTGTGGATTTTTTGCAATCCGTCAATCGAACGAATATCGATGCATTGGTGACAGGAGTTGGCGGCAGTGCGCGCAATTTGGCGTATGCAGCTATGTTGCAACACTGGCGCCTGAAACACCCAGATCAATCATTGCTGATTGTCACTCATAGCAGTAGCCAAGCTGACAGTGTGGCAGACGATTTGCGTACGCTTCTGTCTGAAGAGGAAGTCTTTGTCTATCCAGAACGAGAATTGGCTGCCCTCCATACATTGGCCGCCAGTCCAGAAGTTACAGCGTTGCGCCTTCGCGTATTGGATAGACTTTCTTTACGTATGCCAACCGTAGTGGTCACCACCATTCTGGCAGCAACTGAATGGTTGGGACATCCAAAGACATTTCATGAGGTTGTGCGCGAGTATCAAATCGGTATGCAGCTTGATATAGAGTCAGAGTTGACGAGACTCGTCCAAATGGGTTATGAACGAACAGAAATGGTCGAGCGGCAAGGACATTTTTCTCTTCGCGGTGGCATTCTTGACATCTTTCCAGTGGGTCAAGAGCATCCCGTACGCATGGAATTGTTTGATACTGATATTGACTCATTGCGTACATTTGACGCACAAACCCAGCGTTCATTGGAAAATTTGCAAGAGTTTCGCTTGTTGCCAGCTGTGGAACTAATCTTTCCGCAATCTGCTTTGTTACAGGCGGCGGATGAAATTGAAAAATTCATGCACGATCGATTGCGCAGTTTGACAGATTTAGAACAACGTGATCGGCTGCAACAACAAGTGGGCAAAGATATTGAGAAGATGCGACAGGGCCAGCCATTTCTAGGGCAAGCACGGTATATTGAACATTTTAAAACTCATGCGGCCACACTGTTGGATTATTTCCCTGCAGCCACTTTGCTCTGCCTGGAAGAACCGTTGCGGCTTCAAGAACGGGAGAAGTCCGCGCGGCGTGATTTTACAGAATGGCTTGCCAATGCTCTGATGCGTGGTGATGTATTGTCAGCGTCAATCGCTGCACCAGAAACTGGGCGTGTTTATGATGAACCGCGATTCACTCGCATTCATTGGAGTAAATTCCAAAGAGGATCTGGACGTTTTACGGCTCATTTGACGTTGACGACCAAAGACGCCCAAGAATTTCACGGACAGATGAATGTTCTGAAAACAGAACTTGCTCATTGGAAAAAATCAGGTTATCAAGTCGTTTTTTTGGCACCAACTGAGGAACGGGCAGCGCGTATGGAACGCGTTTTTGTTGATTATCGTGTCGAAGCTGTGCGTCCGAAATCATTTCAGGTCGGTGAGACGCCACAAATTTTAATCGGAGAATTGGCAAGTGGTTTTGAGTTTCCCATGCAGCATTTGGTCGTTGTGACAGACAGGGAAGTGTTTGGGAATCGCCAGAAAGTTCGGCGAGCACGTCTGGAAATGTCAGATGCCGAGCGGATCAAGAGTTATCAGGAACTGAAAATTGGCGATTACGTAGTGCACGTCAATCACGGTATTGGCAAATACGTAGGCATAAGGACACTGGAAGTGGATGGTCATCATAAAGATTACCTGCATCTGGTTTACGCCGGGAATGACAGTCTCTACGTTCCCGTAGAGCAGATTGATCAGGTACAGCGCTATATCGGATCGGAGGAAAAAGAACCTAAAGTTTATCACCTTGGCGGCGGCGAATGGTCACGTGTCAAAAATCGCGTATCCAAAACTGTTAAAGATATTGCGGCCGATCTCGTTAAACTTTATGCCAAACGAGAAGCTACGCCAGGACACGCATTTTCACCGGATACACCCTGGCAGGCAGATTTTGAAGCGGCCTTTCCATATGAGGAAACCCCCGATCAATTGCGGGCTATCGAGGAAATTAAACGGGATATGGAACGCGGTCGACCTATGGATCGCTTGCTCTGTGGAGATGTAGGTTATGGAAAAACAGAAGTTGCCATTCGGGCGGCATTTAAGGCGGTTATGGATGGCAAACAGGTGGCTGTGTTGGTGCCAACAACCGTTTTGGCACAACAACACTTTGAGACGTTTAAAGAGAGGTTTGCTGGGTTTCCCATCACAGTGGACGTTTTGAGCCGTTTTCGTTCGCGGAAAGAAGCAACAGCCTGTATTCGCGGGCTGAAAGATGGCAGTGTGGATGTCGTAATTGGGACGCACCGACTGCTGCAAAAAAGCATTGAGTTTAAGGATTTGGGGTTACTCATTGTTGACGAAGAGCAGCGTTTTGGTGTCACACATAAAGAACGGCTGAAAGAACTGCGGGCCAATGTGGATTGTTTAACGCTGACAGCAACGCCCATTCCGCGCACGTTGCATATGTCGATGATGGGTGTGCGCGATTTGTCAGTGATTGAGACACCACCGGAAAATCGTTTTCCCGTACAGACATACGTAATCGAGCAGAATGAGGGAATGGTTCGCGAAGCTCTCGAACGCGAACTGGGTAGAGGCGGTCAAGTCTATTACCTTTACAATAATGTGCAGAGTATTGTCAGTCAGGCGGAACGGTTGCAACGTTTGATGCCGCAAGCAAGAATCGCCGTGGCGCACGGTCAAATGGCGGAAGATGAGCTTGAGCGTGTCATGTTGGAATTTCTTGAAGGAGAAATTGATATTTTGGTCACTACGACCATCATTGAAACGGGATTGGATATTCCAAACGTCAATACTTTGATTGTGCATGATGCTGATCGACTGGGACTATCGCAGTTATATCAATTGCGTGGTCGTGTGGGGCGTTCCAACCGGATTGCCTATGCTTATTTCCTGTATCAAAAAGACAAAGTCTTGACAGAAGTGGCAGAAAAACGTCTACAAGCTATCAAGGAATTTACAGAACTGGGCAGTGGTTTTAAAATTGCCATGCGCGACTTGGCGATTCGCGGCGCAGGCAATCTGCTGGGCGCAGAGCAACACGGCTTTATTAATTCTGTTGGATTTGACATGTATAGTGAAATGTTGGCGGCGGCAGTCAAAGAGTTGCGCGGCGAACAAATAGAAGAGCATCCGGAAGTAAGCGTCGAGTTGCAGGTGGATGCTTATTTACCCGACTCATATATTTCCGATCCGGCGCAGAAAATCAGTATGTACAAAAAGTTCAAATTTGTGCAAACGCCTGAAGCTGCTGATGATCTCGAAGAAGAACTGGAGGACAGATACGGCGATTTGCCTGAACCTGTACGTCATTTGTTGGACATCACGCGCATAAAAGGCTATGCTGTCAGGTGCGGGGTTGACCATATCTCCCAACAGGGAGCGGAGACGGCCATCCGCTTGCTTCAAGATGATAGGCATCGCATCGATTACGCTAAATTGCAGTCGGTTGCAGTCAAACATGCGGCTGCCGTCACCAAGAGGCCCAATGGCACGACCTTTTTGTTACTGCGGACGCGGGGGTTGTCTGACAGTGAAAGATTGCTTCGCATCAAGCGGATCCTTTCGGATTACGCAGAGATGTTGAGTAGTACACGGGAGGTAGAAAAGATTGCAAAGTAAACGCACCGTCCTGTTGTCGCTGGCAACGGCTGCTGTTGTAACCTTGGTAGCCGGCTGCGGGGCGCAAAACGCCGGCAACCATACCACGCAGAATGCCACTCCAACTAGCCTGAATCTTCCTAAACTGCCGACTTATAGCGGTCCTACAGTGGCTACTTACAATGGGGGCACGCTGACCAAGCAGGAATTTGAACAACAGTACAATCTGCAAGTTGTATTGCCCAAGTTGACTGCTCAGGAGTCGAAGACGCAGTTCTTGCAGAATTATATCCTTGTCTATAAATATCTTTATGCTAAGGCAGTGAAAGCAGACAAAACACCCGTCAATGTATCTGAAGCGGAACAATTGACCAATCAGTATATGAGTCAGTTGGTCGGACAAGATTACAAGACACAAGCAGACTTGAATAACGAAATGAAAAAACTGGGCATCACCAAACAAGATTTCGTCACATTGGCGGAAGAGGGACAAGTGTTGCAAAATTATCTGCAGCAGGAATTGAAAAATGTCACCGTTTCAACGACGGATGCACAAAATTACTATAACGCCAACAAATTGAATTACTTGCAGGTGACCGTCAGCGAGATTCTTGTCAAGACGGAGAGTCAAGCTAAGTCGCTGATAGCTGAATTGAAAAAAGACAATGGCAAAAATTTTGCACAATTGGCTGACAAATATTCTCAAGATCCGGGTGTCAAGCAAAATCATGGCACATACGCCAATGCAACAGCCGGTCAATTTGTGCCGCATTTTGCAGAAGCTTGTGCAACCTTGCCAATAGGTCAAATCAGCAGTCAACCTGTGCATACACGTTATGGATGGTTTGTCATGCGAGTGGACAAGCGTCAACAATTACCGTTTAGTCAAGTTGAGAGCAGCATCAAACAACAGTTGTTGCAACAGGCGCAAAATCAAAAAGAGACACAGATTATGGATGATGCCAAGAATAACGTCGATGTGAAAATGACAGTCAAAAGTTCGCAGTTGTAAAATCTGTGTGCATCATTGAATAAAATTGGGCTGTTTGATTCTACGAATGTGCAACAGTATGCCTGAATTGGTGTATAGAGGAATCCCACCCGTCACATACTAACCACACGCCAGACACCGCAGAACTAACTCATGAGGGTGGGGGACTTCACATTGAAAGCTACAGGCATCGTACGGAGAATTGATGACCTCGGTCGTGTCGTAATTCCGAAAGAAATTCGCCGAACGCTGCGTATTCGCGAAGGTGATCCGCTGGAGATTTTTGTAGATCGAGATGGGGAAGTCATTCTGAAAAAATATTCACCAATCGGTGAATTGGGCGATTTTGCAAAGGAATATGCAGAGTCGCTTTCTGAATCCACGGGGCATGTCGCGTTAATTGCCGACAGAGATGTGATTATTGCGGCCGCAGGCACTGCCAAAAAAGATTTTCTCGATCGTCCCATATCCAGTGATGTAGAACAGGCTATGGAAGATCGCAAGACCATTATGAATTTTACACCTGGGGAATACAGTATTGTCCGGGATATGCCAGAACGTCTAGGTTCGCGTGTCATCGCGCCGATTATTGCAGCGGGTGATCCGATTGGCGTTGTGATGCTTATCACTCGGGATGAAAATGCGAAAATGAGTGAGTTGGAGCGCAAACTTGTGGAAACCGCTGCTGGTTTTCTGGCTAAACAGATGGAACAATGAATTGTCACGTAAATTTTAAAAATGCGTACCGTCTGACGTAAGCAACAAAATACGAGAAAAAATCCCGTCCAAAGCCGAGACGGGATTTTTTCTGATTCATCAATGGGACTAACTGGCCCACTTTGTCCATAGGATGTTGAAAGAATCTATGGATAGGGGAGAAGGCGTATGAAACGGCGCGGTTTTGTCCATGGCGCCATGCTCCTGGCCGGGGCTGCCATGCTTTCTAAATTGCTCGGATCGGTCTATACCATTTTCTTGCAAAATATTATTGGCGATCACGGTATGGGGCTGTTTCAAATGGCCTATCCTGTTTACTCGACACTCCTTGCTGTCGCAACAGCAGGTTTTCCGGTTGCAGTTTCCAAGCTGGTTGCAGAAGAGTTGGCCCAAGGACATACACAAGCTGCTCGCCGCACATATCAAATCTCTGCATTTTTTCTTTGCGTGCTAGGCGTTTTTGCCTTTCTGGTGCTGTACATTTTTGCGCACACCTGGGCAAAAATTGCTGGCGATCCTTCTGCTACGCTGGCGATTCGCGCGATTTCTCCGGCGCTTTTGATTGTGCCATTGCTCAGTGCCATGCGAGGTTATCTCCAGGGGCATGAATGGATGGAACCAACTGCAGTTTCACAAGTCATGGAGCAGTTGGTCAGGGTAATCACGATTTTGGCTTTATCCATTTATTTTATGCAAGCCGGGTTTGGTGCTGCTACAGCTGCCGCTGGAGCGGCTTTTGGTGCCGTGACGGGTGCGGCGGCCGGTTTGTTGACCATGATGTTTTATCGCAGGCGACAACCGGTTTCTAAAATGTCGGATCGACATCAAATTCCATGGAGTCGACTGCTACGCCGTCTGATTTATTATGCCTTGCCGATTTCCTTGGGAGCTTTGGTGATACCTCTCATGAACAATGTGGACGCACTCACTGTCGTGCATTTATTGAAACAGGCGGGCGAAACACAGCGAGAAGCTACCAGTGCTTTTGGCTTGTTGGCAGGAAGGGCTGCAAAATTGACACTTTTGCCAATTACGCTGGCTTCGGGTATTGGCATTGCGGTGATGCCAGCCGTCTCTGCTGCTGCCGCTCGACAGGACATGCGCAGCGTGCGCAATCATGTGCAAGTTTCTCTACGCATGACCGCCATTCTAGCTCTTCCGGCGACCGTCGGTCTGGTTTTACTGGCACGTCCAGTGGATATTGTCCTTTTTCAAAATTCGGATGGCTGGAATGTTATAGCTTGGCTTTCCCTCTCCATTCTATTTGCCAGTTTGCAGACCACAGCAGCGGCAGTTTTGCAGGGAGCAGGTATGGTATACTTGCCCGTAATTCATCTATTGGCGGCAGCTTGTCTGAAGGTCGTACTCAATCTATTGTGGATTCGACAACACGGGTTAGTAGGTGCTGTTTGGTCTACAGATATAGCCTATTTGTTTGCGTGTCTACTCAATTTGCTTGCCATCTCGCGCCGTCTGGGTGGATTGAGTCTCTCCGATTTTGGGTTTCTGCCCATTGGTGTTTCGGCATTTGTCATGGGAGCTGTGGAATTCGCTTTAGTTCGTGCCTGGCCTCTCTTGCAAAGTGATACGGAAAGCCGTTGGACAGTTTCCTTGGCGCTGATGGCGGCTATTGTACTCGGCGTGCTCGCTTTTTCCATAGCGGCTGTTGCCAGTAACGCTTTGCAGGAAGAGGAAATCGAACGAATACCTAAAGTTGGTCCACGTTTGCTCTCGATTTTCTCGCGTATGGGATTGACACGCAGCTAAGTTAGAAAAGGCTCCTAAGGGGATGAAAAAATGCTGATTGAAGTCGTGGGGCTTGGTCCGGGTGATGAAAGTACCATGCCGCTTTCTACATGGAAAACATTACAAGAATCTCGTTCGCCCATTATTTTGAGAACCAAAATTCATCCGTCCGTTCCTGCTCTTACAGAAGCAGGCATTTCCTTTACAACGTTTGACCATCTCTACGAGCAGCACGGCGACTTTGAAACGCTTTATGAACAGATGGCGGAAGAATTGCTACGTTTAGCAACACAGCATAAGAAAGTGATTTACGCCGTTCCTGGTCATCCGCGGGTTGCTGAGCAATCTGTGGAATTGTTACTGAAAAAAGCGACTGCCTGCGGGGTGGAGGTGCATGTTGGGGCTGGACAATCTTTTCTCGATCCGCTTTGCACAGCTATCGGATTAGATCCGATTGCTGGTCTCCTGCTCTTAGATGGAACTCAATTACATATAACTGAATTGCAACCGGGAGTTCATACGCTGATAGCTCAAGTTTATTCACCAGCCGTTGCCTCAGATGTGAAATTGACACTCATGGAAGTTTATCCTGATGAACACGAGGTCACAGTTTTGAGTGCTGTGGGTGTTGCCGGGGAAGAGAGCGTCACTTCTGTCCCGCTCTATGAATTGGACAGGCTGACAGAGATTCATCACTTGACGACAGTCTATGTTCCCCCCGTGCAAAATTTATCAGAAAAAGCTCGGCATCCATTATATCTTGCTGACATTGTGGCTCGCTTACGGCATCCTTTGGATGGCTGCCCATGGGATTTGGCCCAGACGCATGAAACATTGATTCCCTATGCCACCGAGGAAGCCTATGAAGTGGCTCAGGCAGTTTTAGAGGATGATCCAGCACATTTGCAAGAAGAGTTGGGCGATTTATTGCTTCAAGTTTTGTTGCATGCGCAAATTGCAGCAGAGAACGGAGATTTTACGTTGCAAGATGTGTTTTTTGGACTGGCAGAAAAACTCGTCAGGCGCCATCCTCATGTATTTGGTCAACAATCAGCCAGCAATGCAGAAGAAGCCGAAGCGATGTGGAAGTCTGCTAAGGCAGAGGAGAAACAGCGAGACTCCCTGTCCCTGGAAGGAAACGAGACGCCACTGTCGCGCATGAGCGATGTACAGACTGGACAAGACGCACTCAACTATGCGTTTGACGTACAAAAAAGAGCGGCAAAGGTCGGATTTGAATGGAATTGTATAGAGGATGTTTTAGAAAAGCTGAGAGAGGAAATAATTGAGTTTGAAGAAGCGCTTAACCAGAATGATTCTAAAGCTTTGACAGAGGAATTAGGGGATTTATTTTTTACTCTGGTTAACTTGTCGCGTTGGTTAAAGATGCATCCAGAAATGGTTCTTCGTAAGGCGGTAATCAAATTTGTCCGCAGATTTGAAAGGGTAGAGCAGGCTGTACATGAGAGTGGGCGAACATGGCAGGAGTATCGTTTGGATGAATTAGATCAACTGTGGCAAAATGCGAAATTATGATCTGAATGAATGAAAAGCAGGAATTTGGCGGGAAAACACGAATATTGTTCCCGACATTCCCACAAAGGGGGCACTTTCCAGTGAATAAAGCAGATTTGGTCAATAAGGTTGCGGATAAAACCGGACTTAAGAAGAAAGATGCGGAAGCTGCTGTGAATAGCGTCTTTGAAAGTATTGAAGAAGCGCTTCGCGAAGGAGAAAAAGTTCAGGTCATTGGTTTTGGAACCTTTGAAACCAGAACGCGCGCAGCGAGGTCTGGCCGCAACCCGCAGACGGGTGAGACGATTGAGATTCCTGCTGCCACTGTACCAGCCTTTAAACCAGGCAATAAACTGAAAGAGCTGACTCGCTAATTGCGTCTAGACAAGTTTCTCAAGGTTTCGCGCTTAGTGAAAAGGCGAACACTGGCTAAAGAATTATGTGACGCAGGACGTGTGTCTTTGGGAGACAGGGTGGCAAAGGGTAGTAGCCCAGTTCAAATTGGGGATATTTTGTCAATTCGTTATGGACATAAAAGAATCACCGTAGAAGTGTTGCAGTTGATGGACAATCCCCGCAAAGAACAGGCGTCGTCCCTGTATAGGGTTCTTTCCGAAGAACGTCTTGAGCAGGTGAATACTCATTTTGTGGATGATGAAGAATAGACCCTTTGTATCACTGGGGTATGGTTTTCTTTCTATCCATAAGCAAACGATTTTCAAGAGTTAACTGATAGGAGTCAGCAAAAATTCATGGAGTCAAGAGCCTCCAAATTCACTGTTTGAAAAGTGGATTTGGAGGCTCCTGTATTTAGAAAAAAGCTTTTGCCATTTTCGGTTCTAAATTTTGCTCCCCATCCATAGCATGATGAAAGGACGGGCAGGCGAGGACTGGAGGTAGGCGTATGGCAGAATTGTCCACGCATCATATCCATTTGGATGGTCGTAGACGTGCTGATATCACAGGCGTTTCCAGCGTGGAAAGTTTCGATGTACATGAATTCACTCTGAAAACTACAGCCGGAATGTTGCAAGTCAAAGGCGCGAATCTCCATATGAAACATCTCGATCTTGAATCCGGACAGGTTATTATCGAAGGGACAGTTCATGGTATGCAATACATTCAAGAGAACAAGAAGAAGAGTATTAGTTCTCGGTTCAAGTGGTAAACCATGATGAATTCCAGCATGTACCTATTTACAATCAGTGCATCCGGATTTTTGATGGGCTGCGTATTCGATATTTATAATACCATTCTCTCTGAGCACCCTTTGTTGAGATGGTTGCGAACGTTGGCTGATTTGCTGTTTTGGCTTGTTTTTGCTGTGTGGGTCTATCATTTCTGTCTGGTGACTGATGAAGGAAGATTTCGCATTTACACACTCGGTATATTGTTGTTTGGATATGTGGTATATCGTCTGACATTGCGTAAATTGCTGTTGGGGAGCGTTGCGCTGTTAGTGAAACTGACGCGCATGATCTTTCGTATCGTTTGGCGAATCGTTTACGCAGTCGTGATTTGGCCGTTGCTCGCCTGCTGGAGGATTGTCTGGCGAATATGTTCTATTGCTTATTCAGTTCTTCAAAAATTAGAGAATATGCTGGTGACATTTTTAACTTTTGGACTGAAAATTCTTTTTTGGCCACTGAAAAGACCTTGGGAAAAGTTTAAACCCATGTTCTTGCCGTTTTTTGGGCACTGGGAAGGATTCTGGACAAAACTGTCGAACATGTTGAAACATCCACCGAATGCAGCATAAGCATAATGGAATGGCGTATGTTGCTTTTCATGAGACAGGGAGCGGTTCGCTTTGCCCAGACAATCTTCATATGCTTCACGTCAAGCTGCCCCGGATGTTGCACCCAGGATTTTCGTCCGCAAACCTTGGAGAAAGTTTTTGCGTCTTCGTTATGTGGCACTTTGCGTCGTGTTTGCGTATGCGGTTATTCACTATGAAACAGTGCAGCGCCCCATTCTTCAGCAATTGGAAGTGCAACATCAACAACTCAACAACCAGTTATCTCAGTTGAAAACGCAGAATACTTATTTAAAGAATCGAGTTCAGCAACTCAATAATCCTAGTTTTATTGAGAAATACGCAACCGATCATTTTGGTCTGATTGTACCGGGACAAATCCCGTTCACTGTTGCAAATTCCCAGCACTAAAGCGTGAGGGATGACAGTCTAAAATAAGACCATGATAAAAATGAATCGGTAAGTGGGGCAATTTAAGGCGGTTTGCTTGACACCAATTTTTCGTCTTTTCTATACTGTAGAATGGAAGTCTCTAAAATCCTAAGGAGGAAGCTCGTCTGTATGTCCATTGAGGTCGGCAGCAAAGTGTCTGGCAAAGTTACTGGTATAACAAATTTTGGCGCATTTGTCCTCTTGCCCGGAGGCGAAACGGGTCTTGTTCACATTTCGGAAGTTTCCAATAGTTATGTGAAAGATATTCGTGAGCATTTGCAAATGAATCAGGAAGTACTCGTTAAAGTAATTAATGTCGACCCAAGCGGCAAAATTGGTTTGTCCATTCGTCAGGCAGATGACCAAGCGCCAGCAGCCCGTCCAACCCGCGAGGGGAATTCTCGAGGTCGTAGCGGTGGTCACCACAATCAACAGAGAATGTCGTTTGAAGATAAAATGTCCCGCTTTATGAGAGACAGTGAGGAACGTTTAATGGCTTTGCGTCGCAGTGAATCCAAACGCGGGGGTCGTGGCGGTCGGCGCGGATGACAGCAGGCGAGCCTATCATTTCAGATTAGATTGTCTGTTATAGTCTTTGATAAGGGCACTCCATAGAGGAATGCCCCTTTACTTTTTGGACAGAACCGCGCGTTCGGCCATCGTTCTGGTACATGCTGTCCTGTCCATTTTTTGACTGATGCATTCTGGAGAATGTAACTGGTTTATCCAGACATTAATTGGTGGTATTCCATTCAAAATAACATGACACAAGGAGAGAATCAGATGGGGGAACCCTATTTTCTTCAGTACCAACTTTCCGACGATAGAGTTGTGATGTTGCAGTTCTCCAACATAAACGATAGGGACGGCTGCCATATCTCTCTTGATATGTACAAAGCCCAACTGGGCCCTGTTACTCAAGCTGTGATGGAACGCATTTTAGCTAAGTTTCAGGGCACAGTGTGGGGAGGATTAGACCAATCGTAATGACTATCCCGCCTCTGGCGGTATCGATAGTACGCTTCATTGAGCATCACAATCGATTGAACGTCACGATTATAAAAAGCTCGTTTCAACTGCTTGCACAGCCAATCAGGCATCGGTATTCCTCCGTCCTGAGTGTGATGTGCCTCTTGCATACGCAAAGGCAGAGTCAATGACCTCTGCTCTATCATACGCATGGATAGCTTGTCACGCGCCACTTGCAGACGAATTTACCGCTTGCAGCAAAATATCAAAGCGGCTCTGCACTTGGCGTGTTTGCACGCCAGCCTTTTCCAGTAATTCGATGGCATATGTGTTGGGGCGGTAGTCAAATTCAAAGCATACTTCACGTATGCCAGCTTGAATCAAACTCTTTGTGCAGTTTAAACAGGGCCGATGGGTTACGTAAAGCTGAGATCCGTCCACAGCAATACCTAATTTTGCACACTGCAGCAAGGCGTTTTGCTCGGCATGAATAGCGCGTATACAATGACCATCTTCCATCTTGCAACCCACATCAATGCAATGAACGTCCCCTGCTAGAGAACCATTGTAACCACTGGCCACAATTCGCTTATCGCGAACAATGACACACCCAACCGCCAATCGGGCACAGGTCGAACGAAACGACATGACTCGACTTTGTGTGGCAAAAAACTCATCCCATGACATCCTTGGTGTTTGTGTGTTCGATGAGGCAAAATTCATGGATAAGTCATCCTCTCTATAAAAATCGTCCGTTAAACCTTCAGGAAACTTGGCAGATGATGTCGGAAGATTTTATCTTGCAACCTCCTTGGTTTGACAAAATCAGCGTCATGCTCCGCCTATACTGGTCATACAAATAACAGGAAGGGGCTCGGCTCATGTCACACCTATCCCTGGTGGGAAAAGCGGATCGACCATCATCACAAAAAGCTGCGTTGGTGCGAGTGCACTGGCAACGTGCAGTATTGCTTGCTGGAATGGCTTTTGTTCTTGGACACGCTACTATTCTACACGCAGTATCACCCTTTGGTTTTGCTTTCTTTGTAATTTTGCACGAACGCGGTGGACGAGGCAGGCGATTTCCTGCCTATGCTGCAGTATTGGGAGCCCTGGCTGGTGGGGGAGTTTACGCTGCTGCTGGCATGCTTTTGCAATTTTTTATGTACCGCGCTGTGCGTCTGTATATATTGCGCAAACCGTTTGCCGATTTTCGGTTTATTCCACTGATTGCAGGCGTAGTAGCGCTCTGCAGCAAGTTGTTGTTGATTGGCACTGTCTGGACGCAGATGGATGTTCTGCTGGCTCTGGCTAATGCAGCGCTAGTCACTTTGTTGTGCCTGATTTTTATTCAGTGCATTTCCATATTCATTGGCAAAGAAGCCGTTAAATCTCTACGTCACGAACAAGTAGCGGCGCTTATCATTCTTGCTGGATCTGTAGTCATGGGTTTGTCTGATTGGAAAATACATGATGTTTCAATCGCCTCCATAGCCGTGAACTGGATGATATTAATGATAGCTTGCGGCGGTATGGGGATGGCTGCAGCAGGTGCTATTGTGTTGAGCTTACTTTCATTACTGAGTCATCAGGGCAATATGGCGGATGTAGCCATTAGTGGATTTGGAGGCTTTCTGTCGGGGCTTTTAAAGGATGCCAACCGCTTCTGGATCGGTCTAGCCTTTGTACTGTCCACTACAGTACTTGCTATGTCAACATCCAGTGATTGGCATGGTTTAGCGAATCATGCTTTAGCTGCTTCGATTGCGACAGTAATTTATTGGTTAACCCCGCGCCGTTTGCATCTTGAAGTAGCATCGTATGTTCCAGGAACATTAGAAAATCGCCAGTCAGAGCAAGATCGTGTGCGTCGTATGAATCAGTTGATGGCTGAAAAAATCGAGCAATTCGGACAAATATTCGAAGAATTAGCCGTTACTTTTGCCGATCACGGTGAAAATCCATATACTACCGCGCAACAGTTGGTTACGCACATGGTCAGTACGACAGCTGGTCAGGTTTGTTCAGGATGTGCGAGACGTGCCACCTGTTGGGATAAACAAGGTATCCAAACTTACCAGGCTATGGCCAATACCATTAGCCAAATTGAAAGCTGTCCACCTGGCAAAGCATTTCCTACTCATGATTTAAAAGAACGCTGTTGTCGGCTTGACGCTATGATGGGGGTTTTAAAATACAATCTGGATCTTACGTATCGAGATGAAAAATGGATGGCTAAATTGCACGATTTGCGTACACTGGTAGCCGCCCAACTTGGTGGAGTTGCAGCAGTTGTCCGGGCAATTACAGACGAAATTGAAGAATCCGAACGCAGTGCGCTCTCAGATGAAGAACAGATACTAGCGGCTCTTGAAAAATTAGGATTGTATGTCGACCGGGTGCATATTGTTTCGTTGGATGCCGGCAAAATTCATATTGAAGTTTTGCAACCGACTGACAGGGCATATGAAACGTCAACAAAAGTGATTGCTCCACTGCTGTCGGGTGTGGTTGGTGAAACACTCTCACTGTCAAAGCTTGATGCAAATGGTGATGGATACAGTATCTGTGTCTTTGCGTCTGCTCGCCGCTACAGTGTCCATACAGCAGTTGCTAGCGCTGCGCGAGGTGGACGAATTGTCTCTGGAGATACTCATACGGCAGTTGATTTGGGGAACGGACGCTTTGCGATTGCCGTTTCAGACGGTATGGGTAATGGAGAACGCGCACGCCGTGAGTCTCGTGCTGCCATTGAACTTCTCAAAAAACTTTTGAAAGCTGGATTTGATGAACAGTTGGCCATTCGTACAGTCAATTCCACCTTACTTTTACGCAGTCAGGATGAGATGTTTGCCACGCTCGATATGGCTTTGATAGATCTATACAGCGCCAAGACAGAATTTTTGAAAGTTGGTTCCGCACCGTCTTATATTTTGCGAGGCAATGATATTATGACCATCACTGGCGCGGGTGTACCCATTGGTATTTTGCAAGATATCGATGTTCAGGCGGTCACGGAAGATTTGCAAGATGGAGATATTCTCATTCTTATTTCAGATGGGATTTATGATGCACCCAAAGAAACTTTCGAGCCTTCTGATTGGTTGCAGCAGCAATTGCGTATGTTGAAAACACGCGATGCCCAAAGTATTGCAGACACACTTGTGGAAGCGGCAGTGCGTGCTAACAACGGTAAAATTGCTGACGATATGACAGTGGTTGTAGCAAAAGTGGGAAAGTTTGAGCCAGAATGGGCCACCATTAAGATTCCTGGTGTACAAGGCTTGCGACGTAAGGCGGACAAGCGTAGACGAGGCGCCTGACAAAGAAAGACACCCAAGTTTCAATATTTTTTGGAACTGATAAATGAATAGCTGAAATTTCATAGAGTGAGAATGTCCACACCATTGGCTGACCATACTGGTAGAAGAACCAGATGTGGAAGTCGATGGAGGTGGACGTTTTGTCTCTGGAAGCCAAGATGAAGCAGATTTTAGTGATTACAGATGGTTGTTCCAATGTTGGAGAATCCCCGATAGAAGCGGCTGCTGATGCGCGTCGTCAGGGTATCGCAGTGAATGTCATTGGTGTAGTAGAAAAAGGCGAGATGGGCGGCGCAGGGCGTGATGAAGTCATGCGTATTGCAGAGGCGGGAAATGGTATGTGCCGGATCGTTCAACCCAGCGATTTATCAGCTACTGCTCAAATGATGACACATCAGACTATGCAGTTGACCTTACAGCAAGCGGTTAATGCAGAATTGAAATCGGTTCTCGGAAAAACGCAGGAGGAACTTCCGCCTGAAGAACGTGCTCGTGTGACTTCTGTGGTAGACAAATTACAGGAAGAACTGCATCTGGATTTAATAGTACTCATTGATACGAGCGCTAGTATGAAACACAAAATGGACATGGTACGCGAGGCTGTGCGGGACTTATCTTTTTCGCTCAGCGCCAGAATGGGTTCTTCACGAGTGGCAGTCGCTGTTTTTCCAGGACAACGGGGAAATTGGGTAGAGACGGTGCAGACTTTCTCTGCTACTCTTGACCCCAAAACATTAGAGCGTTGCTATGTAGCGAGTGGAGGTACACCTACGGGTCCGGCTATTCGTCATGCTTTGCAGTTGTTTCAGGAAAAAACGGAAAGTGGAATTGATGAGCAATGGGCGGCGCTTGACTAATGGTGACCCGCCTGCTGCAGCCAGGCCAAGTGCTTGTTGGTAAATGGCAAAAAAACAGTTATCGTATTCTCCAGCCGCTTGGGCAGGGAGCAAACGGTGAAGTCTATCTGGCGCAATCTATCATGAACAAGCAGGAAGTGGCGCTTAAAATCAGCAGTAACTCGCATGAAATCGCAGGTGAATGGCGACTACTCAGACAACTTTCCGCAGTAAGTCACGCTTTGCCGAAACCGATTGAACTAGATGATGCACAGCATGCACCACTGTACTTTTACAGTATGGAACGTATTGCCGGACAGCCGCTGACAAAAGTTCACCAGCATCTGCGCCAGACGGAAATCGATCGATTATTTGCTGCCTATCTTCAGGTTTTACATGAGTTTCACCAGGCTGGATTCGCTTTTTCTGATGTCAAACCAGAAAATTTATTGGTTGAAAGCGGGACGGATGGCAGGTTGCAAGCGCGTGTGGTTGATATAGGCGGTGTCAGTGCCTTTGGTCGATCCGTTCGACAATACACGCCAACAAGTGATCGTGCCTATTTCGGCTTAGGTACGCGTTCAGCCGACGCGATGTATGATTTGGTAGGGCTCTCGCTGGTTTTTCTTCAGTTGCAACAACCATTGCCTGTTCATCGCATGGGTCGTGTGGAAGATCGCCAGCGCTATGTTTTTACAGCACTGCAACTTATGCCTAAAACGAGAAGAAAAACAGTCATTGACGCTATTTTGCATGGCCAGGTGCAATCGGCGGCAACTGCGCTTTCTCTGTTTCATTCAGCTAAAAGCAACAAGAAGAGACAAACCATGCCAAAGCCTGCTCGGCAGAAAAAGTCAATGGCTACTTCTCCATCACCGCGATCGAAAAAAAAGAAATGGGACTGGACAGAGCGCCTGATGTGGTTTTCTTTGACGACGGCGGCGATTGCTACACTTGCGGCCTGGACGGTATTTTTACTATGATGAAGCAAATTGGGCGCGTGGTTCTGAATGCGGTTTGCAGATAAGGATTGAGCCGCTGCGATGAGTCAAGGTGGATTATGCGGAAATCATCAGTAGTTTCAGTACATGAGTTTTTGCAAATATGGCTCAGCATGGCGAAGCAAAAAAAGCTTCAAAGAGTTCTTGTTGCCTGCTCAGGCGGTGTGGATTCTGTAGTGCTTTTGCGAATGCTAGCCAGTTTGCAATCTTCCCTCTCTTTGCAGTTGGTGGTAGGGCATGTCCATCATGGATTGCGCGAAACGGCTAATCGTGACGCCCGCTTTGTTCAGGAATTGGCTGAACAGCTTCACTTGCCAGCTGAGATAGAGTATGTCCACTTGCAAGACATCAGCATTCAACATCGGCGCGGTACGGAGGCGGACGCTCGTCATTTACGCTATCAGGCTTTGCTTCGCATGGCAGAGAAATATCAATGTGATGCGATTGCCGTTGCTCACCATGCTGACGATCAGGTGGAAACGGTATTGTGGAGATTGTTGCGCGGCGCTTATTTGTCGGGGTTGCAGGGAATGCAGGCTGAGTCAGTTGTTCCACAAAGCCATATGCGCTTGCTCCGGCCACTTCTCTCTTTTTCCAAGCAAGCTATTGAGAAAACAGCTCAACAAAACGGATGGTCCTGGGTTGAAGATGAAAGCAATCAGTCGCTTCGCTTTCTTCGCAATCGTTTGAGGCAGCGTGTGTTGCCAGAACTTCGCGCTATTGAACCCAATGTTTCAGAGATAATTGGACGTTTTACAGCAATGGTTCGTGAAGAAAATGATTGGCTGAATGATTGGGCCAAACAATTATTCAATACGTATATTACATATGACGAGACTTTATCAGCGTATCATTTGTCTACAAATCAATGGATAGAGTTGCCGATTCCTTTACAAAGAAGGGCAATTCACCTACTATTGACATGTTTTCCGACGGAAATCAATTGGACTGCGCGCCACGTGGAAGATCTGCGGAAATTGGCCAGCAGCAAAGATCCGTCGGCTGGCATTGATTTGCCGGGCGGATTTTTAGCGTGGCGTATTTATTCTCAATTGTGGGTGGGCCCTCGACCTCGTTTCTTGAACACTAAGCGGCAAACTGTTCGGGAAGTCCTTCTCAACGAAGGAGAGTGGGCTGATGAGCTTGGATGGATTTGGCGTCTTACACGTCATCATATATCAAACTTGGTGTCAGGTAATGATTGGGGATGGACGGTTCATTTACCGCCAGAAATCCATTCGTTGAGCATTGAAGACTGCAATCGAAGCTGGCGTGTCAAGACACGGGTCGGATCGAAAAAAATTCAGGACTTGATGACAGATAGTAAGTTGCCGAAAATGTTGCGAGCTGCCTGGCCAGTTGTAAAAGCTGGCGACTGGCTGTGGATTCCAGGTTTGTATAGCTCATCGCGAATTCATTCAAAGGATGCAGAGATTGCCCGTTGGACCTTACAAACCATTCCGCCCAAACATGTGCAAAGTTTGTTGCAAGCTGAGGAATGCAGAATTTTATGGAGAAGGGACAAGGAGGAGTAGATTTTCTGTCATGCAAAAAGACCTAGAGAGCATACTGTTCGATGAAGAGCAAATTCAACAGCGCATTCAAGAGTTGGGGAAACAGTTAGCTGTCGAGTACAATGAGAAAAATCCGCTTTTTATCTGTGTCCTCAAAGGCGCAGTGCTCTTTATGGCGGATTTGATTAAGCGGGTAGATGTTCCGCTTGAAATTGATTTTATGGCAACCTCCAGTTATGGAGATGCCTCAAAATCATCAGGTGTTGTGCGTATTTTAAAGGATCTTGACAGACCTGTGGAAGGTCGGCATGTGGTAATTGTCGAAGATATTGTGGACTCTGGTTTGACACTGCGCTATTTGCGCGAAACCCTCTTGCATCGAAAGGCAGCATCTGTGAAAATTGTTTCGCTGTTTGACAAACCGGAGGGCAGGCAAGTGGACATTGAACCGGATTGGTTTGGTTTTCGTGTACCCAATGCTTTTATTGTAGGATATGGACTGGACTATGCTGAACGCTATCGGAATCTGCCTTATGTAGGCATTTTAAAAGCCGAGATTTATCAGGAGTCATGACGTTCAACAGATCTGTCACAAAGGATTCATGGCCTCCTTCCGCTCTGCTGTTGTCTATTCAGTCCTTATGGTACAATATTCCCGCCATGACCGAGAGGAGGTAAGGCATGAACAGGTTTTACCGCAGCATTGTTTTCTATGTGCTGATTTTGCTAGCCATCGTCGGAGTGGTGGACTTTCTGACAAATTCAAGCCGCCCGCAATCGACGATAGCCTATAGCCAATTTGTGAGCGATATCAAATCGCATGAAATTTCCGGTCCGGTTTATGTGACTCCAGATGGGCTAACGCTTACCATTGACGGTACGCTCAGTGACGGAAAGAAGTTTTCTACCAGGGGTCTGAATGACGATAACGTCTATCCTCTTCTGGAAAATAATAAAGTCGACTTCTACGTCAATCAGCAACCAAAAGAATCTGTTTGGATTCAATTTTTAACTTCCATTATTCCGTTTGTCTTTGTTTTTGTCATTATGTTCTTCCTGTTTAATCAGGCACAAGGCGGCGGCAGCCGAGTCATGAACTTTGGCAAAAGCAGGGCAAGACTTTACACTGAGGAAAAACGTCGCGTTACTTTTCGTGATGTAGCTGGTGCGGATGAAGAAAAGGCTGAATTGGAAGAAATTGTAGAGTTTCTTAAAGATCCCAAACGCTTTTCACAACTCGGTGCCCGCATTCCCAAAGGTGTACTTCTGGTAGGGCCGCCTGGTACGGGTAAAACTTTGCTGGCTCGTGCGGTTGCGGGAGAAGCTGGCGTTCCCTTTTTTAGTATTTCAGGTTCTGACTTTGTAGAAATGTTTGTCGGTGTCGGTGCATCACGTGTGCGTGATTTGTTTGAAACTGCCAAGAAAAACGCACCTTGTATCATTTTTATTGACGAAATTGATGCAGTTGGACGTCATCGTGGAGCAGGTCTCGGTGGCGGTCATGATGAACGTGAACAAACACTCAACCAATTGCTTGTAGAGATGGACGGTTTCTCGGGAAATGACGGCATAATTATTATTGCTGCCACCAACCGTCCAGATATCCTCGATCCAGCGCTGCTGCGTCCAGGCCGTTTTGACCGCCAGATTGTGGTCAATCGTCCTGATGTAAAAGGCCGTGAGGAAATTTTAAAGGTGCATGCTAGAAACAAGCCGTTTTCTTCTGATATTCGCTTGGATGTGATTGCTAAGCGGACACCCGGGTTTACAGGAGCCGATTTGGAAAATGTCCTCAATGAGGCAGCACTATTAGCGGCTCGCAAGCGAGAAACCCGCATTACCAATCGCGATATTGATGAAGCGATTGACAGAGTGATGGCTGGCCCGGAAAAACGCTCGAGGGTGATTAGTGAACATGAGCGTAAACTGGTAGCCTTCCATGAAGCTGGGCATGCAGTGATTGGCTATTATGTGCAGGCTGCGGACACAGTTCATAAAGTCACCATTATTCCCCGCGGAATGGCGGGTGGGTATACGGTTACCTTGCCTAAGGAAGATCGTTATTTCATGACACGGCAGGAGATGTACGATCGCATCTGTGGATTGTTGGGTGGTCGAGTCGCGGAAGAGATTGTTTTAGGCGAAATTAGCACAGGTGCATCCAACGATTTAGAGCGAGTTACGGAAATTGCTAGGCAAATGGTGACTCAGTATGGTATGAGCGACAAACTTGGCCCCATGCAATACGGTAGCCGTCAAGGTCAAGTCTTCTTAGGCAAAGACCTGTCGTCAGAAGCCAATTATAGTGACAGAGTTGCCTTTGAGATTGACGAAGAAATGAAGCGGATAGTTGAAGATTGTCATGAGCGCACTCGCAAGATTTTGACGGAACGTCGAGATCGGCTGGATGCTTTGGCCAATCTTCTCCTGGAAAAAGAGACGATTGATGAATTTGAGATTCGGGCCATTATGGAAGGCAAATCACCAGAAGAGGTAATAGCAGAACAGAATAAAGACCTCTAGATAATAGATGGCAAGGGAAAATGCGTTTTGAAGAAAAGCAGCATTGACAGGAGATTCTAACGACAACCCTCTACATGGGGGTTGTTCGTCATTCTAGGAGGTTTAAACATGAAAAGCGCACCTGACCAGTTAGTGAGGGCAACGATATTGAATGGTCGTGGTCGTGCTCTGGCATGCGTTACGACGAACGTTGTCAATGAGATGCAGGGTCGACACCATACTTGGCCGGTGGCCACGGCTGCATTAGGAAGAACAGCAAGTATTGCCCTCATGATGGGGCAACAATTGAAAAATGAAGAGCGTCTGACACTTCGTATTGATGGAGACGGTCCGCTTGGACGCATTCTCGTAGATGCGGACGCTTTTGGCAATGTGCGGGGATACGTGGACAATCCGTTTGTTGATTTGCCAGCCAATTCAAAAGGTAAGTTGGATGTTGGCAGAGCTGTTGGCAGAGGTACTCTCTATGTTACACGAGATACCGGTTTGAGAGATTATTATACAGGTTCGGCAGCTATCCAGACAGGTGAGATTGCAGATGATTTCACTTATTATTTTGCTGTATCCGAACAGACGCCCTCTGCTGTGGGAGCAGGGGTACTCGTTGGGACAGACAATCGTGTTATCTGTGCAGGCGGGTTTCTCTTGCAATTGCTTCCCGGGCATGAAGAAAATGACATTGAAAAGCTGGAAGAACGGTTGTCTTCTATGCAAAGTGTAACTGACATTCTACAAACAGGTAAGAGTGCAGAAGAATTACTTTATTTGCTCGATCCCGATGCACACTTGCTCAATCGAGTAGCTGTACAATTTGCTTGTAACTGCTCTCGTGAACGATTTGCGGCAGCAATGAAAAACCTCGATGTCTCAGAACTCCGCAGTATGATGGAAGAAGACAAAGGAGCAGAAGCGGTTTGTCATTTTTGCGCTGCAAAATACTTTTTTGGCGTAGAAGAGATAGAAGGCTGGATTGCTGAACAACAGTCCTAAATTTATCGAGCCTGCTATCGCGTCTTCGCTTGCGTGGAGTGTCATTGGAAAGAAGGGTAACACAGTGCGTACAAAAGTGATGGGGATTTTGAATGTAACACCTGACTCTTTTTCTGACGGGGGGATTTATTTTTCCCCGACTGATGCGCTGAACCATGCGTATCGCCTGGTTGAAGAAGGCGCAGACTGGTTGGACGTGGGTGCCGAAAGCACGCGACCAGGTCACCAATCCGTTACATCTGAAGAGGAATGGCGAAGATTGCAGCCTGTACTCAAAGATCTTGCGCTTCATTGTCCGATTCCCATTAGTGTAGATACGTATAAACCTGAGATAGCGGCACGTGCTCTTGAATGCGGCGTGAGCGGTATCAACGATGTTTGGGGTGCCCTGCACCATAAAGAGATGCTACAAGTAGTCAGTGACGCCAACTGTATTTATTTTTGGATGCATAACCGAGACAGCCGACCTTTAGGGAATGGTCTCGCAGAACTTCTTCAGGAAACACGGTCTGGTATAGAACGCTGCTTATCTGCAGGTATTGCGAGAGAACGTCTGGTCATAGATCCGGGAATAGGTTTTGCTAAGGATACCCATCAAAATCTATCTGCTTTGCGAATTTTGCCGCATTATACAAAACTGGGTCAATCCGTTTTGCTCGGTGTCAGTCGGAAACGATTTATTGGAGAAATTCTTTCGGCAGATGTATCCGATCGATTAGAAGGAAATCTGGCTATTGCTGCATATGCAATAATGGAAGGTGTGGAATACTTGCGCGTCCATGACGTGAAGGCGACTGTGCGCGTTTGTCGGATGCTTGAGGCTGTACAAGACAAGGAGGACGATGGGCAGCAAAATGGTCCATGAGGTATTTATAGCCCTGGGTTCCAATCAGGGTAGGAGAATTCACCATTTACAACGAGCTGTAGAAGCTCTTACCTGTTTATCAGAAGGGCCAGTACGTTGTTCTTCAGTATATGAGACGACCCCGGTTGGATATCTTGAACAGCCAGATTTTCTGAATATGGTGATGTCTATACAAACATCACTGGAACCTTTGCAATTGCTTCAAACCTTACATGAAATAGAACAGAACGAGGGGCGTGTGCGAGCGATACAGAACGGACCGCGTACGCTTGATTTAGATATTCTCCTTTATGATAATTTGTCTGTATGCTATCAAATGTTGCAGATTCCTCATCCGAGGATGTGGGAAAGAGGTTTCGTCATCATTCCACTGGCAGAGTTAGTTCCGCAAAGGCGCGGTCTTGGAGGAGTAACGCTGGCTGAAATGGCCGAAAACCTTTCGGAAAGTGGGGTTGAATATGTCGGACACATTTGGTAGACGAATTCGCGCTTATCGCAAGCTGAAATGTTGGACACAAGAAGAGCTGGCCAAAGAATTAGGAGTTTCCCTAACGATTGTTGGATCATTAGAAAGAGGGACGCGTCAACCGAGTCAAGAAATGATACATAAACTGGGTAATGTTTTGGATGTTACAGAGGAAGAACTTTTGAGTGATAAAATGAGCCTCTCGCCCATAAAAGATAACAGATAAGCATATGTATACGCTGTCTGGTACGCATTGACAAGCCTCAGGAGCGTATCTATAATTGCCACTAGACATTGTGTCCGGAATGGGTTTACAGAGCACTGCCGGTGTCCCCGGTGGTGCTCTATCCCATATATTGTGCGAAATGGCTTGGAGAATTCGCGTCTGTACATCGGCACTTGTCGGCAAAAAGGAGCGATATTGCTATGGCAGAAAAAGAAATTCTTTTGACTCCCGAAGGGTTGCGAAAACTCGAAGAAGAACTGGAACAGTTAAAAAGCGTGAAACGCCGTGAAGTGGCAGAACGCATCAAACTGGCCATATCGTATGGAGATATCAGTGAGAATTCGGAATATGAGGACGCTAAGAATGAACAGGCGTTTATTGAAGGCAGAATCATGACTTTGGAAAAGATGCTTCGCAATGCGCGAATCATCAATGAAGATGAGGTCGATACCAACTCTGTATCCATTGGCTCAACCGTATTGCTTAGAGATATGGAATTTAATGAAGATGTGGAATATACCATCGTTGGTTCGGCAGAAGCCAATCCAGCAAGCAACAAGATATCCAATGAATCACCGGTAGGACGCGCGTTGCTTGGTAAATCCATTGGCTCTGTGGTAGATGTTGCTGTTCCTGCAGGAACCATCAAGTTCAAAATTTTAGAAATTCGCCGTTAAAGCATTGGTCTCATGAGTGGGGTATCCATGAAATGGCTGTGTTTTAGTTGTCTTAGAATCACTAAAACATGTTTGCAGTTGGCATAACCATGCGCTCTTTTATGAAAAATGGCGAGGGAGAATTTCCCTCGTCTTTCCGTGCAGGAGGAATGTTTGAATGGATGAGTTCGATTTAATGAGTGTCCGTTTGGAAAAATTGGACGAGTTGCGAAACAAAGGTGTCTATCCATATGGCCATCGATATGATGTTACTCACCATGCGAGCGATATTTTAAATGCCGCAGGCGAGAAAAGCAAAGAGGAATTGGAAGAAATGTCGATGCGTGTTCGGATAGCAGGACGGATGATGATTCGCCGCGGGCATGGCAAAGCTTCTTTCGCCGTAATGCAAGATCGGACAGGTAGTATTCAAATTTATGCCAAGCAAGATGTGCTCGGGGAAGAAGGATACGAAATTTTTCAGTTGCTCGATCTCGGTGACATCATAGGTGTTGAAGGTACAGTATTTCGCACCAATCGCGGTGAAGTGACAGTGCTTTGTCAGAAACTTGATGTGTTATCTAAGGCTTTGCGCCCATTGCCTGAGAAATGGCATGGACTTAAAGATGTTGAAACGCGTTATCGGCAAAGATATCTTGACCTGATTGTCAATCCAGAAATTCGCGACACTTTTATGGCGCGATCAAAAATTATTCAAGCGATACGTGAATATTTGGATAAAGAAGGATTTCTGGAAGTGGAAACACCTACTTTGCATACTGTGGCCAGTGGAGCACATGCACGACCTTTCCACACGCATCATAATGCACTCGATATACCACTTGTATTGCGCATTGCGCTTGAACTTCATCTAAAACGGTTGATTGTTGGTGGTTTGGAGAGAGTTTATGAAATAGGTCGTGTATATCGAAACGAAGGTATTTCCACACGCCACAATCCTGAATTCACTATGCTTGAGCTATATCAAGCGTATGCAGATTTTCATGATATCATGGATTTAACTGAGAATTTAGTGCGACATGCCGCATCAGCCGTACATTCAACATTAGATATTACGTATGGAGAATATACCATTCATCTTCAAGGGCCGTGGCGGCGCGTACATATGGTTGACGCAATCCGTGAACAGACAGGCGTAGATTTCTGGCCCGTTCACGATTTGGAGACGGCGCGGCAGTTAGCTCATGAACATCATATTCAAATTAGTGACGAAATGAGGTATGGTCACATTGTCAACGAATTTTTTGAGCAACGTGTAGAATCCACGTTGATTCAGCCAACGTTTGTCTATGGGCATCCAGTGGAGATTTCTCCCCTTGCAATCAAGAATAAAGAGGATGAGCGATTTACCGATCGTTTTGAATTGTTTATTGTGGGTCGAGAGCATGGCAACGCATTCTCAGAATTAAATGATCCGCTGGATCAAAGAGACCGTTTTCTGAAACAAATGGAAGAACGGGCCGCTGGCAATGAAGAAGCGCAAGAATTGGATGAAGATTTTTTGCTGGCACTCGAACAGGGTATGCCACCAACAGGAGGGCTCGGCATCGGGATAGACCGTTTAGTGATGCTCTTGACGAATCAGCCTTCCATTCGAGATGTTCTCTTATTTCCTCTCTTGCGTGAACGACGCGATGAGCGCTCCTAAATATCTTATAGTGCATAGATCAACATGGCCTGCTTATAGCAGGTCAATATTTTGTGTGGAAAAAAATACATGATTATTTTTTTGGAAAAGGGGTTGCAAAAAAGTTCGGAGGGAGGTAAGATAGTCGCTGTCGCTGCAAGAGGGGACGCGAAAGAGAGCCTTGGCAGCGAGAGAACCTTGAAAACTAAACACGCACAAGAATCACCAAACGCCAGAGAAGAAGTGCCCGAGCTCGAGAGAGCGAGGGAGAAGGAATTAGACATTGAGAGTTTGATCCTGGCTCAGGACGAACGCTGGCGGCGTGCCTAATACATGCAAGTCGAGCGGGTATCGAAAGATACCAGCGGCGGACGGGTGAGGAACACGTGGGGAATCTGCCTAACAGACCGGAATAACGCCTGGAAACGGGTGCTAAGGCCGGATAGGCGCATGGGGCGCATGCCTGATGC
>NZ_FRAF01000007.1 GCF_900142255.1 Alicyclobacillus tolerans | reverse complement strand
AGTCTGGTGACCATAGCGGAGGGGATACACGCGTACCCATCCCGAACACGACCGTGAAGACCTCCAGCGCCGAGCATACTTGGGGTGAAGACCCCTGGGAACCTAGGTCGTTGCCAGGCAACAGGAGTACAGGTGGCTGTTAAGTGTGGAGTTTCCCTCCTTGGGGATTCTGCCTTACAGCCACTTTTTTGTTGATTTTGATTATCTAATCTTTATATATGATCATGTAATCTTGATCAATGACCAAGCATAATCACTGTCTTTAATCTTGGTTATTTTTTTCATACTATGATTTATTAAACATATAGTATAATATAAGAAAATATATACTATTCTAAAATTTGTTTCGATAGGTGGTATCATACTGGAACATTTACTGTGGATTTTATTTGGATTAATTCTTGCAGTCATTGAACTAATATCATTTACTTTTTTTATTATTTGGATTGCATTAGCAGCCGTTGTTACAGGTATAATTAGTTATTTTATGAATGGATGGTTACTTCAGATTATTGTATTCATTTTTTTAGCAGTAGTACTTCTTCTTATATCAAGACCTTATGCTCGCAAGCTTAGAAATAAAAAAACATATATAACTGAGCAAGAATCTTTACTAAATAAAGAGGGTAAGGTGATTCGTGGGGGTGAAGCAGGGAAAATAATAACTGTATCAATAGATGGTTCGATTTGGTCGGCCATTTGTAACCAGCCAGTCAATATGGGGGATATTGTGCAAGTGATAGCTATTGATTCTGTAATTTTAAAGGTAGTACTATTCAAATAAACTTATGCGTTATCGTCTTGATTGCTTGTTATTGATAACGATAATCATTATAGAATGCAGGTGAGTAGATGCTAACATCTATTATTGGATTTATTATATTGATTTTAGTGATTATAGCAATATGGCGCTCCATTCGGATTATTCCTCAACAAAGGTTAGCTATTGTTGAAAGACTCGGTAAGTACCATAATACTTTACAAGCTGGAGTCAATTTTGTCATTCCTTTTATCGATCGTGTTGTTCGCGTATTGGATCTTCGGACTCAACAAGTTGTAGTTCCGCCACAAATGGTCATCACTAGGGACAATGTGCAAATTTCCATAGATACGGTGTTTTTTTACACAGTAGTTGATGCCAAGAGAGCAACTTATAACATTCAGGACTTTGTTCAGGGAATTCAAAACGTAACAGCCGCTAATATTCGCCAGGTAGTAGGTCATATGGAATTGGATGAAACTTTGGCTGGCAGAGATAAAATATCCATTGCTTTAAGAACAGCACTTGATGAAGTTACAGAGTCCTGGGGAGTAAGAATTGACCGTGTGGAGGTTGTTGATATTAAACCTCCGCGAGAAATACAAGATGCAATGGAGAAACAAATGAAAGCGGAACGTGAAAAAAGAGCGAATATCTTACAGGCTGAAGGTGAACGTCAAGCAGCGATTCTAAGAGCTGAAGGAGAAAAACAAAGCGCTATATTAAGGGCTGAAGGTGAAAGAGAATCCAACATTCGACGTGCAGAAGGTGTTCGTCAAGCTGAACAACTGGAAGCGGACGGTCGTGCTCAAGCAATCCGTTTAGTGGCAGAAGCTGAAAAACGTCGTATTGAGTTTCTTAGAGAAGCGGGACTGGATAATAAAGTATTAACATATCAATCTTTTGAAGCCTTGCAAGGAATGGCAAAAGGTGAGGCAACAACGCTATTTATTCCCAATGAGACAGTTTCTGTTTTTTCTTCATTGGGGGCTTTGAAAGGATTGTTTCAGTCACAGGATGCTTCAGAAAATAAGCCATCATTATAAATTGATCCGATCTAATCCTAAGATTCGTCGAAAAACAACATATACCAACAGGATTTTGTACCTATATGTCGAATTTACGGGACATGCTTATTAGCTAGTCCCGTTTTTTGTGATGAAGGAGGATTTTTATGATTGAAATGCAGGATGTGTGGAAGGAGTATGCAAATGGAACACACGCCCTGAATGGCATATCGGTCCACATCACAAAAGGTGAATTTGTCTACGTAGTTGGACCTAGCGGAGCAGGCAAATCCACATTTATAAAATTGATGTACAGAGAAGAGCGTCCTACTAGAGGGCATATTTTTGTGAATGGATTTAATATAGAACGCTTAAAAAATCGAAAAATCCCATATTTGAGACGAAGTATTGGGGTAGTGTTTCAAGATTTTAAATTGCTTCCAAGATTAACTGCAGGTGAAAATGTAGCATATGCTTTGGAGGTTATTTCAACCCCTCATCGTCATATTCGCAAAAGAGTAAAAGAAGTTATGGAATTGGTAGGATTAGGAGACAAATTGGATGTATTACCTAATCAATTGTCTGGTGGTGAACAGCAAAGAGTGGCTGTTGCTCGAGCGTTGGTCAATAATCCATCCGTGATCATAGCTGATGAACCAACAGGCAATCTTGATCCTGAAAACTCCTGGGGCATAATGAAACTTTTTCAACGTATTAACGATCGAGGTACTACAATTGTCATGGCTACTCACAATAAGGATATTGTAAATACCATCCGAAAAAGAGTCATTGCAATTGAAAATGGAAAAATTGTTCGCGATGAAAGTAAAGGAATGTATGGTTATGATAATTAATTCGTTGTCTAGACATTTTAAAGAAGGTGCAAAGAATTTAATTCGAAATGGCTGGATGTCTTTTGCTGCATTCAGTGCTGTTGTTGTGACATTGGCAATCGTAGGAGTTTCGTTGTTGGTTGCACTCAATGTCCAACAAATGTCAAAATATGTTGCCAATCAATTAGAAGTCAGTGCATATTTACAGCAGAATTTATCAAATGCTGAAGGTCAAAAAATCGAAATGCAAGTTGAAAATATACCTGGTGTAAAATCAGTGGTTCTAGAAACTAAGCAACAAGGCCTGAAGCAGCTTGAAACAGAGCTTGGTCCTCAGTATGGAGATTTACTCAAGGGGTTAGGGACCAATCCACTCCCTGTTACCTTAATTGTAAAGGCGGATAATCCAAGAGACACCTTACAAGTAGCCAATAACCTAAAAACAATCCCACAAATTGCCTCAGTCAATGATGGTGCGGAATATGTCCGACCGCTTTTTCGAGTTTTGGATATAGTACGCAATATAGGTGCTGTTTTATTGCTTGCCATGTTTTTAACAGCTGTATTTTTAATATCTAATACAATTCGTATTGCAATATTTTCGCGGCGAAGAGAAATTGAAATTATGCGGCTTGTAGGTGCAACTAATGGTTTTATAAGGATGCCTTTTTTAGTTGAATCTACACTCATTGGTGTATTTGGAGGAGCAGTTCCAGCTGTTGCATTAGATTTTCTATACCAATATCTATATCAGATTTCTGGAGGTTACTTTTATGGGATTCATTTTCCGTTAATCTCTGTAAACTGGTTTGTCATTAAAGTAACGGTAGCACTTCTTGTATTAGGTTTCGTACTCGGGTTTTGGGGCGGATTTATGTCTGTTCGTAAATTTTTACGTATATAAAAGTAGTTTTCAGTAGATTCATTTTATCGAGTAATTTAATGTAAAGGAGGGGAGCTGATGAGTTCGACACAGATCTTATCAGTGGGCGAATCCATATTAGAAGTTCTTAAGTATATATGCCTTAATCCCCTTCTCTATATAGCATTGTTCTTAATTTTCTGGGAGAATTATCGACAGGTACAAACTGAGCGTCAATTATTTTGCATTCGAATAACAAGAATAGGGAAACCCTTATTAGTAAGGCAACTCAAGTCTATCGCGATTGGTGTCATCATCACAGCAGCACTTCTGTATTTGGGTTGTTCAGTCACCCAAGGAGAATTATTTTGGTTTATTGCTTGTTCAATGTTATTCTCTATAGCTCAATTAAGATGGATGAATTCAATTAGTAGTATATCCTTGTTGATGATACTCACTTGGATTTTGAAAAATATTCCTAATCTAACTCTTCGTGGTTGGATGAAGCCATTATTGGATTTTCAAAGTTCGTCATGGATGATCATTGTCTCAGCATTAGCTTTATCACAAATTATTTTATTTCTTTGGACAGGCTCTGAAGAAGTAAGTCCAACAATATTGCGAGGTAAGCGCGGAAGATCCATCGGTGGTTTTTTTCTGCAGATATCATCAATGATACCTATCGCGATTTGGACTCCTGGTTTGATTTGGAATCTTAATGAGAAGACGGCCCCTTTTTATTTGTTAAAAAATACACTGTCAGTTGGTGTTTTAGGAATACCCTTATTGATTGGGCAATCGTATCGTGCGGGTTCAACTCCCCCTTCTCAATTTAAAAAATTGAATATCCTACTTTCTTTTATACAATTCATTGTCGCTGGATTCGCTGTCTATATGAGTGTCGCAGTTCACAAAGATTTTATGATACCTATTTCAGCTGCAATTATTTTCCTGAGTATGGAGGGGTTGTTCTTTCATTTCCGTTATAAAGAAAAAAGACGTGATGCGATTATAACACCGATTTCTTCTGGAGCTCGTATCCTTCATACTCTGCGCGGATCATTAGCAAGGGAGATAGGGTTGGCTACTGGTGAGACGATTTTACAAGTGAATCAAATGCCTGTACGCAATGAATATGAATTACATTTTGCAATTGATGCTAATCCAGCTTATGTTAAATTTCAGATAGTAGATATTCAAGGAGAAGTAAGGATGATTGGCAAACCCATATATAGTGGAGAACGTCATCAATTAGGCTTGTTAATTTTATCGGAAGAAGATATAAACGTCACAGAAGAAAAAAGGGCTTTTGGTTTGTTTATGAGTTTATTTAGCAAAAGAAAAAAAATTATCGATATTACAGATCATCAAAAGGACAAATCGGAAGAAATTGTCCGTACATCCTATTAAGATAGGGATATGGGGAGGTAAATCAATTGGATATCGCAACGCTTGCGGGAATTATTATTGCTGTAGTTGGGTTAGTGGGAGGATTTATGCTCGATGGAGGCTCATTTACAGCTCTTCTCCAGCCGAATGCAGCATTGATTGTTTTTGGAGGTACATTAGGGGCAACATTAACCTCTTCTTCATTAAAAACTTTTTTACGTATAGGGAAATATCTGAAAATCGCTTTTCTTTCAAAAAAAATTGATTACCTTGATGTGATTGAACAACTGGTTAATCTAGCGACAATTGCAAGAAGAGAAGGTATTCTTGCACTGGAAGATAGAGTTGAAAGTTTTCCAGATCAATTCTTGCGAGATGGCATCAGATTGGTAGTAGATGGTGTCGATCCCGAATTGGTTAAAAATATGATGGAGACTGAACTCTCTTATGTTGAACAACGCCATGAAATAGGAGCTAAGATGTTTGAGGCTGCTGGCGGTTTTGCACCTACAATGGGTATTATTGGTACGGTAATGGGTCTAATTCATGTGCTTGGGAGTCTACAAGATGTTTCAAAGCTTGGCCCACAAATTGCTACAGCCTTTACAGCTACGTTATATGGTGTTGCAAGTGCTAACGTTTTTTGGCTGCCTATCGCTAATAAGTTGAAGCATAGAAACGAGGATGAAATTTTACTTAGAGAAATTATGATGGAAGGAGTTTTATCGATACAGGCTGGAGAAAATCCAACAATACTTGGCCAAAAACTAAAAGCGTTTTTACCACCTGCTGACCGTATAGAATCTTCGAAAGGAAAGACGGGTGAGGTCAATGCCGAGACGGCGCAAGCCTGAACCACCACAAAATCATGAACGCTGGTTAATAACATATTCAGATTTAATTACATTACTCATGATATTTTTTGTGATTATGTACGCAATGTCTTCTATTAATCATATTAAATTTGAATCTTTATCACAATCGTTAGCAGCTGCATTACATAAATCCGATCAGATACCATTGAATAATACAGGAACAACAGCTTTAATTTCGGCAGCGAATCCAACCAATACGGGTGATCAGCAAAAAGTGTCATCCATGCAAAAGCAGAATGACAGTAAGCTCAATCATCTCTATGCCATATTGCAGTCATATATTCAATCACACAATTTAAGTGGTAATGTATCACTCCAAAACCAACAAAGAGGTGTGCAGATAACTCTTAAAGATGTCGTGCTTTTTGATACCGGATCGGCTAATATTCGTCCTGAGGCACAAAAGATCCTTTTGGGTTTAATTCCATTTTTTCGATCCTTGCAAAATCAAATTGTTGTTGAGGGATATACGGACAATGAACCAATAGATACTCCGATTTATCCTTCCAATTGGGAACTTTCAGCAGGTAGAGCCATGGGTGTCGTTCGTTTTTTGGCTAGTCATGGCATAGCCCCTCAGCGTCTATCAGGGATTGGATATGGTCAATATCGTCCAATAGTCCCCAATAATACACCGCAGAATCGCCAAATGAATCGTCGTGTGAATATTGTTATTTTGCGGCAGGGAATTCAACCGGGTACTATCAATGCTGAGCCAGTAGGTGTTGCAGGAAATGGATAGTCTTTACCAATCATTTAGGTCTATTTTCTTCAGTCTTCGAGCATGCTGAGGATGGCAGATTGCTGTCCTTTTTTATTTTTAAAAATGGCGAACATTTGTTCTTATTTTTTGTAGAATGTGATATTCTTAATTAAAGAGGCTTCTTGCTAGGAGGTCAAACTATTTTGGAACGTGAGTACAGAAAGTTTAAACTGGTATCACAGTATCATCCGCAAGGAGACCAACCAGAAGCTATCAGAGGCTTGGTAGAGGGTGTTCAAGGATTATTAAGACATCAAACCTTGCTTGGGGTAACTGGTTCAGGAAAAACATTTACAATGGCAAATATTATTGCTGAATTAAATAGACCTACTTTAGTGATAGCGCATAATAAAACATTGGCAGCACAACTTGCGGCAGAATTTAAAGACTTCTTTCCTGAAAATGCAGTTGAGTATTTCGTCAGCTACTATGATTATTATCAGCCGGAGGCTTATATTCCTTCGACAGATACCTATATAGAAAAAGATGCAAAAATTAATGATGAAATTGATAAATTGCGCCATTCGGCGACAGCATCTATTTTAGAAAGAAACGATGTTATTGTGGTCGCCAGTGTATCGGCTATATATGGGTTGGGTAGTCCGCAGGAATATGCAAGTCATGTATTGTCTTTGCGTGTCAATAGCACACGTTCTAGGGATTCTATCCTTCATCGATTGGTAGACATGCAGTATGAGCGTAATGATATGAATTTTACGCGAGGCACATTTCGCGTTAGAGGTGACACAGTAGAAATTTTCCCAGCCTCCAGGGGCGAGCATGCCATTCGTGTCGAGTTGTTTGGAGACGAGATAGATCGGATCACCGAAATCGATGTATTGACTGGAGAAGTGGTAGGGTATAGAGAGCATGTCTCTATTTTCCCGGCGTCTCACTTTGTTACATCACGTCCACGTCTGGAAGCAGCAATTACAAGAATTCGTGATGAACTCAAAGAAAGATTGACAGAGTTGCGTGCCAATAGGAAGCTTCTGGAAGCCCAACGTTTGGAACAAAGAACAAATTACGATATTGAAATGATGCTGGAAATTGGTTTTTGTACAGGTATTGAAAACTATTCCCGTCATTTAGAAGGGCGAGCCGCAGGTGAACCTCCCAATACGCTATTAGATTATTTTCCAGATAACTTTATTACTTTTATTGATGAATCTCACGTCACATTACCGCAAATTCGAGGGATGTACGGTGGAGATAGAACTCGCAAGCTAACTTTAATTGAGCACGGTTTTAGGCTCCCGTCGGCTGCAGATAACAGACCTTTAACTTTTGAGGAATTTGAACAAAAAATTGGCCAAATTATTTATGTTTCTGCAACTCCTGGTCCTTACGAGGAAGCCCATGAACAAAAACGAGTGGAACAAATCATACGTCCAACAGGCTTGCTCGATCCGTTAATCCATGTAAGGCCCACAAAAGGACAAATTGATGATTTAGTTGTAGAAATTCAGGGAAGAATCGCTCGCAAAGAAAGAGTTCTTATCACAACTTTAACGAAGAAAATGTCCGAAGATTTAACGGACTACCTCAAAGAGATAGGAATTAAGGTTCGTTATTTACACTCTGATATTAAAACCATTGAACGTATGGTCATTTTGAGAGATTTACGCTTAGGAGTATTTGACGTTTTGATTGGTATTAACTTGCTTAGGGAAGGTCTTGATTTGCCTGAAGTTTCACTTGTTGCCATATTAGATGCGGATAAAGAAGGATTTTTACGCGCAACTACTTCTTTGATTCAAACGATTGGCCGGGCTGCACGAAACAGTCACGGAGAAGTTATTATGTATGCCGATCATATTACCGAATCAATGCGCCTTGCGATTGATGAAACCAATCGGCGACGAGCTAAACAGATTGCTTTTAATGAGTTACATGGTATCACTCCGCAAACGGTACAAAAATCTGTACGTGCTGTAATTGAAGCAACACGCTCTGCTGAAGAGGCAAACGATTTTATTCCTTTAGCAGAACGAGCTAAAAAAATGTCGAATAAAGAGAGAAAAACTTTAATTGAAAAACTGGAAGAAGAAATGCGGAAAGCAGCAAAGGAATTGCAATTTGAACGGGCCGCTGAACTTCGTGATTTAATTGTTGAATTGACTGGTTAGAGTAAGCCAATTTCCTTTATTTTTCTAAACATGACCGCTATTCGGATAATGTGAGGTGTACAATGAGCAGCGCATATATTGAAGTAAAAGGTGCGCGTGCGCACAATTTAAAGAATATTGATGTGCGAATTCCACGCGACCAATTTGTAGTCATTACGGGATTAAGTGGCTCAGGGAAATCTTCTCTGGCTTTTGACACCATTTATGCAGAGGGACAGCGGCGATATGTTGAGTCTCTATCGGCTTATGCGAGACAATTTCTCGGTCAAATGGATAAGCCTGATGTTGATTCTATTGACGGTTTGTCGCCTGCGATATCTATAGATCAGAAAACGACAAGTCGCAATCCTCGTTCTACTGTGGGTACGGTCACTGAAATATATGATTACTTGCGTCTTTTATTTGCAAGAATTGGTCAACCTTATTGTCCCAATTGTGATATTCCCATTACATCGCAAACTGTAGAGCAGATGGTAGATCATCTGATGCATCTCCCAGAAGGCACGCGCATACAAATTCTCGCGCCGCTTGTACGTGGACGAAAGGGAGAGCATCAAAAAATATTTGATGAAATACGTAAACAAGGTTATGTGCGAGTGCGTGTGAATGGTGAAACACTTGATGTACAAGAGAAAATTCAGCTTGAAAAAAACAAAAAACACAATATTGAAGCTGTCGTTGACCGTATTGTTATCCGTGAAGACATAACCTCTCGTTTAGCCGATTCTTTAGAAACCGCGCTTGGGTTGGCGGGCGGAATCGTACTTGTGGATGTTATAGGAAAAGAAGAAATTCTTTTTAGTCAAAATTTAGCATGTCCTAATTGCCAATTTAGTGTGGAAGAACTAGCACCGCGCATGTTTTCTTTTAACAGTCCATTTGGAGCATGCGAAGCTTGTACGGGATTAGGTGTTAAAATGGAAGTTGATGAATCATTGGTCATACCTAATCCGCAATTATCCATTGATGAAGGCGCCATTGATCCATGGACCGGATCGACCTCAAACTATTACCCACAATTATTGAAATCAGCCTGTCAAACACTCGGTATTGACACTCAGGTACCCATTGCTGAATTGCCTGAAGAAGCGGTTGAAAAAATTTTATATGGAAATGGTGTGCGAATTCAGTTTCGATATGAAAATGAATTTGGACAGCAGAAAACTGCTGAAATACCGTTTGAAGGTGTGATTCCTAATTTAGAACGTCGATATAGGGATACTGCATCCGAGTCTATAAGAGAATTTATTGAAGGTTATATGAGTGCGAAGCCATGTCCAGCTTGTAAAGGAAAACGGCTCAAACCCCAATCGCTTGCTGTACGCGTTGGAAATCGAAATATTGCCGATGTAACAGAGGATTCGGTTATTGAGTCGCTGGCTTTCTTTCAAAACCTGCGACTCTCTGAGAAGGAATGGGCGATTGCACGATTAATTCTCAAAGAAATCCAGTCGAGATTAGGTTTTTTGAAAAATGTTGGACTCGACTACTTAACACTTTCCCGTGCTGCAGGTACGCTCTCTGGTGGGGAAGCGCAACGCATACGTCTAGCTACACAGCTCGGTTCTAGTTTAATGGGTGTACTCTATATTTTGGATGAGCCGAGTATCGGATTGCATCAACGTGATAACGAACGGTTGATAAAAACACTCGAACATATGCGTGATTTGGGCAATACGTTGATTGTGGTCGAACACGATGAAGATACCATGCTTGCCGCAGATCATATTATCGATATGGGAGTTGGCGCCGGGGCGCATGGCGGACAAGTCATTGCGCAAGGAACACCGCAAGAGGTTATGTCTAACGAACAATCGATAACGGGAAATTATTTATCTGGTAGAAATTTTATTCCTGTTCCAACGGAGCGTCGTCACCCAGATGGACGTTATCTGGAGATTCGTAAAGCTAAAGAAAATAATCTCAAAAATCTTTCCGTGAAAATTCCTATTGGCCTGTTTATTTGTGTAACAGGAGTATCGGGATCGGGGAAATCCACACTGGTTAATGAAATTATTTACAAATCACTGGCTCGCGATTTAAATAAAGCTAGAGTAAAACCTGGAAGATACGAGTTCATACGAGGAATGGAGTATCTCGATAAAGTGGTGGATATTGATCAGTCTCCCATTGGTCGAACGCCTCGCTCCAATCCTGCTACCTATACAGGAGTTTTTGACGATATTCGAGATTTGTTTGCAACGACTAACGAGGCTAAAATACGCGGGTACAAAAAAGGTAGATTCTCTTTTAATGTCCGCGGGGGACGATGTGAGGCTTGCAAGGGTGATGGCATTATTAAAATTGAAATGCATTTTTTGCCTGACGTGTATGTACCTTGTGAAATTTGCAAAGGTCGCCGTTATAATAGAGAAACTTTAGAAGTTCGCTATAAAGGAAAAAACATAGCGGACATTCTGGATTTGACGGTAGAAGAAGCGCTTCAATTTTTTGAAAATATCCCTCGCATCTCAAGAAAGTTACAGACGCTACATGATGTTGGTCTTGATTATATGAAACTTGGACAGCCAGCGACGACCATGTCAGGTGGAGAAGCGCAACGTGTTAAACTTGCAAGTGAATTGCATCGGCGCAGTAATGGACGGACATTTTACATTCTGGATGAACCGACCACTGGATTGCATGTAGCGGATATTGCAAGACTTTTGACAGTTCTTCATCGTCTTGTAGAGCAAGGGGACACTGTGCTCGTCATTGAACATAATCTGGATGTTATCAAAACAGCAGATTATATTATCGATCTCGGTCCGGAAGGTGGCGATAGGGGAGGTACACTGGTAGGGACTGGAACGCCAGAAGACATATGCAATTTGACGAATTCATATACAGGGCAATTTTTGCGACCTATTCTTGAGCGTGACAAAGAGCGTACTCGGCATGCTCAAGTCAAATTAGCTGAATATAGCTTGGTTGCAGAAAAAACTGAGGGTTAATGTTTTTATTCAGAGAATGGCGAGTGGAGGGGTTCAGATGGAGCGAGGCATCACAGTGCAGGAACTGGTTGATAGTCTGGGCATGCACGTCTTTACTCCAGATGCTAATTTACAGCGAGTCATTCGTACTGTAGATATAAATCGTCCTGGTCTGGCTTTAGCTGGCTATTTACGATACCATCCAGCTGAACGGGTACAATTATTAGGTCGAACTGAGCTTTCTTTCTTGCAAGGAATGAATCCTCGAGAGCAAGCTTTACGAGTATTTGCTTTCTGTGCATATGAAGAAACACCTTGTGTCATCATCAGCCGCAGTGAAATGCCTCCAGACCCGTTGTTGGAAGAGGCTTTACGTAGAGAATTGCCAATCCTTGGTACGCAAATGGTGACCACAAGAGCCGCAGCCACTCTCTCAAACTTTTTGGAAGAACGTCTGGCCCCCGAGACACTGGTTCATGGTGTGTTGGTAGATGTGTATGGTATCGGTATTCTCATTACTGGTAGCAGTGGTATAGGCAAGAGTGAAACTGCGCTTGAATTAATCAAGCGAGGTCATCGATTAGTTGCGGATGATGCGGTATTAATTCGCCAAATTTCCGATGATACATTACTGGGCAGTCCGCCTACTTTACTTCAACATTTGTTAGAAATACGAGGACTTGGTGTATTGAATGCTATGACTCTTTTTGGAGCGGGGGCTGTTCGAACGCACAAGAAATTAGTAATGGTCATTCATTTGGAAGCTTGGCAGGAGAATAAGGCTTACGATCGACTGGGAATTGATCATCATACAATGCGGATTCTTGATGTGGAAGTTCCCTTGGTTACCATTCCGGTTCGGCCAGGACGCAACTTGGCAGTTATTGTTGAAGTAGCTGCCATGAATTTCCGCCTAAAGGGGATGGGTTACGACGCTGCTAAAGCTTTTACAGAAGAATTAGCGGGGGTCATTGCGAGTCATGTAGAGGAGAATCCTTCTTCTTAAGTATGCGTTAAATTAGACAAAAAAGGACTGCAGAGCTTTGCTTTGCAGTCCTTTTTAGGAATATTAGCTGAAACACTTGTACGGATTACATGGCTTCAGGCGCTTCGATAGCTAATAAATGTAGAGTATGAGCAAGAACATGTTTGGTTAGACGAACCAGATCCAATCTTCTTTGGCGGATAGAATGGGGAGCAGTAAGGATCGGATCGTCATGATAAAAACGATTAAACGCGTGACTGACGAGCAGGGCAAAACGAGCTATCACTGACGGGTCATATTGATCGACTGCTCTCTCAAAAAATTCATTAGCCTGCGCAATTTGCTTAAGCAGAGACCATTCAGATGGCGTCAATGTAAAGGATTGGAGTGCAACATCAGGTACTGAAACGCTGGAATTCATTTCTTCCTGAGAAATGGTGGTTAAAGCTTTTCGCAATACACTACATGCTCGTGCATGCGTATATTGAACATACGGACCAGTCTCTCCATCAAAATTGAGCACATCTTCGTATCGAAAATCCACATCATGGATTCGATAAGTTTTCAAATCATTGAAAATCACTGCCCCAACACCTACCTGGCGAGCTACTTCATCTGGGTTGGAGAGATTCGGATTTTTACTCTCAATAATGGAGCGTGCTTCTTGGATAGCTTTTTCAAGCACATCTTCCAAATAAACAACATGTCCACGACGCGTTGAAAGTTTCTCCCCATTGAATTTCATAAGTCCGAAGGCTACATGTACACAGTTGGAGGACCAATCTCTACCCATTAAATCCAATACTTTAAATACTTGCTGAAAATGTAAGGTCTGCTCCGAACCGACAACATACAAGAGATAATCAGCGTGAAGTTTGTCATGCCGATAAAGGGCGGCTGCTAAATCTCTAGTCGCGTATATGGTGGTACCATCAGATTTTCGGATAATACATGGAGGCATGTTCCACTCTGATAAATCAACAACGAAAGCACCATCACTTTCCACTAATAGATGTTTGTCTTGCAGTTCCTCAACAACAGCTTCCATTTTATCGTTGTAAAAACTTTCACCAAGATAATGGTCAAAATGAACACCGAGCAATCGATAGGTTTTTTCGAATCCAGTCAAACTTTCTTTGATAAACCATTGCCATAAACGAATGGTTTCCTCGTCCCCATCCTCAAGCTTTTTGAAACAGTACCTTGCTTCTTCCTCTAAGTGAGGATTCTGTTCAGCTTCTTGATGAAATCGGACATATAACTGAAATAGTTCGCGAATTGGATTCTCTTTAACTTTATCTTCTGAGCCCCATTTTTGATAGGCAGCAATAACTTTTCCAAATTGAGTGCCCCAGTCTCCAAGATGGTTGATACCGATTCCTTCAAACCCATCTTCTTTTAACATCCTCAGTAAGGCTTCACCAATAATGGTGGAGCGTAAATGGCCAACTCCGAAAGGTTTGGCAATATTGGGGGAAGAGTAATCGATAGCCACTCTTTTGCCCAGAAATCTCTGTCTTGTAAACAGGTTTGCTATATGTGTGGAGGAAATTTCAAAAACTTTATTCCATATTACGCTATGTCGAATTTTCATATTGACGTAGCCGTTCTCAACGGTGACACTTTCTAAACAAGTTGCAGATTTGAGTAATTGGGCAATATCATGGGCAATTTGTTGAGGATTTTTTCTTAACTTTTTTGCAAATTTAAAGCAGGGTAACGCTAAATCTCCAAGTTCTGGGTTTGGTGGATATTCCATCAGCATAGCACAGTTTTCCGGAGTTTCCTGTAAAGTGCTCGCTATCTTATTGGCCAGTTCAATTTTTACTGTACGCATATTCTCTCTCCCCGACGTCATCGACTATTGAATTGTCCTATTATAGCATGGTTCAAAGATGACTTAGACAGACCTAGCTTCTAGAGTTTCGTTTGGGTATGGTATACTGTCCGTGATTAGTTCACATAATTTGGAGTTTTGTCAGACAACCTGCAGCTTGTAGCTGATTTCTACATGAACTGTAATATTGAATTTGTCTGGCTTGGAGGTGATTGAGCTTGAAACCTGTCTCACCCAAGCGTTCATCTAATTTGCAGGGACATTCCAATAAAGTTATTCCATTTCAACAGACGGCTGACTATTTCCATGAAAGAGGATTGGAATATTTGCGGCGCAACGATTTACACAGGGCGTTGCGTGCTTTTCAGAGAACCGTAGAGGCTGATCCAAATAACCCAGCAAATCATTGTAATGTTGCTGGGATTTTAGCGGAATTAGGTCAATTTACAGATTCGATAGCCGTTCTTGAGAAGGTTTTGCAAGAAGTGGATCCCGATATGTCCGAATGTTATTTTTATCTGGCTAATAACTATGCTCATCTTGGCCAATATGATTTGGCAGAGGAGTATATTTTACGATATTTAGATGTCTGTCCTGATGGTGAATATGTATTGGAAGCAGAGGAGATGTTAGATCTCCTTTTAGAAGAATTTGGCGGAGGTCAGGCTTATTCACGTTATGAAGCAGAGCAAGAAGAACAAGAGCGTGCCGCTGCTTTGCGTGATGGTCGACATTTGTTAGAACAGGGTAAATTTGAAGAAGCTGTTGAATGGCTGGAAAGAATGATTGTCAAGGAGCCAGAAAACATAGCTGCTCGCAACAATTTGTCCTTAGCTTATTTTTACACTGGGCAAACTGAAAAAGCATTGAAAATGGCAGAAGAGGTATTGACCCAACAGCCTGACAACTTGCATGCTCTCTGTAATTACGGGGTTTATATTAAACAGCAGTGGGGTCAAGAAGCTGCGGTTGAATATTTCAGTAAGTTTGAACCTGTATTCCCGCTCAACTACGATTTGGCCATGAAATTGGCTACTACGTATGGATTGGTTGGGATGCATGTTCAAGCAATGCGCTGCTTTTTGACGATAGCGAGATTTACAATTGATCCTGATGTCATCCTGATTCATTCCATTGCTGCTGCTGCGGCAAATGCGGGGTATTTTGCAACTGCCAAGCGTTGGTGGACTAAGTTGTCCAAAGACGAAAAAATGTATCAGATGGCTGAATATTACCTGCGAGTGCTTTCTGAAGCTGAACAAGAAGGATACAAAAAAGTAAATATTTCTTACCAGTATGATATTCCCGTACAACTGCAGTATGTAGAAATGAGACGCCGATTGAAAGAGATGGATGTTGAAACATGGCGTGACGATCCAATTTTCCGTGCTTCTCTTCAATGGGGTTTAATTCATGGCAATCAGCAGACCAAGTTTTCCATTCTCTTTGCACTTAGTCAAATCGGGGACGATGTAGCTGAAAAAATGGTTCGCCAATTTTTACGGGAACAGGATGTTGAAGAAGAATTACGTATTTACTCATTGCTTTTGCTCAAACATATCAGCAAAGTCAATTTTGTGGAAATTCGTCACAATCATCAGTTACAAAGGTTATCGCTAACAGATGTTCAAGAAGACATCATCCTTCAGGTTAATCGATATTATCAAGAAGTTTGGAGCTTAGCTGAATTATGGTTATTTCGTCAAGGATATGAAAATATCCATGGCTTGGTTAAAAAGACCTGGTTGAAATATCTGTATCTCAGATTGCCGGAAGACGATAAAAAAATTGGTAAAATTGGAATTTGGGCTGGAGGGCTGTTATATTTAGTGCTCCGTTACGAAGGAATATCAGTTACTTTACGTGAACTTTCAGAGGCGTTTGAGGTTTCATCCACTTCAATTCGCAAGGCTTCTCAAAGAATTGAGCAACTACTTTTGCAAAATGTCCAAAAAGAATAGCTGTTGTCATGAAAACTTAAACCGTTTGTAACACGCTTGCAATATGTTCGGCGTACTATACAGGTGTAGCACATTTGACCCCCTTTTAATATATTCCTTGTGGCGCCCAATCTGGGTGCCATTTTTTTAATGATGTCAAGGATAAAAACCTAATGGGATGCCAAGACAGTTGAATGGAGATATGGGTTTTGTGTCGTTGTTGAGGAATGAGTGGCGTGCTATGCTTGAAGAACAAGAGACTAGGGAGTGGGCAGTCTGTGACGGAGCGCATACGCACTTTAGTTTTGACAGGCATGTCTGGGGCAGGGAAAACGGTAGCCATGCAATCCTTAGAAGATGCTGGTTATTTTTGTATTGACAACTTGCCCCCGATATTGTTACCAAAGTTTCTCGATGTTGTTGGTCAATCGGGAGGACGCATCAGCAAAGTTGCTTTAGCATGCGACTTACGTGGAGGAGAATGGTTTGAACCCCTCCTTGAAATGGTAAAGCAATTGCGTCTCAATCAATCTTTAGAACTCTCTATAGTCTATTTAGACGCTAGTGATGAAGTATTGGTTCGCCGTTATAAGGAATCGAGACGACGGCATCCTATAGCACCTTCAATGACTTTGCTGGAAGGTATAGCTAAAGAACGAGCGGCATTGGAACAGATTCGCAATGCAGCCGATGTGGTTTTGGATACCAGTCATTGGCGTCCGAATCGATTGAAGCAGGAAATTATTCAAAGATTTGCGGAACATCAACCTCGCATGCCCGTTCATATTGTTTCTTTTGGTTTCAAATACGGAATACCAATTGATGCGGATATGATTCTCGATGTGCGTTTCTTGCCTAATCCTTACTATATTGATGACTTGCGACCGTTGACAGGTGAAGATGAACGTGTATTTGAATATGTCATGCAGTGGCCTGCCACTCAAGAATTCATAAAACGAACAGAGGGTTTGCTGCAATTTTTAATTCCTGAATTTCGTAAGGAAGGAAAAAGTCATTTAGTCATCGGTATTGGCTGCACAGGAGGAAAACATCGCTCGGTAGCCATATCGTGTTATCTTGCTCAGAGTTTGCAAAATTTATCAGATATTCAACTGATACATCGGGACAGCAGGCGGGAGGGATAAACCATGCGAAGATGGTGGTGGGTAGCCTGGACTGTTGCTTGTATCGGGGTCGGGATATTGGCAGGTACCTTGCGGTTAGCTAACTGGCAACATGGTACAGAAGCTGGCGGTATGGTTCTGGCAGCCGCAGTTTTTCTTTTGGCGTTGGGCTGGTGGCGTGATGTGCGGCGCAATCGACAAATTGCGAATGCAGCTAAGCGGCGATTGAAAATTGTGGCTATTGGTGGAGGGACAGGACTTTCTGTAGTATTGCGAGGATTAAAGGAGTTTCAGGTGGATTTAACAGCCGTTGTAACCGTTGCAGACGACGGGGGTTCCTCAGGGAGATTGCGCAGTGATTTTTCCATGCCTCCGCCTGGCGATATTCGAAACTGTCTGGTAGCGTTGGCTGATACTGAGCCGTTGCTTGAACGACTCTTGCAATTTCGCTTTGAATCTGGTGAAGGTTTGGCCGGACATAGCTTTGGCAATCTGTTTTTGGCCGCCATGACTCATATTATGGGCGATTTTGAATCAGCAATTCGTGAGACAAGCCGAGTTTTGGCTGTACGTGGAAGAGTTTTGCCTGCCGTCAAGGAAGATGTAAAACTACAAGCCATCTTGGCTGATGGTCGAGTGGTAGAAGGTGAGTCCAAAATCCCCGAGGCCGGATCGCAAATTAAAAAGATTCAACTCGTCCCGGAAGACTTAAAACCGCTACCAGAAGTGTTACAAGCCATTCAAGAAGCGGATGGCATTGTGATAGGACCAGGCAGTCTCTACACAAGTGTTCTTCCGAATTTGTTGATTCCTGGAATGGTAGAGGCGATTCAGTCCAGTAAGGCCTTAAAATTATACATTTGCAATGTAATGACGCAACCTGGTGAAACGGATGAATTATCTGCTTCAAGTCACGTAGAGACGATTTATCATCATACCAAGCCGGGTTTGTTTGATTATGTCTTGGTAAATTCGGCTAATTTTCCAGAGGAAGCGTTGCATCAATATCGTGAGCAAAACTCGTTCCCAGTACAACCAGATATTGAGCGATTGCATCAATTGCGTGTTCGTGTGATTGCCAGAAACTTTGTGCATTATGCAACATATGCTCGGCATGACAGTCGTTTGATAGCCGAACAAATTATGTCCCTTCTTGGCTATGAGCGGGAGAGTGCAGGCGAGTGGTGAAAGAGAGGTGGAAGCATGTCCTTTGCTTCCGAAACAAAAAAAGAATTAACTTGGATTCATGAACGATCCGATTGTCAAATCAGTGAATTTGCCGCAGTGGTTAGTTCAATTGGTGTAATTGTAAAACAAGATGGTCGATTGTCTATTGTCATGGAAACGGAAAATGTAGCAACCGCACGCCGTATTTACACACAGTTAAAGGAAATGTTAAATCTTTCCGCAGAAGTAGTTGTACGTCGAAAAATGCGATTGAAAAAAAATCACGTGTACGGAATCCGTCTCAGCGAATCTCAAGCGTTATCTATGCTGGAGCAACTGAGTTGGCGTGATATGCCTATGACAGAAGGGCATCTCCCGTTTCGTATACCTCCACATACTCATACCCAGGCCTTGCGCGCCTATTTGCGAGGCATATTTTTGGCAGCAGGTTCGGTGAATGCACCTGGCAGTTCTTCTTATCATCTTGAGGTTCAGGTACCTTCTCAAGAACATGCAAAGTATGTACAGTCACTCTTGAATAGTTATCAGTTAAACGCGAAATTTTTTCAAAAGAAAAAAGCTTATATTGTTTATTTGAAAGAAGGAGAGAAAATTGTGGATTTTCTTTCCATAATTGGCGCTCATCAAGCTTTGCTTAAGTTTGAAGATACTCGAATTTTAAAAGGGATGCGCAATCAGGTAAATCGACTTGTCAATTGTGAGACCGCCAATATGAACAAAACCATCAGTGCCGCCGTGAGGCAATTGGAATCGATACGCCGTCTTGAAGCAACGGTAGGACTATCTTCCTTGCCCGATCATCTTCGTGAAGCTGCAGAACTTCGTCTTCGTTATCCGGAAGCCAATCTACAGGAACTATGTAGCCATTTGCACAATCGTGTCAGTAAATCAGGGTTAAATCACAGATTTCGCAAATTGATTGAATTAGCTGATCAAATTCAGCCGTAAACCTTATGAGTAGCTTGGTCTACTCCGGACAACAAACCCATACATTATAATGATAGACCCTGTGACGGGAGATGGGGCGTGTGCGGTTTGTTGCAAAAAAAGCGCGTAGCCCATGGGTGCAACCGCGCTGGTTGATTGTATTGGCAATCATATCTGCAACTTTCATCTTTGAAATCATGCGCTGGATTATTCCTTTTGAGTCGCGCAATCCGCTCTACCAAGAAGTTACTATTGGCGAACCGGTTATTGCTGAGTGGGTGTATAACGGGGTAGATGAAGAAGGGTATCTGCGTTTTTTCAATCGCCTAGATGATCAGACGGTGGTGCTTCCTCCCGACAGTCACTTGTTTGGTGCTGATGGGCGTTTTGTGGTTCTTGAGCATCATACCCCCACGTCCTTGACTTATGCTGAACCGATTGAAGCCTTGCCAACTCGCTGGATTTTAGTAATCCTTGGCTTAATAGCCGCTTTTGTGGCTTTAATTCTGTGGCGTTTTCAAATCTGGCGTCAAAAGGTCATGAAAAAATTTCATCCACAACGGCGTATCATGCGTCGATAACGTTACTTTTCCATCGCTATGCTCATGGTATGTATGGTCTAGTCATGAATTTGGTGCATGTGAGAATTAAAGCCATCCTTGTTCATGAGCAAGCCGAGCAGCTTCATAGCGGGAGGAAACATGCAGTTTGCTCAGGATATCGGATAGATAATTGCGAATTGTTCCATCACTTAAATGCAGTTTTAAAGCTATTTCTTTCGTTGAATATCCTTTAGTTGCCAAACGTAAGATATCAATTTCTTTCGGGCTTAGAGGATTTTGAAATTCCCAAGCGGAAAATACCAGTTCGGGAGAAATGACCTTTCCTCCTGCTGCTACTTTACGGATGGCTGACGCTAGTTCAGTAAATTCAGCGTCCTTTAACAAATAACCGTTTGCGCCACTGGAAATCGCACGCTGTATATAACCAGGGCGGGCAAAAGTAGTCACAATAATAATTCGACATTCCGGCTTTTCCCGTTTGATCCATTGTGCTACGTCCAATCCGCTCATTTTTGGCATCTCAATATCCAACATGGCAATATCGACAGAAGTTGAACGAAGACCAGCTATGGCCTCATCACCGTCTGCTGCTTCACCTACGACTTCAAAATCGCTTTCAAAGGATAGCAATTGAGCTAACGCTCGTCTGACTAACCTTTGGTCTTCAGCAATAAAGAGTTTTATCATTCGGACACCTCAATATCCTGGTGAGGTTCATGAATTTTCTGTTTCGTTTTCTGAAGGAGGGGTAGTACAAGTAATATACTGTATCCTTCATGCAGAGATTGCACGTGTAAATCATTCGGTAAATCAAGGTGTTTTGGCTTTTCACCTTGCCAGTGGAAAACTTGTCCGTCAGCTGCTGAAATTCGACTCTGGATGCCCATCAGCCCTAATCCTTTTCTGGCCGATCCGGTTGCTTTTTTGGATTGTCCATCATTTTGTACAAGCATCCATATTTTCTCCTCTTCTCCGGTTTGGTCCCGAAGTAGACGAATCCATACATTTTCTCCTTCACTATGATGAACGATATTGCTTGAAATTTCACGCAAACACGCAGCGAAGACTTGGAGCGTAGGATGATTCTGCGGTATACACGGTGAGATTTCGGTCGAAACAGACCAACCAGCCTTCTCCAGAAAAGTGCTAATCATGTGTAATTCTTCATGGAATAGGCGAGTTTGATTAACGGCGATGTACTGTCTGACTCTGTTCAAGGCTTCCCGTGCCGCGGTTTCTATAAATTTTAGTTCCTGTTCTGCTGCTTCGTAATGACCATGTTGCAATTGACGTTGAGCTAGTTGGGCACCCAATGTCAAGCTCGCCAGTTCATGACCCATGACATCGTGCAATTCACGAGAAATACGTTCCCTCTCATTGATCTGTGTTAAAAATTCGATTTCAGCATTTTGTTGACGAAGTCTCAAATTGGCATCGTTCAGTCGGATTTGTTGGCTCATAATAAAGTACATGGCAAATACGCTGAGAGATACAGTAATGTAAACCAGAAGAGCAGGGCCCCAAGACAAATGCTGATAATGAATCATACATACAGCTTCTGCAGCAAAGATGAGTTGAGTAAGTGCAATCAGTTTTTTAGCTACTAAAGGAGGAACTGAGAAAATGATAATGGCAATCAAATAGTACTCCATATAAAAATATCCTATTGAATAAAACCAGGCGAGCGAGAGAATGATGGCCGCCTGAATGACAATAGAGAAGTAATGCCATATACGAATCGGTTTGCGAAAAGCAAACGAATATAAATACGCTGTTAAGATGAGAAGCAGAAACCCAATAATACGCTGAGTGATACCATGTACATCAAACAAATAGATAGCAGGGATAACGAGCAACAATTGATAGGATGTGCGAACGAAAAAGAGATGATTGAACATTTTCATTCGCAATCCCTCACTTATCTTTCAATTCCATTTCTTCATAGCTGCTGAAAAATTGAATCAATCCATGTAAGAACAAGCACACTTAATCACTTCTTGATTTTAGACAGAGAGATTTTTTTGATCGCGATTAAACGCTAAGCCGCCTATCACCACAAAAATCACAAAATATGTGAGCAATAGTAAGATGTCAGTGGTAGAAGGAAATTGATGGTCAACAATTCTCCAGGCGACATTGGCCATTCGAAAAGTTGGCAACCAATGGGCTAAGTGTTGCATCCAATGAGGCATGATGGCGACAGGAAACCACAATCCACCAAAGATGGAGAGTAGTATATATGCAGCTGAAGAAGCCACACTCGCCGCATTTTCACCAGCCAACACGCCAATAGTAAAACCAAGTGCCATAAAGGGTAAAGATGCAAACATTATACCAAGCAATGCGCCTATCCAGAGACGAATCGGCATATGAACGTGCGTAAAAATAGCAGCAGCCGCAAACATGATAAGAATTGTCAAAAAAGCAAGCAAAAGTTGTGTGACAATTTTACTGAGGATATACTGCCTGCTTGTCAAAGGCGTGGTGCGCAATAATTTTAGCCAGCCTTGCGTGCGTTCTACTGCGACGCGGTTGGCAAGCGAGTTCATGACTGTGCCAATGGTTCCAAAACTGGCCATAGACATCAGGAAATAGGTTTTCCAAGGCAAACCACTCAAAGTTTGTGAGCTGTTCCCATATAAATTTACGTAGAAAAAATAGTAAAAAAGCGGCAGCAACAAACTTAAAATAATCAGCCTTCGGTTGCGCATGGATCGTTTCAATTCAAAGCGACATTGAGCCCAATAAGCCTTCAAGAGACAGTGACCTCCTCATAGTTCTCCTTATTCGTGATTGCGAAAAAAGCATCTTCCAGTTTGCCTTGACTGACTTCAATTTGAGAGAGGGGCAATTCAGTTCGAAGTAACTTACGCAATAGGGAGTCAGAGTCGCGTGTCCGAATTTGTACTTTACGACCTTCCATAGAGCATTCGTCTTCGGAGGTTAAAAAACATTGCAAGTCTGCCGCCGTGAAACCTTCACCTATTTGCATGCGTATATAACTCCAGCCAGTTTTCGCTTTAATTTCAGCAGGTGAGCCATCAGCAATCAATTTGCCGTGTTGGATGACTAAAATGCGATCGGCAATAGCATCGGCCTCTTCTAAATGATGAGTGGAAAGTAAAAGTGTTCGTTCTCCGTTTTTTGTATATCCCCTCAATTGATGCCAAAAATCCCGGCGACTATTCACATCCATTCCAGTCGTCGGTTCATCAAGCACGAGGAATTGAGGATTTCCAGCCATGGCTAGAGCAAATTGAACTCTGCGCTGCTGACCGCCTGATAATTTGCTGGCATCTTTGTGACGCTCTGCAGTCAAGCCTGTCATTTGTAACAATGTTTCCAGTGAAGCTGGGTTTGGATAATTGCTGCGAAACAGTTGCAGAAGTTCTTGTACACTGATCTTGTCTGGCAAAGACACATTCTGTAGCATGGCCCCAATTTGTCGGCGTGTAGCGGGCTGGCGAGGATTGCCATGTAACACAGTGATCTTGCCGTCTGTTGGTTGAATCAGACCGAGCAACATAGCCATTGTGGTTGTTTTTCCGGCGCCGTTTGGACCTAATAGTGCTACAATGGTACCTTTTTCAATACTAAAAGACAGGTTGTCAACGGCGCGTTTACTGCCATAGTTCTTGCTTACGTTTTGAAACTCAAGAATGGATGTCAATTTGTCATCCTCCACTTTTTTTCAATCTCTTATGAAAAAGGTAATGAAAAATGTTTTTCATATCTAGTCACCTGCGTCACAATAGAACCATGACAATTGTCACTGATTTGCGTACTTGTATACATACCAACTTTCTTGTTCAGACCGGTGAATCATGGTACGCTTACTGGAAGATGGTTCTTTACAGGGAGGAGTTATTGACGCAATGGCGTTACGCCCAGGTCGCGTCCAACAAATTCATAAGCGCGAAGAGCGTGGTATTGACAGGAGCAATGAGCCGTTCAAAGTAGAACGTTTATTTCGTCGACCTGGATTGGTGGTTATTCAGCGTCCCGCTTTTGAAGCGGGATATACCAATCACATGCGGGAGATATATCCACAATGGGGTATTGGAGTCAGTACTTGTCTGGATGATGGGGTTCCTGTCAAACATCCTCGTCTGAGATTTGACCATTATGTCGATCTCGTTAAAGTGTGGGAAGACCAGGAGTACATCTACATTGAAGATATGTATGTGGACGTTCTCATTTATGAGCGCTCTTATTACCATGTTATCGACTTGGAGGAATTTGGCGAGGCGGTATTTTCACGTCAAGTTTCCCCAGCAGAAGCGCGTCGAGTGTTGGACAATACTCAAAAGTTTGTAGACTCTATGAAGCGAAGTCGATTGTCTTATAATATCTGGAAACATAAGTACGGTATTAACAGACGCTATCCCTAGGAGCGAAAACTGTCATGAAAATGCTGTTATTGATTGACTTGTCCAATGATTTTATACGTTTGGAAGGTTCATTAAATTGTGGCGAGGCAGGCTTGGCGATATTGCCGTATTGTCGTCAACAAGTGAAAAATTTTCTGACCCATGGGCAACTTGTTGTAGATGCCAGAGACAACCATGATCCGGAAGATTGGGAAATATCCTCTGGTCTATTTCCTCCTCATAATCTACGCGGTACATGGGGACAAGAGTTGGTGGAAGAAATCTCAAGTTTGCATGAATTGGCAAAACAGGGTCAATGGTTAACCCTATCTAAAAAACAGTACAATGCTACTTCTGGTACAAATTTGCTTTCCATTCTGGAAGAGTATGAAGTGGACGAAATTCATCTCGTGGGTGTTTGCACGGATATCTGTGTGCGCTACACGTTGAACGGTCTTTATGAATGGAAAACGGCACAATCTCGCAATTTGCGTCTGGTTGTTCATCAGCAGGGAGTAGCTTCTTTTAACGAAGTTGGTCATTTGGATAGCTTGCGGCATTTTCCGGCTACATTTGGTGCAGAAGTTGTGTAAATGTTTAGCAGAATAAACGGGAGAAGAAGCGGAATGGCTTTTTGCCTTCCCGCTTCTGTTCCGCTGCCAGTGAGGGCTCTTGCGAGTGGGGCTACTCCTGAATCTCCTTCATGACTTCTGATGCGATTTGCGCAGCGCCATTGCCGACTGAGCCAGAATTCATTCGCGGCGCGTTTTGCGTTTTACGGAACGCTTCCCAGGCCGCGATACCGACACTCGCACCAATTACTAAGGCGGTCATTGTGCCGATACCGTTTCGTCGGCGGGGCATAAATCGGCCACGCACAGAATTGGCAACCCCGTTCATCATATCCCACATGGTTAGCACCTCCCGCCGCTAGTGTGTCCATTTTGCAGGAATGTACGCATGATTTAAAACGCTGTATAATATCAACAGGGATCTTTTCCTCTCGCGGCAGTGTTTTTTCTAAAGGTTTAAAGGAGGTAGGGGCAGCATTCTGAGCAAGAAAGCTGTGAAAATCATCAACAGAGATCGTCATGGATGAAAATTTTCAGGAATATGGACATAAACTGGTGACGTGGTACCGACAAAACCGTCGCGATTTGCCATGGCGAAGAACTTGCGATGTTTACGCCATCTGGGTTTCTGAAACCATGTTGCAGCAAACGCGAGTGGAGACGGTCATTCCTTACTATTTGCGCTTTCTTTCAGCGTTTCCTGGTGTCGCTGATTTAGCCAAAGCTTCCGAAGAACAGGTGCTCAAACATTGGCAAGGGCTGGGCTATTATCGGCGCGCTAAAAACTTACACCTTGCTGCAAAACAGGTCTGTCAAGAATGGGGTGGAGATTTTCCCAAGACGAGAGACGGATGGTTGCAATTGGCAGGCGTAGGGGATTACACTGCGGGGGCTGTACTCAGCATTGCTATGGGTCAACCTGAGCCAGCTATTGACGGCAACGTACTGCGCGTAATGTCACGCTTGCTTTGTATTCGCGAGCCGGTACGTAACACCAACGTTGTTCGAAGGATACGCAAATTGCTCGAATATTGGCTGACAAACGATGTTCCATCGGACGTAACACAATCGATCATGGAACTTGGCGCGATTGTCTGTACACCGAGATCGCCACAATGTTTGTTATGTCCGCTTGCCGAGGGTTGCAGGGCGAAACGTGAAGGCTGTGCCGCAGAATTGCCTGTGAAAGTGGCTAAGGCTGCTCGTAAAAAGATGCTGGTGAGTGCCCTTTGGTTAGAACACGCAGGTCAGTTGCTCATTGAACAGCGTCCTGAGGAAGGCTTATTAGGGGGAATGTGGCAATTGCCGTCTTTGTCCGAAGAGCGGACAGAGGATGGCGGCTCCGAGTTGCCTTCTGCTTTGCGCTTGGCCGAATCTTTAATGGAACGTTTGGTTGCAGGTTCTTTGCTCGCGGATGAGATCAGCGAATCACCTCAACCCTATCTGGTGCCAGTTGCCACAGAGAAGCACGTCTTTACTCATCTTGAATGGGAAGTTCATGTTTGTCGTCCAGTGGGTTTAGCTTTAGAGAAACTTTTTGGACAGAGTCAGAAAAGAATGGAGCTCATGATTTGGGTTCCTGTGGAAGATTGGGACAAATATGCGTGGCCGCGAGTGTATGAAAAAATTTTGGAGAAACTGTTAAGCGAAAGGGTGAATATTTGATGCAGACGTACTCAGTATCTCGTGGAAGCTTAATGAGTAGAGTGTTTTTAGGATTGTTTGCTTCACTTTTGTTTGCGACGATTGGCGTTTACGCTGGGCAATTCGTGCCTCCCGTTTTGGTGAGTATTGCTATGTTTGCGGAGATTATTATGATTGTGGTGGCCATGTTTCTTCAGCGCAGGCGAACCATTGGCTATCCATTTGTTTTTAGTTTCACTTTCATTTCTGGGTTAACACTTTACCCAACGATTGCGTATTACACGCAAACTTACGGTTCAGGTCTGGTATTGGAGGCACTTGGTGTAACAGCAATTTCCTTTTTGGTTGCAAGTATTGTAGCGTCTCGCAGTTCCATGGATTTTTCATTCCTCGGCGGATTTCTTTTTATTGGACTCATCGCCCTGATTTTGATGGGGATTGTGTCCTTCTTCGTGCACTTTGGAACTACCGGACAATTGATCTACTCTTTCATCGGAATTGCCATATTTATTGGCTATATTCTTTTTGACGTGAACCGTCTTTCCAAATACGGTGTAGCTGAACAATATGTTCCTTGGATTGTTTTGTCACTCTACTTGGACATCATCAACCTCTTCCTGTTTATTCTCCAGTTCTTCGGAGTTAGTTCAAATTCGCGCCGTTAACGATTCTATTGCAGGAGCTATCTGATGGCTCGCAAAAAGTGAAAATTGTTGGCATAAAAAAGGTCGGGCTGAATGTCCGACTTTTCTTCTGCCTGGGATTGCGGTATACTGCTTTCCAATCTGTAGTGGAACGGCAGGAGTGGTGACGTTGGAATATGTAGCAAAAACCATTGAGGCTAAATGGAAAGAAAAATGGAAAAAAGACAATATGAGTCGTGTTCAAGAAGACAGTCAAAAACCAAAATATTATTGTTTGGATATGTTTCCCTACCCTTCAGGAGAGGGATTACATGTAGGACATTGGCGAGGATATACCATTTCTGATGTCTGGAGTCGTTACAAACTCTTACAGGGTTATGATGTGTTGCATCCCATGGGTTGGGATGCGTTTGGTTTGCCAGCAGAAAATTACGCGATTGCCCATGGTGTTCATCCAGCCCTATCAACGTCCAAAAATATTCAAAATTTCAAGCGTCAGCTGGAACAGATTGGCGCTTTGTATGATTGGGATCGGGAAGTGAATACAAGTTCTCCAGATTTCTATCACTGGACACAATTTTTCTTTGTGAAAATGTTTGAAAAAGGACTGGCTTATCGCAAGAAAATGCCAATTAATTGGTGCCCCAGTTGTAAAACAGGCCTTGCTAATGAAGAAGTTGTCGATGGTTGTTGCGACCGCTGTGGTGCGGAAGTGACAAAGCGGGAAATGAATCAGTGGATGCTCAAAATTACCGCTTATGCAGATCGGCTGTTGGACGATCTCGATAAACTCGAATGGCCGGAACATGTGAAACGCATGCAACGAGCATGGATTGGTCGAAGTGAAGGAGCGCGAATTCTATTTGGTGTCGCAGGACATCCCGATGAGCAAATTGAGGTGTTCAGTACTCGGCCCGACACGCTGTATGGCGCTACCTATATGGTGCTTGCTCCAGAACATCCGTTGGTTCAGAAGATCAGCACAACTGAAAAGCAAAACGAAGTGAACGCGTATGTGGAAGAAACCTTAAAAAAATCAGCTGTTAGCCGGCAGATTGTGGACAAGAGCAAAACTGGCGTATTTACAGGTGCGTACGCTATCCATCCTCTTACTGGTGCGGAGTTGCCCATTTGGATAGCTGATTATGTTTTGATGGATTATGGAACTGGTGCAATTATGGCCGTTCCCGCACATGATGAAAGAGATTTTGAATTCGCCCAGACGTTTGGTCTACCCATTCGTACAGTGGTAACAGAGCCAGGAAAGGAAGCAGAAGATGGAGTTCTTTACCTAGGGGATGGTGTGCTGGTCAATTCAGAGGGGCTCAATGGTCTGACGGTAGCAGATGCCAAGAAGGCCATGATTCAATTGCTTGAAGAGAAGAAAAAAGGGGAGCAAACCATTTCTTATCGGTTGCGTGACTGGGTATTTGCCCGCCAGCGTTACTGGGGCGAACCTATTCCTATCCTTTATTGCGATACGTGTGGGACTGTTCCAGTGCCTGTAGACGATTTGCCTGTTCGTCTGCCTGATGTGGAAAAGTACGAGCCAACAGGCACTGGTGAATCGCCACTTGCGGCCATTCCCGAATTCGTAAATACTACGTGTCCACGATGTGGGGGGGCGGCACGTCGAGAAACAGACACAATGCCACAGTGGGCAGGGTCCAGTTGGTATTTTTTGCGTTATGTCGACCCGCACAATCCAAACGCTCCATTTAGCAAGGAAAAAGCGGATGCCTGGTTGCCTGTGGATATGTATATTGGCGGTGTGGAGCATGCGGTATTGCATCTTCTCTATGCGCGTTTCTTTACAAAAGTCATTCATGACCTTCAAATGATTGACTTTGATGAACCGTTTCAGCACCTTTTTACGCAGGGTATGATCACGTTAAACGGTGCAAAAATGAGCAAATCAAAAGGAAACGTTGTGAGTCCGGATGAAATTATTGACAAATACGGTGCTGATGCACTGCGGATGTACGAAATGTTTGTGGGGCCACCCGAAGATGAAGCGGAATGGAATACCAACGGATTGGAAGGTGTCGCTCGTTTTCTGCAGAGGTTATATCGACTATTCGCTCAAGCTATGGGTGAACCTGTTCCGGCACGTGACAGTTTGAACAAGTTGCGTCATCGTTTTGTGGCTACGCTGACAGAACGAATGGAGCAGTTCCGCTTTAATACCGCCGTAAGTGCCTTTATGGAATATATCAACGCGTTGCAGGCGGAAAGCGCACATGGACTAGATCTAGCTACTTTAGAAACTTTGGCTGTTTGTCTGTCTCCGTTTGCTCCCCATCTGGGCGAGGAACTTTGGTCGCTTTTGGGACATTCGTCATCCGTTTTTGCGACATCATGGCCAAAAGTGGATGAAAAATGGTTGCGTGATGATGAGGTTGAACTTGTGGTACAAATTAATGGCAGAGTGCGCGGTCATTTGCGCATGCCAGCGGATGCTTCTCAAGAAGCGGTCATTGCGTCTGCCAAGAAGCTTCCAGAAATTATAGGATGGTTAAACGATGGTGTCATTGTCAAGGAAGTATACGTTCCTGGCAAGTTGTTGAATCTTGTCGTGAAAGCTTGAGCGAATGTAGGCTGTCGATGCGTGTTCTGAGAAGTCCCTGCCTTTCGGTAAGGGAGTGGTCACTGAGTGGCTTTGATCTCAAACTGTAGATTCTGCGCTTGGAAGATAAATATAGGCGAAAAGATCAGTATCTTAGGGCGTAGGCCGCTCATTCTGCGAAGCGAGGAACGTCCATGGAATCTCATAAACTGTATATGCGTGTAGCACAAAAAATTCGTTCACAAATAGAGTCAGGTGAATACCGCCCTGGAACAAAGTTGCCGCCGTTGGCTCATTTGGCGGAAACTTACCAATGCAGCAGAGCAACAGTGCGAGAAGCGCTAGGAATGTTGCGTGGTCAAGGGCTGGTAGAGTTTCGCCATGGCGATGGAACTTATGTGCGAACGGCGAGTGTAGAGATGTGGATGGAGCCGTTGGAGGCTGCGTGGTTACTGGGCATTGGCGAGGTCGAAGACCTGCTCGACACATTGATTGCCGTGTTGGCAGGTGTGGCAACGGTGGCTGCTCGAGAGCGAGGCAGCCGCGATTACAGTGCACTGTCTTATGCTGTATTTGAGATGGAATGTGCCGCTCATCATATGGAAGCGCGCCTGTCTGCTGAGTTACGTTTTTTTGAAGTGCTAGCTCAAGTGGCTGAAAACTCTATTTTAGAAAATGCTTTTCGCATTTTACAGGAGCCATTTCGCTCTGCTCTGCGTGTGCTTGGTTTGCCGGGTGATCTCGGTATTTCCATTTGCCGCGAATTATATCATGCTGTACAAATGGAGAAAGTTCGCGAAGCAAGAGAAATTGTCTATAGGTATGGCGATCAACTGCGTTCTGCAGTAGCTCGTGCCCGACAGGGGGAAATGGATGCCGCCGCAACTGAGGAGAAAAAGCCCACCAAGGCAGACAGATAACGCATCGACACCGTGAAAATCCGTTCTGAATAGAGAGTAAGACTTGTAGCTAGCGAAAAAATTTGATCACAATAGAGCAAGCCCATTTGGTTATTGTCACTGTTATAATGATGAAGATTGGTGTATAATAGTCCTGTAAGCGCTTCCATTTGGAGCGGGGGAGAGAGCTATATGACAAAGTTACTTATTGCCAGCTTGTCTAATTCAGGACTGGAATATTTGCATCGTGCTCAAGCGCTTGGTCTTGAAGCTCATGTACTTGATTGTTTTGAAGGGCATCGAGGAGAATTAAAATCGAGATACGGTAAAGCGCTCATTGAAACAGATGCAAGAAAAACAGATGTTATTCGAGCGGTATCTTCTTATCAGTTTGATGTAGCCTTGATTGAAGAAGACAGTGATTTTGTTCGGACAGCTTTGATAGCGCAGTCGTTACGGGAAGCCAATATTCCATTAGTCATTGTGTTGACTGCTGATGCCAATAAAATTCGTCTTTACCGTCGCAGTGGCGCTCATCGTGTTATTGTGGCTCGTGATTGTAGTGAAGCTTGGACATTATGTCAACGTTATTTTGTAGCTAATCTTCCTGCCTGAAGGTTGGATGTTGAATATTTTATGATTACCCCCTATGCAAGTTTTATGTGATATTCCTCCCAATTCATCAGAGGACCCGTCCCATAGCCTAGTCCATTTGCCCAGGTTTGTTTGGCTGGGCAAATTGTCGTATCTCGGCGCTTTTCTCCATTCCATAGAAGTGGCATAATACGAATAAAAACGAGGAGAACATTCAATGAGCATTCATTTAGCTGCCAAGCACGGGGAAATTGCCGAATCTGTTTTGCTTCCGGGCGATCCGTTACGTGCTAAGTTTATAGCTGACAATTATTTAGAGAATGCGCAAATGTATAATGAAGTACGAGGAATGTATGGATTTACTGGATTTTATAAAGGGAACCGAGTTTCTGTGCAGGGAACAGGGATGGGTGTGCCTTCGATTTCGATTTACGCTCATGAATTGATGGTTGATTATGGAGTCCGGCGACTCATACGTGTAGGTACTGCAGGGGCGCTTCATGCAGATATGAAGGTTAGAGATATCGTTTTAGCCATGAGTGCTTCCACAGATTCTGCTGTGCCGAGTCTGCGCTTGCCAGGTGTTCACTATGCAGCAACCGCTGATTTCGCGTTGCTGGAACAAGCTTATCACGTAGCCGAACGGATCGGAAGAAAATATTGGGTAGGTAATATCTTTACGTCCGATACGTTTTATCATGAAGATGAAAGCATCTATCAGCGACTGCAAAATTACGGAGTGTTGGCAGTTGAGATGGAAACCGCTGCGCTCTATACCTTGGCAGCTCGCTATGGACGCAGGGCACTTTCTATTCTTACCATTAGTGATCATATCCTGACAGGAGATACCACGACTTCGGAAGAGAGACAAACTTCCTTCCGTGATATGATGGAAATAGCTTTAGAAGCGATGATAGTTGAGGAGGGTTAATGTCATCATGATGTCACGTGGACAAAAAATAATTATGTTGCTTTTTGCCATTTTCGGAGCAGCTTCGTTAGCATCAGCCAGTTACATTATGTCCATACCCAAACATAATATCGAGGCTACATTACTCTTTATTTTGGCATTTTTACTTATTGGTACGGGTTTTACATTGCGTCGAGTTTTTTTGCGCAAAGTGTAATGGCTATCTGAATGTTGAAATTGAGCATCGGCAGAGAGGAGCAAGGCGGTGCTGGCACGTGAAGAAAGCCTGCATAAATATTGGTTGCGCGTAGCAGAAGTTGCCGCGTTGTTTCTTTTTGTCGCTCTGGTCATTCTTGTTGTTGGATTACTATTAAAATATATTCTTCCATTCATTCTTGGCTGGATAGTGGCTGTCTTGTTATTGCCTGTGGTTCGCTTTTTGGAAGAAATTCGTATACCGCGCTTATTAGCTGTATTGCTGACGCTCGGTATTTGTGTGGCATTACTGGTCGTCTTTTTTGTCGCGGCTATTGTTGGTGTGGCAAGAGAAGCGCCAACCTTGACGCTGGGTTCTGAATATTTACTGCGTTCAGGAGAGCTATGGATTCATCAACAAGTCCTGCGCGGCGAGATCTTATACGGTAATTTGCCGCCACAGGTGGCGAATCAACTGCAGAATACTTTTGTGCACGTATTAGCGAGTGCAGAAAAATGGTTGCAAAAATTTGCGACAGAAGTGCTAATGTCCGTCACGCATCTGCCAGAAACTATTTTTGTTGCCATTATTGCAGTCATTACAGCCTTTTTCTTGTTATTGCATAGGGAGAGCATGACAAAACGTTTTTTTCGTATACTGCCTCCCGGATGGTCCGCTAAAATGGAAGGTGTTATTCGCGATATTCATAAAGCGTTTGTGGGTACCATCCGGGTTCAATTATTACTGATGATTCTATCTGCTGTGCTTGGCATTGGCGGACTTCTTCTCTTGCACTTTAGGTTTGCTGTACTGCTTGGAATTCTGTTTGGTCTCTTTGGTATAGTACCTATTGTGGGATCTGCGTTGTTAACTGTACCTTGGGCTCTACTGGCCTTTACAACCGGTCATCTGTCCATTGCCATAAAAATACTCTCATTGCAAGTGGGTGTTTCGATACTCAGGCATTTGATTGAACCTAAATTTCTTGCCAATAACGTAGGACTTGATATACTTTCCACGCTATTTGCACTCTACGTAGGTTTACAAGCTATGGGTTTTATAGGTTTGTTCATTGGCCCCATTTTGCTCATTGCGGTAAAGAGCCTGTTTGCTTCACATTTGTTTGTTGATTTGCTTCCCAACTCAGTAAATCCAATGCTTGACTCTGAGGAACAAGTTAAATAGTGTGGATTATACCTTTTCGAAAGTGCACTAAGCTGTCTGAAGATGGAAACCTACAGCCTTAATGAGAATCCTGTAAAATCTTTTTTGCGCGTTGTAAGATTGCAAACAGTGTTTTTGAATCATCATCAAGCTGTTCTGAAGATATTTCTGTAAAAGAACTGCTTTGAGGGTGGATTACTTGTACTTCCAATTGTCCAATCCGATTGGCCAAATCTTTATTCAGATTTTCTAGCTGAGAAGCGTGCTGCTGGAGATGTTGAAACTTTTGTTCGTACGTTTGCAGAAAATGTAAAATATCGGTCATTGACAATTCCTGCGATACGCTTTTCTGATGTGGATTGGAGTCTGAAGTCTCTACTTCTTGAATACTCGAATGTACTTTACTCGTTTTCCTTTCTTCTTTTGCCTTTTCAATTTCATCCCGATAGTGTTTGCGAACAACACCGTTCCATCGGTAGCCGCAAGCAGCGGATGTTCGGCCTAATAATGTGGCAGCTTCGTCAAAAGCGCGCAATTGAGTGCTTCCAGAACGAATATGTTGAAGTACAAGATTTGCTAGCTTCACATCGTCTTCTGGAGACCAGGCGTCAGAACGAGACACCGTTTTTTCATCAGATGTCACTGTATTTCCTCCTTTGCAACCAACCTTTTCAAGAGGGAGGTTTCTGAAAGATTTCAACAAAGGCAAGTAACCTTTGCGTACGTTGCAGCTTTTATGAGTATGTTATGTTGCAACCTTGCAATCGTGAACAAATTTCTGAAAAAAACGTAGGAACATTTGAATGGAAAGGAAGAGAACAGGTTGAATTTAGAAGATTTTCCGGTATTTCAAGCAGACGACTTTTCAGTATTTGATGTGCCCGATCTCGATGGAAGAATGCAAGCCATTAAATCTGTTATTCGACCTAAGTTAGAAAAAATCGGTGCTCAGTTTGCGCAACAACTCTCTTATGATTTACATCGTCCTGTTTATGCTCATGTAGCCAAACATGCAAGACGGACAGTCAATCCTCCTAAAGATACGTGGGTAGCATTCTCAGAGAATCCTCGTGGCTATAAACAGCATCCACATTTTCAATTGGGTATTTGGCCAACACATGTTTTTGTCATGTTTGGCGTTCTCTACGAGTCCCCCAATAAATCAGCGATTGTTCAACGTCTCGAAAACCATGCAGAAACGATTATCAAACATATTCCAGCGGACTATTTTTGGATGGAAGATCATACGAAACCAATTTATCTTTCAGCACGGGATGTTCATGTGGAAAAATTTAAAGATATGGCGGAAAAATGTAAAAATCGTCGCCAAGGAGACTTGTTGATAGGAAAAAAATGGTCTGCCGAGCAAATTCTTGAGATGCAAGCCCATCAAGCGTTAGCTTCATTTCAAGAGGTCTTTCAACGTCTATTGTCCATCTACCAGTTGACATCCGATATTGGAAATGGATGAACATTTATTGCAAGGTCATCAATAATGACGGATCGTCATAAAATATTTGGAAGTCTCGATTATCTAGCAGGAAACTCGCTTTATATCACGAATGCCTCAATGTAAGCCTTATCATGACACGGTGTCAGGAGGTAAAGAAATGATTGCTAGTGGAGCCGCTATCGATATACCTAATCAGATGATTTTTGATATGTTGGCCGAATCTGCGAGTCGCAATCCAGACGGAGCGGCAATTCACTTTATGGGGCATACTTTAAAGTATGGTCAGTTACTGGGAGCTGTCAAAAAATTTATGGGTTTTTTGCGCTCAAAAGGTATTCAACAGGGCGATCGCGTGGGTATCATGTTGCCAAACTGCCCTCAGTACGTTATAGCTTATTATGCTATTACGGGAATTGGTGCTGTCGTAGTGCAGGTCAATCCCATGAGCACCGCTCCAGAACTCTCCTATTTACTTGAAGATTCGGGTATGCGCATGCTGATTTTACTCGATTCATTCTTACCTGTTCTTGAAAAAATGACAGAAAGACATGCTTTACAAGACCTTGTGGTAGTAAATTTACAAGGAGGAGCGACAGACTCTCTGCCGACTCAAGCAGTTTCATTTATGGAAGTGCTGATGGCCGCAAGTCCTGCTGAACCTGTAAAGAATCTTTCACCTGCTGATACTCTCGCTGTGTTGCAATATACCGGAGGGACTACAGGTCGACCTAAAGGTGCTATGCTTTCGCACAGAAATATTGTAGCTAATGCCATTCAGTCCACGCATACTGTTGAAAACGGTGTTCGACCGGACGATATTACGCTGGCTGCTTTACCGTTTTTTCATGTCTACGCTATGACAGTTGCCATGAATCTTCCTCTTGTCAGTGGTATTCCCTTGGTGATTTTGCCGCGTTTCTCCGTACAGGATGCTCTAGATGCGATCCAAAATTATAAAATAACTTTGTTTCCAGCTGTCCCCACTATGTATGTAGCACTGGCTCAAGCTGTTACACCCGGTTCGGATATATTGTCTTCTTTGCGCGTATGCAATTGCGGGGGAGCACCTATGCCTGTGAAGGTCTTGGAAATTTTTGAACAGGTCACTGGCGCAACTGTTTTAGAAGGTTATGGATTATCCGAGGCGTCACCCGTCACACACAGCAATCCATCGCTTGCATCTCGTAAAATAGGCAGTATTGGTAAGCTTATTCCAGGTACGTCTGCGAAGATTGTCAATCCTGATAATCCAGCAGAAGAAGTTCCGGTTGGCAGTGAAGGAGAATTAGCCATTGCTGGACCTCAGGTTATGTTAGGCTATTGGCAGCGTCCTGAGGAGACGGCAGCAGTACTTTTGGATGGCTGGCTGTTGACAGGAGATATTGCTACTATGGATGAGGATGGATTTTTTTCTATCGTCGATCGTAAAAAAGATATGATTATCGCCAGTGGTTACAATGTATATCCGCGCGAAGTAGAGGAAGCGCTCTATCGCCATCCGGCTATTCTAGAAGCCGCTGTAATTGGTGTAGAGGATGATTATCGGGGAGAGACGGTAAAGGCTTACGTGGTTCTAAGGCCAGGCATGTCGGTCAGTGAGGAAGAGCTTCACGCGTTTTGCCGGGAGCAACTTGCTGCTTATAAAGTTCCACGCAGCTTCGAATTTAGGGATAGTTTGCCTAAGTCAGCCGTTGGTAAAGTGCTCCGCCGTGCGCTAAAAAGTTAGCAAACGGTATCCGAAATCGCGCGGTCATGGATATCGAGGGGGATGACCGCATGAAAATTCATTTGCTGCACACAAACGATTTGCACAGCTCTCTCGAAAATTATATGCGCGTAGGCCATCGCCTGCGCGCTCTTCGTGCAAATTTGACAGCTTCCAAGGAAGTAGTATGGACGTTTGATATTGGAGATTTAATCGACCGCGTTCGTCCGGAAACTGAGGCGTCGCTGGGCAGAGTCAACGCGGCTATGATGCGCGCTCTATCTGTAGATGCATGGGTTTTTGGGAACAACGAGGGTCTTACTTTACCCAGCAGTGTATGGGGGGAACTCGGTAACTTAGCAAACACGCGTATACTTTGTGCCAATCTTCAGCAGCTCAATGGTCAATCGTTTCCTTTTTTTGATCGCGCGTTGATTTTATCTCAGGAAAATGTGACCATAGGAGTTTTTGGATTGACGGCAGCTTATCCACTTGCCTATCAACCGCTTGGTGTTAAGGCTGCTCCGCCTTTTGAAACGGCGAAAGAGGTTGTTCAAGAACTGCGCGGGAAAGGTTGCAGTGTAGTCATCTGCCTCTCCCATTTGGGCCTTTTTGACGATCGCGTTTTAGCGCAACGTGTTCCAGGAATAGACGTGATTTTAGGAGGGCACACGCATCACTTTATGCACGAGCCGGAAGTCGTCGGTCATACCTACATTTTTCAGGCTGGCAAGCATGGTCGCGCTTTTGGGCATGTGTCGCTGGAATGGGTTTCAGATGAGAAGCGAGTAGGTTCTGTAAGTGTGGAACTTGTAGAAGTGAATGAATATGAACCCCTTGATAGGGCTATGCTGGCAGCCTATGAATCTTGGCGGTCGGAGATTGACACAGTGATGGGCAAACAAGTAGCGGAAATTCCAGAACGTTTAGAAGTGCGTTTCCGCGGTGAATCTGCCTTTGCTAATTTGTTAGCGGATGCTTTATTAGCGAATTATGATGCTCATCTTTCCATTATGATGTCAGGAGCTTTAACGGCCAGTCTGCTGCCAGGGCGTGCAGATCAATATCATCTTCTTGGAGCATGCAGCACACCAACTCGTCCTGTACTCATGAATCTGACCGGTCAGCAAATTCTCTCGATTCTTGAAGTAGGGCTGCAACCAGAGATTCAGATGAAATTAGGAAAGGGTTTTGGGTTCCGAGGAGCGGTGATTGGTCATCTTGCTGTTGCCGGGGCAGTGATTTATACAAAAGAATTGCAGGACGGTCAGCATGTGATTGAAAAGGTCATGCTGGCGGGGAAAGAAATGAATTTGGAAGGCGTTTATCGTGTTGCCACTTGTGAATATCTATACTTAACCCATACTTTTCCCCAGTTTCAATGCGGAACAGAAGTTACTTTTGGTGCACCTATGGTGAGAGAACTTCTGGTAAACTATATTCAACAGGAAAATGTTTGGGAAAAAGCGAATGAGATACGTTATCAGATAGATTCTACTGTGGATGAAGAGGAGAGTCAGTGATGCGGTTGTTGTCTAAGTCTCAGGCAAGAAAGATGCTAGCTAAGCTAGAGGCTGCCTATCCAGATGCAAAATGTGCTCTAAATTATACGACTCCTTTTGAATTACTGATTGCCACTATGTTATCCGCGCAATGCACGGATGTTCGCGTCAATCAGGTTACAGCAAGGTTATTTCAAAAATATCGTGAACCTGAGGAATTTGCTGCGGCTACATCGGAAGAGTTACAGGAGGAAATTAGGGAAGTTGGACTTTTTCGCGCCAAAGCGGATAATATTATTGCTGCTTCCAAAATGATTTTAAAAGAATATCATGGTCTTGTCCCGCAAGCTCAAGACGAATTAATTCGTTTACCAGGAGTGGGGAGAAAAACGGCTAATGTTGTTGTCTCAAACGCTTTTGGTATCCCAGCGTTAGCAGTGGATACACATGTCAATCGCGTAGCCAATCGTTTAGGACTTGCCAATAGTTTGAAGCCTGATATTACTGAGAGACAGATTTGCCAGCGTATTCCACAAAAACTCTGGAGCCAGACGCATCACTGGTTGATTCAACATGGTCGGCAAGTTTGTACAGCGAGAAATCCTAAGTGCGAACTTTGTCCTGTTTTAGAATATTGTCAATTTTATCCTCGCTTGCAGAGTGATAAGCGGTTAAATGATAAAGTGTTTGAGATAAAACCACCAGTTGAGAAGAAGAAATCAAAAACGAGATCGGGCAAAAAGGTCGCCTCGTCCCTGTAAATGGACATACAGGAGGATAGAAGATGATTTGGAAACGAGCGTTTGTGGTTCTTCTCTCGATAAATTTGTTGGCAGCCATTGGACTGCTGGTTTGGGTTACGAGTTTTCCTAAACCGAGTGCTTCAACTGTTCCATTGCAGAGCATACCTTCGGGCACGCCAGCAAATATCCAAATGTCTATAGGAGACGAAGCCATCAACGCATATTTGGCCTATGATTTACCTCGTCAGAAAGATTTGAATCGGTTTTTGCAAAGTGCCAAAGTCAAATTTGCAAATAATTGGAAAGCTCAGCTCGATATTCTTTTTCTTGGCCGTGTCATACCATTCGATATGACTTTTTTGCCTGTGGTTGAAAATGGTAATTTGAATTTGCAGTTAGAGCAATCCAGTATGGGTGGTGTAGGACTACCCAACCGGCTTTTGTTTCTGTTTTTTGAACGCATGCCATGGCCCAACTGGATACAACTCCAGAGCCAGAACGATATGATTCAAGTTAATTTGAGTGAGCGACCTCAATCGCCCTTTCGAATTCGAGCACTTGCTTACAATCCTCGTACACGTCTGCTGACACTGGAAATCAGTATTTTTCCAGCTTTGACAAGTAAGATTTCTTGAGTCATGGTCTTGTATTTCCTCTCTTATTATTGGGTTACCCTCATCATTTCTTGGTCTAAACATACTTGAAGTTTACTGTCCCTGAATAAACTGTCTGACGCACGTACACGCTAACCTCACTGAAAAAAATCCGTTCCTGCACGGTCAAGAAAGTGAGGTGATGTCCGCGTGGCCTTAAAATTTCCACTTTGGTTAAGAAAATTATTGATTGTTGACGATTCCGTCATGGATGAGACATTCACATTGAATGAGTCGAGTCGGAGTTCAAATGGTGAAAACAATTCAGAGAGTTCAAACAGTACAACCGGCAGTTTTCTTCCTCTCGGTCACAAGGGCGGATCGACTGTACGACCGCGGGCGTTGCGGGAATATATCAAGCAGTCGGCGCAAGAGTACGATGTCAGTGTTGAGCATATGGCATCTTATGATGATGAACAGATTCCTGCCCACTTGGAAGAATGTAAAGATAAACTAAAATCCACGTTCCACCTGGACATCAATAAGGACGTTGTTGTACGAGAATTTACGATTGGGGTTCGTCGTCCCTGGAAAGCTTTTGCCGTTTTTGTTGATGGTATGGCAGATAAAAATATCATCAACACACACATTCTGCAGCCTTTAATGATTCTTACCCATATTCCTGAAGATGATAGTAAAAAACGAATGGATGCTATTGCTGAACGGTTATTGCCTGGCAATCAGGTGGAAGCCATCAATGAGTGGACAGATTTAGTCAACGCCGTTTTGGCAGGGTCGACTGTAGTTTTGGTGGACGGCTGTGACGCGGCTCTCACGGTAGAAACCAAAGGTTGGGAACACCGTACAGTGGGCACAGCGTTGACAGAAAATGTTGTACGTGGGCCGCATAACGGATTTACTGAAAGTTTTCGGGCAAATACAGGGTTAGTTCGTTCAATATTGAGATCGGAACATTTGGTGACCGATATTCTTTCCATTGGTAAATTGGCGCCAACTGATATTGGGGTCATGTGGATAGAAGGATTGACGAATCCAGAATTGGTTGAAGAAGTAAAAAAGCGAATCAAAGCGATAGAGGTAGATTATTTGCCAGATAGCGGTCTTCTTGAACAATTTTTAGATGATAAGCCCAATCTTCTGATTCCGCAAGTATTTTCAACTGAACGTCCCGATCGTATTGCATCGCTTTTAGTGGAAGGACATGTGGCCATTTTTGTTGGCAATAGTCCTTTTGTACTAGCGGTACCCGTTGTACTTTGGACCATGGTTCAGACATCGGAAGATGCTTACTTGCGTTTCCCTTTTGGTGCTTTTTTGCGAGGTTTGCGCTGGATTGCGTTAGTAGTCGCTCTGCTTTTGCCAGGGATGTATGTGGCTGTGACCAACTATCATCCAGAAATGATTCCAACCGATTTGATGTTGGCCATTGCTGGAAGCCGTGAACAAGTACCTTTTCCAGTAGTCGTAGAAATTCTCTTGATGGAATTTGCCATAGAATTAATTCGAGAAGCCGGAATTAGGATACCATCGGTAATTGGACCCACCATTGGTATAGTTGGAGCCCTTATTATCGGTCAGGCTGCCGTACAGGCTGGTATTGTTTCACCTTTACTCGTCATTGTTGTAGCTACAACTGCCTTAGCCAGCTTTACCATTCCAAATTACAATCTGAGCCTTGCTGTTCGTGTGGCACGATTTGTTTTCCTCATTGCTGGGGCGTTTTTGGGGTTTTATGGTATCGCAATTCTAGGGATTGTTTATCTGGTTCGACTTACAGTACAAAAATCATTTGGTGTACCCTTGTTGGCTCCGGTTGCACCTAGCATGGGCGGGTCTCCTGATGTACTCGTACGCGGCTATGTCTTTCAAATGAATCGTAGACCAGACTATCTCAAGCCGCTCAAACGATGGCGGCAGAGTCCTATTACCAGACCGTGGAGTGCGGAAACGCGACCTGTCCCCAATTTAACAAAGTCTAACAAGAAGTCTAAAAGCTAGTTATGACGAGTAAGTGCTGGAAAGGAAAGTGTCAATGAAGCAAAAAACGCGTGTCGGAACCAGAGAACTGATTGCTATGCTGACCATTATTGTAGCTTCTAACGCTTTTCTCATGTATCCACGTTATGTTAGCCAGACAACGCTGGAAGCCGCTTGGATGGAACCTATTATATCAGGAGCTATAACCCTGATTGTATTTTTAATTGTTGAAATGTTGCTATCAAAATATTTTCCATATATGGATATTGTTCAGGTTTCACAAGAAACATTTGGAAAGCCAATAACGATGTTTTTTATACTGATTGTAGTAGGTTATTTTATTCTTTCCACAGCAAGTGTATCCAGACAATTTACAGAAAATGTTATCACGACAGTTTTGCCTTCAACACCTATCCTGCTGATTGGCGCTGTGTTTATGGCAGCATCTGCTTATATTGCCTATATGGGATTAGAAGGAATCTGTCGAACAGCGTATTTTGTGCAACCTATTTTAATCATTGGCATACTTGCTCTCTGTCTGATGACAGCCAACTGGTGGCATCCCATGTATCTTTTTCCATTTTGGGGCTCAGGACCTTGGGTAGTTTTGAAATCATCAGTTTTTTACATTTCTATCTTCAATAATGTGCTATTGCTGTGTGTCATTTTTCCACATGCCTATCATCCGCGTGATTTTCGAGTAATTGGTACAGTATCTATTGTTGTGTCTACATTGCTATTAACCGCGTTCTTGGTGACTTTCCATATGGTCTTTTCACCAGTGGAAGCAGGCAAGGCTTCATTTGCGCTTTACCAAATGGCACGCATGATATACTTGGGCAGGTTTTTTCAAAGATTGGAAAGTATTTTCGTTTTTCTTTGGGTTACAGCAGCCATCGTCAAAATGGCTGTAAGCCTTTGGGGAGCAGGATATTTGCTGGGTAAAGCAGTTGGATGGAAATCTTTTCGTCCTTCAATACCCTCCATTTCGTTGCTTTGTTTTGCTATTTCCTTATGGCATGCCGATTTGGTAAGGGTGATCACGATGGATGATCAGTACCTTATGCAATGGGGTTGGACGGTTGTTTTTGCGTTGCCCGTTTTTATCATTTTGAGTGGTGTCATCCGTCATCATTTACGTCGAGGTGGAGGGGGAAGAGATAAAAGAAGAAATAAAAGGAGGCGAACGGCACATGCTTAAATTTGTTTTTGCCATGATTGTTCCATTGATGATTCTGATATATACGATTTCTTTTGGATTGTGGATGCGCTCTAATCATCAAGGGTTTGGGTCTGCTGTAGCCTATGTACTGGGAGTTTTATCTTTTAGTGCATCAGGATTTATTTTCTGGCGGATGTTTACCTAAATGTTTTGCTGGTGGTTCGGACATTTCTAGAACGACTTCCTTTCCGGTATATAATGAAAAGGAGATAAGTGAGTGGACAAATAGGGAGTGGGAAATGAAGTGTCGGAATTATCTTTATCCAGCGAAGACGATTGGGTGGAAGTTTATACAGATGGAGCATGCAGCGGTAATCCAGGGCCAGGAGGATGGGCTGCTATTTTACTTTATCAAAATCATAGTAAGGAAATTTCCGGCGGCGAACTGCAGACGACAAACCAGCGCATGGAAATTCAAGCAGTAGTGGAAGCGCTGGCTTGTTTGCGTAAACCTTGTCGGGTTCGAATATACAGTGATTCAGCTTATGTGGTTAATTGTTTTCGCCAACGTTGGTATGTCAATTGGCGAAAAAATAATTGGAAAAACAGTAAAGGAGATTTAGTTCAAAACCGTGATTTGTGGGAGAGGTTGTTGCAAGAGGTAGAGCGCCATCAAGTGGAGTTTGCGAAAGTAAAAGGACATGCTGGGGATTTTTATAATGAACGGTGCGATGCCCTTGCTCGCGAGGCGGTGCCGAAGCGGTGAAAAGTTTGACGCTTGAAAGGCTGCAAGAAATAGCTCGTCCTCTAAATTTTGCCGCGGTAGGCGCCACCGATGCCAGTCCGTTTGAAGAATTGCAACCCATTCTGAGCGAATATGCCAAACGAGGTTTGACTGGGTTTGAAGTGAGCGATATTCGTCAGCGTATGGATCCGCGTCAATGGCTGCCAGAAGCTGAATCGATTGTAGTTGTAGCAATGGCCTATTTGACGGAAAAGGGTTTGCATGAAGCTCGGTTACATCCGCGTTCGCGCCAACATGGACAGACTTCTGTATATGTTTATGGAGAAGATTACCACATTGTTTTGCGCAACCAGCTTCTCACTCTTCATGCTTTATTGGAAGAAGAGTGGGGCGGGTCTATTCCTGCTCGCGTCATTGTAGATACATCACCAATGGTCGATCGTCGTCTTGCAGAAAGGGCCGGAATTGGATGGATAGGTAAAAATTGTATGCTAATTGTTCCAGGGAGTGGTAGTTTTGTTTTTCTGGGAGCTATTTTATTAGGGATACCTATTCAAGGGAGTCAGCAATTAGCTATGCCTACTATGCAATGTGGTCATTGTGATTTGTGTCTCAAGGCTTGTCCAACAGGCGCTTTACTTGCTCCCGGAGTCATTCAGGCAACTGCTTGTCTCTCCTATGTCACACAAATGAAAGGTATTATACCTAAGGCGTATCGTGCCGCGTTGGGAAAAAGAATTTTTGGCTGTGATACCTGTCAATGGGTATGTCCTGAGAATCGTCATATAGAGTATGCTCATGCAACCGTCTTTGAACCTGAAAAGGATCAAGCTTATCCAGATTTGTTGAAGATTTTGCGCATGAGTCAGCGCCAATTTCAAAAGTTATATGGTCGCAGTGCTGCAGGCTGGCGAGGTGTACGCACTGTCCAGCGTAATGCTCTGATTGCCCTTGGCAATATGCGAGCAAGAGAAGCTCTAATGGAAATCATACCATTTCTTGATCACCATCGTCGTGAGTTACGGGCGAGTGCCGCTTATGCTCTGGGGCAAATTGGTGGACAGGTAGCTATGGATGTTCTAAAACAGAGACTTTCCATTGAAGAAGATGAAGAAATTCGCCAAGAATTAGTTGACGCTCTTCATCAAGCCTCTGTTGGAAACAACTCTTAAGCGAAATTTTTAATCAGGTAATTGCTGAATTTGTTCATGGAAAGAATCAAGAAATTGTTTGCGCCGTTCCGTCTGCTGCATATAGTTGTGTAACTGTTGTAATACCATTTCATTGTCTGTATTGGCTAGATGACTGTCGAGTATCCGCCAAATATGGTGCGGAAAGCGCAGTAAAGCTTCCAGTGTTGTATATTCACTTTTGCTCATTGTTCGCCATTCATTATATTGAACAAAAACGTTATATGCGTAGTCGCTGGTCCAAAAAGTTGATTCTAATGTTCTTCGCAACAAATGCGACATATCCAGAACTCGCGGTGCAAAAGCAGACAAATCAAAATCAATAGCAGTGACTCTGTCTTCTGTTCCGTCATAGAGAAAATTCCGAGGTATGACATCTAAGTGGCAGAGACCTGCTTGAACCGTAGCGGATTTTAGATAATCGAGACAAGCATCAGATTGTAGTAATTGTATGGATTCTTCAGCTTCTTGAAGCAGCGATGAACGATGAGTTTGCAGCCATTCGTTAATTTTTTTAGATTGACGTGATTCGCTGGTTCGATTCAATACTTGTTCGAATTGCACCTTTCTTCTCTTCATCATGGCTCGTAAATCGACAGGTGTGGTGCGAAGTTTATCTTTTTGTTTGTATGTTCTTGTTTTTTCATGTAATTCAGCCAATAAATAAGCAACTTTTCCCAACTGGTGAAGTGAAGTAAAATTTGCAGGAACTCCGTTTATCCAATGATTGGCGTAATAAACGGTTTGTTGATATTCCACAAAGTAGCCCGCGTTTTTTGTACGCCAAATATTCGGAGTACCCTCAAATCCTTGCTCTTTAGCAAATTCAAGTGTATCCATTAAAATTTTCAATCGAGCAGGATGGACATGCGCCTCTTTAATCGAAAAACTTCCTTCAGGTGTAGTGATTTTCCATACTCCATTTACTTTGCTCAAACGTTCGAATTCGTTTGTGTAAGCATCAATAACCTGACGCGGTAGTCCTTCCAGACGTTGCTCAACTGACGAAGAACGAGCTTTGGAGAGAGAACGTTGAACCTGAGGAAGTGGTTGGGCTGTTCTCTTATTTTCTCTTTTATTTTCCCTGTTGATCACGGTAATATGTCCGGTGTTAGCAGCTTCTGCAGGTCGGTGAGTATGTTTTGACGCTGCTTCTTTGGCAGGAGTATGGGTTGGATATGAATCTTTCGAAGAACGGGCAGAAGCTGTTGGACGAACATCTTTTTCAGTTTTCTCTATGGGAACAGGACGCACAGGCACTGCTTCTGATACTTTTTCTTCCTCTTCATACTTCTTGTCCAGAGGCCACAGAGACTGTTTCCAACCTGATGGGTCTGTCTTATTTTGAAAAAAATAGGGAGGTTTCATGAGTTCTTCTAGCAACGCTTCCGCCCAAGGAGCAAGTTTTCGTCTTTTTCTCAACTTAGAACACCTCCAGGGCATTTAAGCCTGTTTGACTCCTTACAGACTATGAACGATCCTAGGCAATGGTGAAATGGATTTGCTTTGTTCATAGAAGTTTAAAGTTTTTTTGACAATCTAAACAGTTTGTCTGTTTTTACAGGATTAAGCTCGATATGATGAAGACAGAATAAATAAATAGGCATGAATGAAATAGTTGAGGAGGTGAAGATGATGTCTATGGGTGGATCAGTAACTCCATATCAATATTTGAGTTATGTTCTCTTGGCTTCTTTTCTCCTATCCATATTTTCAGTGCTCATTTATCAACTTGGCAGACGATTAATTCATCAAATCGTTGTCCAGGAAACTTCCACCAACCTTTCGGTAGAGACCAACTTAAAAAACGACGCTCTTGTCAAACTGGATGAGAAGTTACATCGTAAGTCCTCTTGGTTAGCTACGCCGTTACCTTATCGAATACTCTGGTACGGAATGGCCGTTTTATGGCTGTTGGCTGGAATTTTACAAGCACAACCGATGATGTTTACAAACCAATTTATAAGTTCCATACTTCAGAACGCCTATCTGACGCAAGTTCCTTTTTTGCGCACTTCGGATCTTGCTTTAATGGAACGTTGGAGCCACAATCCGGTTACAAGTAATATAGAAGCTATTATGATTCAACTCTTTATTGGCGTTTTACTTTTGCTCAATCGGCGCAATTGGCTTGGTTATACGGCCCTAGGTGGTTCTATAGTCTGGGGACTTTTAGTTTGGGCTTATGGTGAAGGATTTGGAAATACCTTTACGACGGGTCGTTCCTTTCTTTTGTCTGGGACGCCTGGAGCGGTTCTTTTCTATGTTGTAGCTTCTGTTTTACTTTTATTACCTATTCAAATCTGGGAAAATCCTCGATTTTACTCAATTATGCGAGTGGCGCTAGCTGTATTTTGGGGTTTGGCCGCCATATGGCAAATCATTCCTAGTAATGGAGCTTGGCAAGCAAAAACTTGGCAGAACTCTCTTCAGAGCATGATACAAACGCCTGCAGGTCAACCTTCTTGGGTAACTTCGGGAATCAATATGTTTATGCGCTTGGCCATTCAGCATGTCAGTCTAGTCAATAGTATTTCTATAGGCCTTTTCTTCTTTATTGCGGTATTGTTCTTGTTGCCCACACCACGCGCGCTTATGGTGGGGATTTCATGTCTTGTCCTTTTTTTGGTGTGGTGGTGGACGGAAGATTTTGGAGTGTTAGGGGGTATGGGAACAGATGTCAATGTCGCACCTTTAGTCGGCTTATTTACGGTGGCGTTTTACCCGAGCATACGAGTTCAAAAATATTTGGGTTCTTTTGGAAAGCCTGTGAAACATGATTTGAAGTGAGACGGAAAAAACCTATAGAGGACGGAAAATATGAGAAAGGATCTGCTTCTGGAGCATGAAAACATGCTTTCGCGGCAGATCCTTCTTCTGCTTCTGATGTTTTATACGCTTTCTCCAAGCGTACTCCATACTTCTAACTTTGTTTTTACTCGTTCAATGACTTCATCCGTAAATTCTGTCGTGGAAGCGCCTCCGCCCAAGTCGGAAGTACGACAACCGGTCATCACAGTTTCCAGAGTGCTTTCGTAGATAGCTCTCGATGCTGTTTGACAAGATTTATCTTCCATATAGGCGAGCAAGGAAGCGGTAGCTAAAATCATGGCCATTGGATTGGCAACGTTTTTGCCAAATAAGCTGGGAGCTGTTCCGTGTGGAGCTTCTGCCATTACCGTTTGAGGCTTACAATTATCGTCCAAAGAAAGAAGAATAGATTCAGATCCAGCAATCGTTCCAAACATTTGTAAAACGAGATCGCTCAAACAATCACCGTCACGATTGAGAGCTGGAATTACTAAAGGTTCTCCTGCTTTTACCAACAATAAAGCATATGTTGCGTCAATTAACTGAGGTTCATAGGGAACGTTGGGGTAACGTTCTGCAGCCCTATCCATTTCTTCTTTCAGCATTCCTTCATAAATAGGGGAAACAGTGAATTTTGGCCCACCAAACACTTTAGCATTCAGTCTTTTGGCGTGTTGAAAAGCATATTCGGCGACGCCTCGGCAAATTTTGCGAGAGATTTTTTCAGTACGATAGGCAATTTCTTCATTATCAACCGTCTCACGCCATTCTTTGGCACCATAAGCGTCATCAACAGCCATTCTTACAACAGAGATGGGTGAATATACACCTACTGGCGGTGCTACGCTTGGAATACGCCGGCCTGTGCGTACAATCACCGTTCCATTGATCTCTTTTCGTAAAATGGCGTTGGGACTTCCTACGTCGCCTTTTGTTTCCGGCGTAATCGTGGCTGCTTTAAGTCCATAACCATATTCACGCATTGCTTTTGCCGCTTCATGCACAATCTCGTTGTTGGTCTTGCGGCGGTTTTTCCGACTCAAATCAAAACGATGTAATTTTACGTCTACGCCGATTACATTAGCATCAAGCAGGCGTAATGACTGTTCGAGGAGTTCTTGACCTGTTTGGTCACCCTCCATGACAGCAATTTTGGGTTTGCTCATGAATGTCCACCCTTTCTATTTGATTCATTTCTGACGTGACATGGATTCCAGAGAGGAGTATACCATAGCCAACAGAGATTCTCATGAAAAATGAGCAAATATCGATTTACTGTCATAGTCTGCCCATGGTGAGGTGAACGTGGTGGAAGCGATTTTGCACGCCGTTCAAACATGGTTTGCTGCTCGAAACCAAGCATGGGTTAGTTTGGATAAAGATTCTAATTTACTAAGGAATGCGCCTGTTGCAACAGAATTGGGGCGGAAAGCGTGGCAGGAAGTGCGACGTATGCGTTCGGCAACTTTACATGACGGGATGCGTTTGGCACGAGCGCACACTTGTGTAGCCGTTTTAGATGTTCAATTTAAGGAAAATCGTCGCCTTGCAAAGGTTCTTGCCAACGAACTTGTCTATTTGACCAAGGTGTCTACGCCTGCCATGACTGTGGAGGCTAGACAGTTAGAGCATGAAATGACATGGCAGCGTAATCATCAACACTGGCAATTGAAAGAGGACCATCTGCTGGGGTTACAAGAGGATTGTAAGATGAATAATCGCATCATCAAACCTGCAGTTCATTGTGTATCGATGAGGGATGATATTGTCAACATAAGGCAATGGTATACGGGTAAACAGATGGGTTACTCGCGATTATTGGCTGTTCGATACGCAGACTTATGGTGGCAGAAACAAAATCCCCTATATGCACAGTATGAAAACGACAGTGCCAATTATGTGTCTCAGTGCCTGTTTGCAGCAGGACTTGGTATGAGTGAAAAAAATTCGCATGGATGGTGGATGGATACAGCCCGTCAGGAATATGCACCAGCCTGGACGATGCCGCATCTGCTCTATCATTCGTTGCTTTCACGTAAAAATGTCATACGACTGGAAAAATCCAGACAATGTATCGTGGGCGATCTCGTTTTTTATGATTGGCATGGGAATCATCGTCCCAGTCATGTTGCTATTGTAACAGATTTCGATCATCAAGGAAGGCCACTTGTGAACAGTCATTCCATGCATGTACAATATCGTCCTTATCGTTATCTCGATTCGCCCATTTATTCAGACCGTGTCCAGTATCTTTTTTTGAGAATTCCAGATGGAACCGTGTAAGTACGTTGTCGATAGTTGGATCTCTTCTCTTGTTCTCTTCCTGTGCTAAACTAGGGGAAGTGTGAAAAGTGGAGGGAATTGTTTTGTTGCACATTGTTTTGGTAGAACCTGAAATACCCGCCAACACGGGGAACATTGCTAGAACCTGCTCTGCTACGGGCAGTGTTTTGCATTTGGTGAGACCACTGGGATTTTCTACAGACGATCGTCAACTTAAAAGGGCAGGGTTAGATTACTGGCATCTCTTAGACATCCGATATCATGATAGCATGGAAGAAATATGGAAAGCATATGCCGATCGTAGATTTCATTATGCTTCAACTAAAGGAGGACGCTATTACTCAGAGGCTAACTATCAAGACGGAGATTTTCTGGTGTTTGGTAAAGAAACCAAAGGTCTGCCAGAAGAAATGTTGGAAGCTCATCGTGAAGAAGTGATACGAATTCCAATGCGGCGCGATGCCCGTTCTCTCAATCTATCGAATGCTGTCGCCATAGTGGCCTATGAGGCACTACGCCAATGGTCGTTTCCTGGAATGCTATAGATATATCGCACCGAATTGAATGATCGGTATGCATGGTTCTTCAAGTTTTGATATTATCAGCAGTTTGGATCTTCTTTTCGGCAGCATTCTACTTGATTTGCAGTCGGATGGTGCAGTATACGCTATTGCTCGGGAAATATGTCGAATCCTATGTCTGAGATGATAGTAGAAAGATAGCTCGAAAGGCGCTTTTATGCATAACTGCTGGGGAGGTAAGAACATGTCTCAAGCGAATGATGGAGTAGCTCGGTGGGGGGACGATAAAATTGAAAGAAATGGTGTAAATTTTATCGTCCGTGATGAAAACGGATCGACCATTGCCTATGTCACAAATCGTGTATCAGAGGATGGATATCTATGGTTGGAACACACGGTTGTATCTTCTCAGTTGCGCGGTCATGGCATAGGAGGACGTTTGGTGCAGAAAGTAGTTGAGATGGCGAGAAATGAAGGACTCAAAATCGTTCCTGTTTGTTCCTTTGCCGTAGCAGAGTTTAAAAAACATCCAGAATATCATGATGTTTTGGCAGACCCAGCAAACGCTTCATCTTAATAAAGAATCAAATTGCCATGACCATGGGTTAATGATCCCAATGTCATGGCAATTTTTACGTCTATTCCATAAGAGATATAGCGGAATGTTTACTTGGTGACGACGTGAACAGCCTGACCCAGACCTACTTCGGCAGCTTCCATGACCATTTCACCTAGAGTTGGGTGTGCATGAATGGTAAGCGCCAAATCTTCTAGCGTAGCGCTCATTTCAATGGCTAATCCAAATTCAGCTATCATATTAGAAGCCTCAGTGCCTACAATATGCGCGCCAACTACAACACCACTTTTCTTGTCAGCTACCACTTTTACAAACCCGGCATCAGCATTCAGGGAAACAGCTCGACCATTAGCTGCAAATGGGAAACGGCCAACAGCAATCTCTCCATATTGTTTCTTGGCCTCTTCTTCGCTTAAACCAACCGAGGCCATTTCCGGATCAGAGAAGACGACGGCGGGAATACAACGGTAGTCGACAATGCTGGGGTGTCCAGCAATAGCTTCCGCAGCTACTTTGCCTTCATAGGAGGCTTTGTGGGCAAGGGCAGCTCCTGGCACAATATCACCAATTGCAAAAACTTTAGAGTTCGTTGTCCGTCCTTGTGTGTCCACTTTCACCAAGCCTTTTTCATCTACTTGGATACCAGCAACGTCAAGACCTATGTCATCTGTGTTGGGGCGGCGTCCTACGGTAACCAGCACATAGTCAGCAGTGACTTTCTGCTCGTTGCCGTCTTTGTCTTTGAAAGTCAAAGTCACTTCTTTATCAGTCTCTTCGACAGATTGAGCCATGGCTTTGGTGTGAATTTCCACGTTGTATTTCTTCAAATTGCGTTCTACCAGACGAACCATCTGTTTATCGAACGCGGCGAGGATGGAGTCGAGTCCTTCTACAATCGTCACTTGGGAGCCAAATTTAGCAAAAGTTTGTCCCAGTTCTGTACCAATGTAGCCTCCGCCCACAATGACCAATCGTTTTGGCACTTCTTCTAAATTCAGTGCTTCTGTGGAACTGATCACTCGCTTGCTGTAGGGCAACGATTTTAATTCGATGGGACGTGAACCTGTAGCCAAGATGCAGTGTTGGAACGTAAAGCGTTCACTCTCATGTTCCATCATAATGCGTACTTCATTCTCTTTGGTAAAGAAAGCTTCACCGGAGATGACTTTAATTTTATTGCCTTTCATGAGCGTTGATACGCCACCGGTCATTTTTTCGACAACCGTTTTTTTCCAGGCTTGAACTTTGCTGAAGTCCAGTTCTACGCTCGATTGAATACCAGGGAAAGGTGATTCTTTGGCAGCTTCATACTGATGAGCTGCTGAAATTAAAGCTTTGGAAGGTATACAGCCACGATTGAGACAAACTCCACCCAATTCCGCTTTGTCTACTAATGTCACTGATTTGCCTAGCTGAGCTGCACGAATCGCGGCGACATAACCACCAGGACCGCCACCAATGACAAGAACATCCACTTCTTCGCTGAATTCCCCAACTACCATGTCGTTACACCTCCATCAAAAGTAAACGCGGGTTTTGCAAGAAAGATTTGATGTCGTTCAGGAATTGTTGGCCTAATACTCCATCAATCATGCGGTGATCGAATGACAAGCTAAGTGCCATCATTTGGGCCGGTTCAACTGCGCCATTACGAATGACCGGTTTCTCAACAATACGTCCCACACCTAAAATAGCCAATTCGGGATAGTTGATAATAGGCGTAAAGAACATGCCACCAGCCGATCCGATATTCGTAATGGAGATGGTGCTTCCCTTCATTTCATTCGGGCTCAATTTGCCGCTTCGCCCACGTGTCGCTAAATCGTCAATCTCTGAGGCAATGTTCCACATGTTTTTGCGATCCGCGTGTCGAATTACGGGAACAATTAAACCGCGATCGGTATCAGTAGCAATGCCCACATGGTAATAGTGTTTCACCACAAGTTCTTGTTTTTCCTCGTCATATACTGCGTTGATGGTGGGGTGTTTTCGCAATGCAGCAATTAACGCCTTAACAATGAATGGCAAATAAGTAATTTTAACGCCGCGATCGGCCGCAAGAGGTTTGATCTCTTGCCGCAATTTGACAAGTTCCGTCACGTCTACTTCATCCATCAGGGTCACATGAGGTGCTGTATAGGCTGAGCGAGCCATGGATTCAGCAATCTTTTTGCGAATCATGGTAAGCGGAATACGCTCTTCTGTCTCGCCATCGTCTAGAGAATGAATCTGTGTTGATGGAGCGTTTTGACCGTCTTCTGATTTTGAAGCAGCGACTTGTGTGCCTCCTTGTTTGAAGGCGTCAATATCTTCCTTGGTAACTTTACCGTTATTGCCGGTACCGGTAACTTGACGAATATCGATTCCTTGCTCTCTTGCGTACTTGCGTACTCCAGGTGTTGCGAGAACTTCATGTGCAGAAGATAATTCTGGTGTAGATGACTCTTTATTAGCTGGTGCAACAGCTACCGGTTTTTCTTCCGGTTGGGGCGCTTGTTCCTGGGGTTTGGAAGCTGTTGTGTCCACATTGCCCTCTCCAGCAACTTCCAATGTCATCAATACATCTCCAACCACGGATGTTGTCCCTTCACTTACTTTCAACTCGATGACTTTGCCCGATACAGGTGAGGGTAGTTCCACTAGTGCTTTGTCATTTTCTACTTCTGCTACCGCGTCGTCTTCCTGGATAGTATCTCCCGGTTGGACCAACCAGCGAGCAATGCGGCCTTCATGCAAACCTTCACCGAGTTCTGGAAGCTTTAATTCATATACAGCCATTCATGTCACCTCCTCAAAGTTAAAGACTCATGACTTTGTCCAGACCGCGGATAACAAATTCGGGTGTCGGGAGCCATTCGTCTTCGATTAAACCAAATGGATAGACAGTATCAGGCGGTGAAACGCGCAAAACGGGAGCTTCCAAATGGAAAATAGCATTCTCTGTGATCTGAGCTACAATCTCTGCTCCAGCGCCTGCAGAACGTTGAGCTTCCTGCAATACGATGGCGCGATGAGTTTTCTTGACAGAGGCTACAATTGTATCCAAATCAATAGGACTAATGGTGCGCAGATCTATCACTTCAGCTTCCAATTGCTTTTCCTTTGCCCATTGTTCTGCTGCTTTAAGTGCCGTATGAACCATAGCCCCATAGGTGACAATGGTGATATCTTTACCTTCACGCACTACGTTTGCCTGGCCGAGCGGTATGGTATACGCATCTTCTGGAACTTCTTGACGTATCGAGCGATACAATTTCATGTGTTCAAGAAACAGTACCGGATCGTTATCACGGATAGCTGATATCAGTAAGCCTTTAGCATCGTATGGATTGGACGGAATAACAACTTTGATGCCAGGGGTTTGAACAAACAAACCTTCAAGGCTGTCAGCATGGAGTTCTGGGGTCCGAACACCTCCACCAAAAGGCGCACGAAAAACCACGGGACAATTGTAACGGCCGCCAGAGCGGTAACGCATACGCGCTGTTTGTGAAGCGATTTGGTCAAACGCTTCAAAGACAAATCCAAAGAATTGGATTTCTGCAACCGGACGAAAACCTTGTGTGGACAGCCCGTTTGCTAAACCAGCAATACCAGATTCAGCCAAAGGTGTGTCAAAGACACGATCTTTACCATATTTGGCCTGTAATCCATCTGTAGCACGGAAGACACCGCCATTGTGACCAACGTCTTCACCAAAGACCAGCACTTTTTCATCTAAACCTAACTCATTGTCGAGTGCATTTGTAATCGCTTGAATCATTGTTAATTGCGCCATAGTATTAGTTTCCCTCCTGACCGCTGAATTCTGCAATTTGCCGTTTCAGAGGAGCGGTTGGCGTTTCAAACATGCTCTCCAGTAATCCTGGAATTGTCATTTTTTCTACCGCATCCGCTTTTTTCAAAGCGTCGTTGATAGCATCTTTGGCTTCTTCCATGACTCGTTCTTCATCTTCCTGAGTCCACAGCCCTTTGCTCTCCAAATAGGTGCGGAAGCGAATCAGAGGATCGCGTTTTTCCCATTCCGACTCTGTTTCTTTGCTGCGATAACGAGTGGGGTCGTCTCCTGACATGGTGTGTGGGCCGTAGCGGAATGTCACTGCTTCGATCATTGTTGGACCATCACCGTTGCGAGCGCGATCGACCGCTTCTTTGGTGACACTGTACATGGCAAGCACGTCCATGCCGTCCACTTGGATGCCCGGGATACCAGCGGCAACCGCTTTCTGCGCCAGTGTTTCAGCCGCTGTCTGCAAAGAGACGGGTACAGAGATGGCAAATTGATTGTTCTGAACAATGAAAACAGCAGGCAATTGAAAAGCTCCGGCAAAGTTCATGCCTTCATAAAAATCACCTTGCGATGTTCCACCATCACCGGTGTAAGTGATAGCCACTCGTTTTTCACCTTTTAGTTTGAAGGCCATGGCAATGCCTGGGGTTTGGACGATTTGTGCGCCAATGATGATTTGCGGCATCATGACGTTAACATCTTCTGGAATGCGTCCACCCAACTGATGTCCGCGCGAATAGAGGAATGCCTGATGCAATGGCCAGCCATGCCATACGCATTGGGGCACATCACGATAACCAGGGATGATAAAATCTTCTTTCTTTGTAGCGAATTCGCTGCCAATCATGGAACCTTCTTGACCAGCGACTGGAGCGTAGAAACCAAGTCTTCCCTGTCTCGTCAGACGCACAGCGCGCTGATCCCAGACTCGTGTAAAGACCATTCGGCGCATGATTTCACGCAACTCTTCATCGCTCAGTTTGGGCAGTCGGTTAGAGTCAACAACTTTACCGTTCTCATCCAATACTTGAACGTAGGGGACAGAACGTTCCTTGACAGTTGTGCTCACATTCTTCACCTCATTCGTCAAAGTGAAATTCAATCCTCAGTTTGAAGCTTTGCTTGCCCAGGCATACGGCCTAAGAGAGAGCCATTGCATGTCAGAGAGCATCGCACTAGTGATACAGAATCAAATTCATTATAATACACTTGTTACAAAGTAGCGATAGTCACATAAAAATCCGATATTTATCTGTTATATAACGTGAATTATTTTTTCTGATACAGTGTAGGTACAGCAGCCGTTTGAACAAAGGAGAGTTGCCCATGGATACATCACGCAAGATAGAAGCTCACGTATGGCAGAGTCGTGCTCTTGGTGAGGAGCGCACAGTCAAGGTCTATCTTCCCCCCAACTATGACACGCATACGGCGTATCCGATTGTTTACTGTCATGATGGACTGGAGTTTTTTACACACGGGCGTGTAGCCACGATTGCTCAACAACTGATTGCCGAAGGTCGTCTCAAACCAGTGCTGATTGCTGGAATTGCAGTCAATCTGCAACAAAGAAATCAAGACTACGCAATGGACGGCACTCGACACGAAGCTTATTGCGAATTTGTACTGGATGAGTGCATACCAGAAATCGAACAACATTATTCGGTCGATCCGGCACAACGATCTATGGCGGGTATATCGCTTGGCGCAGTCGCTACACTCTCCATGATGCTGCATAAACGTTCCTTGTTTCGCCACTTCATGCTTTTTTCTGGCGCCTACTTTCCGAGTGTACAAGAGGCGTTGCGCATGGTAGCCGATCTATCTGAGTATCGCGCTTATATGGTGGTAGGTGATGAAGAGGCGGAGGCAACGACACCGAATGGTGTCTATGATTTTTTAACCTACAATCGGCAAATGCGCGATTTGCTGCAAGAGCGGGGAATGGACATTACTTATAAGGAAGCGCCAGGTAATCATATTTGGGGATTTTGGCAGAAATTGCTCCCTGACGCTTTGACATGGTGGCAACCTACCCGCTGACGCCGCCCATTTTTCTTCTTGGTGATACTTCGGCGAATTGGGTCAAGTTCTACCGGAATAGGATAAACCATTCCGGTAGACGCGCCCTTCCAGGTTGTGTCAGGTAACCAAGAAGAAGACAGATGGGGGGATTTGCGTGAATTTTCTCGATCGATTGAGTCGTTACCGGGCGGAAGAAGAAGCACTCCGCTGGGAAGGTACGTTTTCTGATTATTTAGAAATTGTCCGTTCCAATCCTTCTGTTGCCAAAAGCGCTCATGCGCGTATTTATGACATGATAGTGGCTGCCGGAATTGAACAGGGGGCAGACAATCGTCCCGTCTATCTGTTTTTTGAACGTGAAATGTATGGTCTGTCACAAACGCTGGAGCGTCTGGTTGAAGAGTATTTCCACGCAGCCGCTAAGCGTCTTGATGTACGCAAGCGAATTCTGCTTCTCATGGGACCCGTCAGTGGAGGTAAATCGACTATTGTGACCATGCTCAAACGCGGACTTGAAAGGTATTCGCGTACGGATGCAGGCGCACTCTATGGTATTTCCGGGTGCCCCATGCACGAAGAACCTTTACATCTCATTCCCCAAGAACTGCGTGATGAGTTTGAGAAAGAGTATGGCGTACGAATTGAGGGCAATCTTTGTCCCAGTTGCCGTCTCATGCTTGAAGAAACATATCAAGGACAGGTCGATCGCGTTCCAGTTGAGCGTGTATTGCTTTCCGAAGAACGTCGAGTAGGCATTGGTACCTTCAGCCCCTCTGATCCTAAGTCGCAAGATATAGCCGATCTGACGGGGAGTATCGATTTTTCCACTATTACAGAGTTTGGATCAGAAAGTGATCCGCGCGCGTATCGATTTGACGGTGAATTGAACAAAGCAAACCGGGGCTTAATGGAGTTCCAGGAGATGCTCAAATGCGATGAGAAGTTTCTATGGAATTTGCTCAGTCTGACTCAGGAAGGGAATTTTAAAGCAGGCCGTTTCGCTTTGATATCTGCGGACGAAATGATTGTGGCGCATACGAATGAAGCTGAATATCGTTCCTTTGTTGCCAATCGCAAGAATGAAGCACTGCAATCACGGATGATTGTCATGCCTGTACCCTATAATCTGCGCGTCGACGATGAAGTGAAAATCTATGAGAAGTTAATCAAGGCCAGTGATCTCTCACAAGTTCATATTGCACCCCATACCCTCAAAACAGCATCGATTTTTTCCATTTTGACAAGGTTGAAGGATTCTAAAAAACAGGGTATGGATTTACTGAAAAAACTCTATCTCTACAACGGGCAGGCTGTGGAAGGCATGAAAGACTCAGATGTCAAGGAGTTGCAAGCAGAATATCCAGATGAAGGAATGTCGGGTCTTGATCCACGATATATCATCAATCGGATTTCCACAGCCCTGATTCGCCGGGATACACAGTGTATCAATTCTCTTGACGTGTTGCGTGCCATAAAAGACGGTCTCGATCAACACGCTTCCATCTCTAAAGAAGATCGAGAAAAACTTTTAAATTTCATTGCTATTGCTCGCAAAGAGTACGATGAAATGGCTAAAACTGAAGTGCAAAAAGCGTTTGTCTATTCTTTTGAAGAATCTGCGAAGACATTGCTCGACAACTATTTGGATAACGTGGAAGCCTACTGTAACTGGCAAAAAATCAAAGATCCACTGACGGGTGAAGAGATTGACCCAGACGAGAGGCTCATGCGTTCTATAGAAGAACAAATTGGTATTTCGGAAAACGCCAAGCGAGCCTTTCGAGAAGAAATACTTATTCGCATCTCGACATATGCCCGACGTGGCAAGCGTTTTGAATACAATTCTCATGAACGCCTTCGGGAAGCGATTGAGAAAAAACTTTTCAGTGATTTAAAAGACGTTGTTAAAATCACAACTTCCAGTAAAACTCCAGATGAACAACAATTGAAAAAGGTCAATGAAGTGACGGCCCGCTTGATTGACGAACATGGTTATTGTCCGATTTGTGCCAATGAGTTGCTCCGTTATACAGGCTCCCTTTTGAATCGATAATCAAATTTGGCTGGCAAGGGGGTGGAGACGATGTCGAATGAATCATTCACGCTCTCGAAAGAAGACTGGTCGCTCCATCGCAAAGGGCAACAAGATCAAGAACGTCATAAGGAAAAGGTCAAGGAGGCCATCAAAAATAATCTTGCCGATCTCATCAGTGACGAAGGCATCATCATGAGCGATGGTCGGCAGATTGTTAAAATCCCGATTCGTTCGTTGGAAGAATACCGTATTCGCTACAATTATTCGAAAAATCGACAACCGGGAACTGGCAAAGGTGGTTCCCAGGTTGGAGATGTGATTGGCAACGGTCAGCCTGGCCAAGGTCAGGATCAGTCAGGGGCGGGGGATGGGAAAGGCGTTGACTACGAAGAAGCTAGCGTGACTTTGGAAGATATCGAAGAAATGCTTTTCGCTGAGTTGGAGTTGCCGAATCTTGTACCTAAATCGAATGAAAATATTCAGGTTACGGATGTGGATTTTCGAGACGTCCGGAAAAATGGCCTCATGTCCAATATTGACAAACGCCGTACATTATTGGAGGCCATTCGGCATAGTGCTCGAAACGGATCGGACAAAATGATGATTCGTCCAGACGACTTGCGTTTTCGTACGTGGGAAGACACCATTGAGCCAGATTCCAATGCGGTTATTTTGGCGCTGATGGATACTTCGGGGTCAATGGGATTGTTTGAAAAATATGCTGCGCGGACATTCTTCTTTTGGATGGTTCGGTTTTTGCGTACGAAGTATGAGAATGTGCATATCCGTTATATTGCTCATCATACGGAAGCAAAGGAAGTATCAGAGGAACATTTCTTTACCAAGGGTGAAAGCGGTGGAACCATTTGTTCCTCCGCATATGATTTGGCGCTACGTATCATTCAACAGGACTATCCTGCCGGTTCTTATAATATTTATCCTGTCCATTTTTCGGACGGTGATAATCTCACATCTGACAATGAGAAATGTATCAAACGAGTAGAAGAAATCTGTAAACTCTCGCAGATGTTTGCTTATGCTGAAGTAAACGCTTATGCTCGCTCTTCGACACTCATGTCGGCATACAGTAAAATGCAGAATCCACTCTTTCGAAAGTTTGTCATTCGTGAGAAATCGGATGTCTATCGTGCACTGCGTGCATTCTTTTCGGCCGCTCCGGAGGAGGGGAATACTGCTTGAACGTTCAGGAAATTGAAAAATTAGAAAAAAGCATCGAGTCTATGACCCAATTAGCCCGTACATGCGGGCTGGATTTTTATCCAATGCGTTATGAAATTTGTCCTGCAGATATTATCTACACGTTCGGCGCCTATGGCATGCCAACTAGGTTTTCGCATTGGAGCTTTGGCAAAATATTTCATCGATTGCGTTTGGAATATGACTTTGGCTTGAGTCGCATTTATGAGTTGGTTATCAATTCTAATCCTTGCTATGCGTTTTTGCTGGAAGGAAATACATTGCTACAAAATCAAACTGTCTGTGCTCACGTGTTAGCGCATTGTGATTTTTTTAAAAATAATGCCATGTTTGCTCATACACCTCGTGATATGGTGGAACGTATGTCGATTTCTGCTGAACGCATTCGCCAATATGAACTTCAGTATGGACGCGGTACGGTGGAATCTTTGCTGGATGCTGGTCTAGCTCTTCAAGAGCATGTGGACGCTTCGGTTTCTGGACGTCGATATCGTAGGGAGTGGCGTGAACAAAAGGATAGAGAAAGACGCGGGCTGTACTCTGAAGATAGACCGTCTAAAAAAAGATCGGACTATGATGATTTGTGGGCAATTGGCGACGAGCTACAAATAGAAAGTACCTTTGTCGAGGAACAGAGTACACGTTTTCCTCTTCCGCAGAAAGATATCATGCTCTTCCTAATAGAACACAGTCCTGTACTCAAACTATGGCAACGGGACGTGCTCTCTATTTTAAGAGACGAAATGCTTTACTTTTGGCCGCAAATGGAGACCAAGATTATGAACGAAGGTTGGGCAACATACTGGCATTTGCGAATTATGCGTGAGATGGATTTGTTGCCGGAAGATTCGATTGAATTTGCCAAGATGCATGCCGGGGTAGTTCTTCCTTCCCGTACAACCATTAATCCTTATTACGTGGGGTTGGCAATTTGGGAGGATATTGAAAAAAGATGGAGTAAGCGTCAAACACCTTCTTCAACAGCAAGTGAAGGACTCGGTTCGGCTGGTCGGGAAAAAATGTTTGAAGTGCGCGAGATGGAAAATGACATTTCCTTTCTGCGCAATTATCTGACGAAGGAATTGATGGAGCAACTCGATCTCTATCTTTATCAAAAAGTAGGCAATGAGTACCGGGTTGTAGAAACAGATTACGAGCAAGTTCGCAACGCGCTATGTGCTTCGCGTCTGAATGGGGGAATTCCCGTCATTCTTGTAGAAGACGGAGATTATCAGAGAAATGGAGAATTGTTCTTGCGCCATGCGTATGAAGGTGTGGAACTCGATTTAAAACAGTTAGAAAAAACACTTCCCTATTTGTATCAATTGTGGGGAAGAACCTGCCATTTGGCTACTGTAGTGGAAGGGCGGGAAGTGATTTTTAGCTGTGATGGCAAGCGCACACAACGAAAATTTGTTTAGTGTAGTTGCATTCTTGAGATTGGAATAGAGACGAAAATGATGGCATTTGCCGTTTCTGTTTTCTGCATTCACTATATAATGTAATACAAAATGAACTGAACAGGTGATGGAGCCCACCTTAACCGCCTCTATAGGATAATAGCTCCTACAAATTTATGAAATTTGTAGGGGTTTTTATATTTTGCAAGCATAAGTACATATGCGTAAATTGCTGTAAACCAACGTCTAACTGCGTTCAGGACAGGCAAACGTCTTGGACTGTTTTTCCATTCCTGCATAGGGTATGTCAAGCTGCCTGTTGAATAGGCATCCAAATCGTATGAAGGAGGAAAAACAAGTGTTTAGTTTGGCTGGAGCAGATTTGACGCGTTTTTTGTTCGCTATGGTACTCCTGTTGGCAGCCGCGAATCTTCTTGGTTACGTAGCTGAACGACTCGCCATTCCAAGAGTGATTGGAGAGGTCGCAGGTGGTTTATTACTGGGGCCAACCTGCTTTGGTACCTTGTTTCCCGCTAGTTTTCATTGGCTCTATCTCGGCTTTCATTCGGAAAGCGATCTTTTTGGGTTTATTTATCAATTAGGAACCATCTTGCTGTTATTCACCGCAGGATTGAAATTTCAGTCTCGATTTGCGAAGTCAGATATTAAGACTGGATTAGCGATTATTGTCGGATCGACCATCATACCCTTTCTGGTTGGCTGGTTGTCGACATTCGTGTTCAATCCGTCTCAGTTTGAAGGACCCGATCACAATGTTATCGCTTTAAAAATCATCGTCGCCATTTCTATAGCTGTAACTTCCATACCAGTCATCTCCAAAATTTTTAGCGATCTCGGTATAATGCACTCCCGTTTCGCTAAAATCATTGTTGCCATTGCTGGTATACACGACCTTATTCTCTGGGTGGCTTTGGCAATCGCTTCCGGTATGGTAACGGGGGGACATGTCAGTTCAACAGGTGCAATCAATGTTTGGATGGTCTCCAAAAGCCTGGTTATAACATTGGCTTTTCTGGTGGTCTGCATTGGGGTTTTACCTTGGGCACTGCGCAAATTGACTTCAAAAAGGGCTAATTTGCTATTTCGGGCTTCCTTTTTAGGGTACTTTCTTGTCATTCTTTTTGCGCTGTCTGCTATTGCCGGATATCTACAAGTAGATGTGATGTATGGGGCTCTATTAGCGGGTATTGCCACTAAATTCAGTCTTCCTGAAAACCTTTTTAAAAAGTTAGAAGAAGGGGTTCTGGGGATTTCCTATGGTTTCTTTATTCCATTGTTTTTTGCCATCGTTGGGATGCAGTTGGATTTGGCGAAAAACTTCAGTTTTGGGTTCTTCATCCTCTATCTGATCTTTGCCACACTGGTGCAAGGACTGGTTGTCTATTTTACCTGTCGGATCATTCGTATAGATAAGTTAACCAGTTTCAATTTTGCCGCGGCGATGAATGCTCGTGGGGGGCCGGGTATTGTGCTTTCAACTGTGGCTTACTCATTAGGTATTATTAATCAAGATTTTTTCGCCATACTGGTTATGCTGGCACTCTTAACATCCTGGATGGCGGGTTCTTGGCTTCGTTATATTCTCAAAAGCGGCAAACGACTTATGCCTGGTGATGAAAACCTAGTGATTCAAAAAGCGCAAGAAGAAATAGATTTTCAATGGGAGCCCAGTCTAGAGTAAACCAATCTGTACACTGACCTGGTTCAGCCACAAATCAAAAACAATTTCTAGCTCTGAATCGATGAAGAGAGGCTGAGTAGCATCGGCCTCTATTTTTTATTCAGGAAAATGAATGTGACCACAAATTTTACTGATAATTATATCATTTTTATATTGCCAAACCAAAACGTTTTGGGTATAGTGTGGATAACGCTTTCATTACTATTCATTTTTCATTTGGGTGTGTTCATTTAATGACAGTGACCATTAGAGATGTGGCGCGGCAGGCAGGTGTATCCATCACCACAGTCTCGCGCGCATTTAACGGCTATCAGGATGTTAGTGAGGAAACAAAGAAAAAAATATTGCAAGTCGCTGAAAGTCTAAACTATCGACCGAGTCGGGTTGCTCGCAGTCTCGTGCTGCAGCAGACACAAAGTGTTGGCTTGATGATTTCAGATTTCAACGTCAATCCTGGTGGACATCATTTTCTCTTTGATGTCATAGCCGGGGTGCACGACAGACTAGCCTATCTAGGCTACGATATTACATTAGTCAGTACCACAACAGCACGTCAGCGCCTGATAAGTTATATCGATTTCTGTACTGAACGTCGTTTGGAGGGAGTCATTGTTATGGGGATGCGGCTTGATGATCCATACATGCAGGAAGTTGCAGAAGCTAAACTGCCTTCTGTAGGGATTGACTTGCCCATTCTCAGCCGTTATTGCGGATACGTCATGACAGACAATGTCAACGGTGCCAGGCAAGGTGTTCGTTATCTCATATCCCAAGGGCATCGTTCGATTGGATTTGTTAACGGGCATGCTCAAGCTGCTGTCAGTGTTGATCGTTTGCGTGGTTATCAAACGGCCATGCAGGAAGCCGGCCTAGAAGTAAAAGAAGACTGGATCATTCACTCGAATTTTTTGGTTGATGGAGGTGAAACAGCAACTCGTCAATTGCTGCAAAATCATCCTGAAATGACTGCCATTTTTTACGCTAGTGATTTGATGGCTATTGGCGGAATGCGCTGCATTCAGCGGATGGGTAAAAAGGTGCCGGGCGATATAGCAGTTTTAGGTTATGACAATATTGATTTGGGCGAATGGGTGACTCCCATGCTCAGCACTGTCGCTCAAAAGCGTTACGAGATGGGCGTTGCAGCCGCTGATATGTTGATGGGAATGTTGCTTCGTCAAGAAGAACCCGGTGGTCGGCTGTTACCACCGTCACTGGTCATCAGGGAAAGTTCGTAAGCCAATTTCCTGAGATAGAGTTCGTGTTGTCTATGGTTCCGAAAACGATTTGGTTTATGTTTGCAAACAACCTGTCCATTTCTGCACAGGAAAGGAGCTTTTGCTTTGAATGATGTTGTTTTAAAAGAGAACGATGTTTTTCTGGTATGCGGTCAAGAAGGTACAACTATACGAAACTCGCAGGGTCAAGGTCACCACGGACTTTATTCGCGAGACACGAGGTTTCTGTCACGTTTGGATTGGTGGTTGGACCCTGAAGTACACATCATGCTGGATAAATTATCAGAAAATGGTTATGAAATATTTTACTGGTATACCAATACACCGCCTTCAGATATTTCGTCGATTCCCAGAGAATCTTTATGGATAGAACGGCATCAGTGGGTAGATGCGACTGGACTCTATGAACATGTGAAAATAAAGAATTATGCTCTCGATCCGCTGGAAATCAATGTGGGTTATGTGGTCGATGCGGATTTTGTCGATATGTTCGAAGTGCGCGGTTTTAAAGATACACCATTTCAAAGAGAAGTACAGGTTGTGACAGAAAAGACTGCTTGCAGCTATCAATACTCTGCTAGAGATGGACGTATTACCCGTACTCATGTCACTTTGGATGCACATCCAAATCATAGCGTGCAAGTGAATGTTTTGCCTGAAAAGAATGGAACGACTGCACGCCGTTATCAATGTAAGATACGACTTTTGCATCAAGAACAGGTCGAGTTGTTCCTCAAAGTGAAAATTGAGATCGTCCCAACCGTTACAAACTCAGTAGTCATAAGTGAATCTTGCATAGCTGAAAAGCAAACCGAAAACGATTTGGATCAATATCGATGGATTCGCGAGTCGTATGCTCAATGGTTCAATCAACTTCCTCAGGTTACTGGGGATTTGCGTTTTGCAGCATGGTATGAGCAAGGATTGAAAGATTTGCGGATGCTTCAAAGCAATTTGGGATACGGGACGTTGCTTACAGCTGGTGTGCCTTGGTACGCGGTGCCGTTTGGGAGGGATAGTTTAATTGCTGCACGGATGATGTTATTGGCTAATCCTGAATTAGCACGAGGAACTTTGCAGACAATGGCTCATTTTCAAGGCACTCAGGAAAGACCAGAGAAAGACGAACAGCCGGGTAAAATTGTTCATGAAGTACGCGATGGGGAACTCAGTCGACTGGGGATTCTACCTTTTGCTCCTTACTACGGGAGTGTTGATGCCACACCTCTTTTTCTAAATCTGGCAGCTGATTACTTGCGCTGGACGGGTGATGAAGAACTTTTAGAAATCTTGTTGCCCCATGTACATCGAGCTTTGGACTGGATTGAAAGGTATGGCGATCGCGATGGGGATGGATTTCTGGAATATTGTCGAGAAGCAGAAGATGGAATTGCGAATCAAGGATGGAAAGACTCTGGAGATTCCATTATGTACGCTGACGGTCGTTTGGTGGAAGGACCAGTGGCGCTGTGTGAAGTACAGGCTTACTTGTATCGGGCTTACTTAGATTGGGCGCAAATTTTCATGTCTCGTGGTGAAAAAGAGTTAGCAACTCGTTTACAGAACAAAGCATCAGAATTACAAAAGAGTTTTCGCGAGCGATTTATTCTATCGGATGGGAGTATAGCCTTGGCACTTGATGGCATGAAGCAGCCGTGTGCGGTGATTTCTTCCAACATGGGTCAGGTTTTGCAAAGCTTGCTCCTCTCCAAAGTGGAAGCTGATCGAGTGGCTGCGCGAATAACAGCCGAAGATATGCTGACGGGTTTTGGCATTCGAACACTTTCTTCTAAAGAGAAACGTTATAATCCGTTGAGTTATCACAATGGTTCGGTTTGGCCGCATGATACCTGTTTAGTATTGCAGGGGTTGCGCAACTATAGCTGCAGAGATGAGGCTGTAGCCGTCATGGAAAATCTGTTGCGAGCTCAAGATGCATTTGACTTACACAGGCTACCGGAATTGTTTGCTGGTTTTGGAATCTCCGAATCAGCCAAACCAGTACCTTATCCGGTTTCGTGTTCTCCTCAAGCTTGGGCCGCTGCAACACCGGTATTTGTCTTGGAACAAATCATTGGCCTTCGTCCAAACGCTAGTCGACAACAGATTGCGCTCGATCCGCTGCTACCCGATTCCATAAAGGAGTTGAAGATAGAGAGAATTCCGCTTGGTCATGGACATTTGTCTCTGTATCTCAAGTCTCTGAACAAATCGACCCAATATGATGTTTTACAAAACACGACAGGTTGGGAAGTTCTTTATGAACCTATGGCAAGGGAGGTGATGGCGCATTAGTGGCGCTGACTTGACATAGATACGTCAGTCAATCACCCCATTGTCCATCAAATGTGCAGTATTGAACAAAATCAACCCAGCAAACATTCAGTTACTAGGAAATCTTATCCTTGTCCATTGCAGATGCCAGTTAAGCGAAAATTTCACGAAAGTGAGGTAGATTTAATTGAAGCAAGTCAAAAAAGCAGCTATGTACTCTCTCGTGGGCTTGACTTTTTTAGGGCTAGTGGGTTGTGGTACAGCCAATAACAGCAACTCCTCGCAAGGTGGATCCACGAGTTCAGGTAAACCGGTAACTATCGTTGTAGCCAGTTGGTCTGGAACAAATGTAACTAACGGGATTATTGATCAGCAATTAGCTGATTTCAACAAGACACATCCTGGTATCCATGCGGTATATCGTCCGATTTCTGGTAATTACGAGACGATTCTCAAAACGGAGTTTGTGGCAGGAGATGCGCCAGATATCATTACATTAAACAATGGCGGGCAAGCGCCAACCTTTGAAAGTGAAGGGGCAGTCATACCGCTGAATTCCTATATCAAGCAGTCTAACTATTCTTTGAGCGATTTCTTCTCTGGTGCACTGAATATGTTTGTGGCGAACGGTCAGGTCTACGGTATTCCTCGTGATCAATCGCCGCTCGTTCTTTATTACAATCCGGTTATGTTCAAGCAAGCTGGCATTAGTGGCCCGCCGAAGACATGGGCGGAACTCTACGCAGATGCTAAAAAATTAACAAATCCTGCAAAGAAAATTTATGGAATCGTTCAGACACCACAGGAACCTCGTTGGGCGCAATTTGTCTATCAGGCAGGCGGCAGTGTCATGAATCATAACATGACTCAAATGACTTTAAATACTCCGGCAGCCTTGAAAGGGTTTTCGTTTTTTGTCAATCTCTATCGTTCAGGAGTTGCCGCACAACCACAGGATGTCGGAGCTACATGGGGAGGACAGGCGCTTGGAATGGGACGCGCAGCTATGACCTTTGAAGGGGCTTGGGCAATTCCATATTTGCAAGACACGTATCCGAACACTTCATTCGCTATAGCTACGTTGCCGAAAGGTCCTGTCAATAATGTCAGTCTGGATTTTCCAACCGCTTGGGCCATCACCAAAGATTGTTCGCATCCGCAACAGGCTTGGGAAGTCATTCAGTATCTGACTGGGGCAGGTCAAGCGCAATGGGTGGAACAGGGCGGACTGGTAACCGTTCGAAAATCTTTAATTGACATGCCCTATTACAAAGAACATCCGATTTATGAAAACATCTTGAAGCAATTGCCCAACGCAGTGCCTTGGAATTTTCCCAATGGGTTCGATCAATATGTGAATACGACACTTTCTAATGAGACTTTATTGGCGGTTGATGGAAAAGAAAGTCCTGCACAAGCACTACAAAAACTGCAAAGTGAAGGTGAATCAATTTTACAAAATGGAGGTAGCCAGTGATGGCCGCAGTTCAAGCAGACTCCCAGAGTCGGAGCGGTGGTCGTTTCCTGCGTGAAAAAGGCATGCAGAAATGGCGGCGACAGGAAACCGTCACCGCCTACCTTTTCTCTCTGCCGACTATCATTCTTTTGTTGATGTTTTCTCTTGGTCCAGCAGTCTATGCCTTTTTTCTGAGTGGCGTTTCTTGGAATCTGTTAGACCAAATGCACTGGATTGGATTGCATAATTATGCTGCTATTTTTCGTATGCCACTCTTCTGGACGGCAGTCAAAAATTCATTTATCTTTGCAGCAGTCGTCATGCCGGTGCAAACAATCATTGCCATGATATTCGCAGTAATCATGAATCAGCATCTTCCCGCCCGGCCACTGTTTCGTTTGGCATTCTTTTTCCCGTCCATCAGTTCATCAGCTGTTACGTCTCTGATGTTTATGTGGATTTTCAATAAACTGGGGTTATTGAACGGTTTTTTGAACTGGTTTGGGATTTCTGGGCCTGACTGGATAGGAGATCCTCGTTTTGCGCTTTCGGCCATCATGATATTAAACATATGGAGTACATCGGGATATTTCATGGTGGTTTTTTTGGCAGGTTTACAATCCATTCCACAAAACTTCTATGAAGCGGCAGCTATTGATGGAGCATCTGCATTTCAGCGTTTTTTGCGGATTACAGTGCCACTTTTGAGACCCTCCACCTTCTTTATTGTAGTCATGGGCATGATTGGCACACTGCAAATGTTTGATCAGTCCTTCATCATATCGGGTGGCACAGGTGGGCCGCTCAATTCTACCATGACAATGGCGCTACTTATTTATGAAGAAATTTTCTCCTATGGAAATGTCGGTTATGGAGCCGCGATAACGGTGTTTCTTTTTGTAGTTGTACTTCTGCTTACCCTGTTAACCAATCGCTGGCTTGGCAAACCGATTGAGTATTAATCGATGGCTGTTGAATGCGCAAAGTGAGGGAGGGTGAATGGTTAAATGATTGTATCTCCAGCGCAAAAAACATGGGGACGCATATCTCGCGGTCTGTATCTGCTCATTTTAATCGTTGGTGCGCTTATTATGGTGATCCCGTTTCTTTGGTCGCTTTCCACATCATTAAAGCCATTGAATCAAGCGTTGGCCTACCCGCCACGTTGGATTCCTCACCCCTTTTTGTGGAAAAATTATATAGATACGTGGAAAACAGTTCCCATGGAGCGATGGTTTCTGAATAGTACTTTGGTTTCAGTGGTTGTGGTCATTGGAAATTTATTGCTGGATGCGCTCGCTGGCTATGCTTTAGCAAGAATTCATTTTCGTGGACGCAATCTAGTGTTCTTTGGTGTCATATCTATGTTGATGATTCCTTTTCAATCCATCATGTTGCCAGTCTATATCGAGTTGCGCTCTCTTGGCCTTATCAACAGTTACGCAGGCATGATATTACCGCAACTGGTTTCGGCTATGGGCGTGTTTCTCATGCGACAAGCCTTTTTGAACATCCCGGAAGAAGTGGAAGAATCAGCCGTGATTGAAGGTGCTAGTCGGTGGCGAATCTTTTGGCAAATTACATTGCCTATGGTGCAGCCTACCATGCTTACACTGGCACTCATGATGTTCATGAGTTCTTGGAATAATTTTCTTTTACCACTACTTGTAGCCAATAAACTGCAATTTTGGACCCTGCCGCTAGGTATGGTAATGTTTCAACAGCAATATTATACAAATTGGCCATATTTAATGGCGGCAGCTGTAATGGCTACCATTCCAATAGCTATTTTATTCCTTATATTCCAAAAATGGTTTATCCAAGGTATTTCTACGACAGGTCTCAAATAGTGAAAAGTGCAAGGACACACCCTGTTATAAGGGTTGTGTCCAACGCTTTTCTATCTCGCGAGCTGAAGATAGGATCAGTGAGATGAGGCGTTGCAAACTTTCTTCTGTTTTGCGATAAATGGGGCCAGCAACGCCAATGCCTGCCAACAGTTCTCCTTTTTCGGTAAGAATGGGTGCAGCGACTGCAAAAGCGCCGTCATCCAATTCTTCCTCACTATAGGCATATCCTTTCCTGCGAATTTCCAATAACTCCTTTTTCAAGGATTCCACACTATCTGGAGAACTCTGGGATATTTCTTGTAATTGCGTCAGGACGGTTTCCTTTATAGCTTCACTAGCGTAAGCAAGCAAGATTTTGCGTGTAGCTCCACGATGGAGTGGGAGGACGCTGCCTGTACGTGTTGTCAGTTTGATGGGTAGCGGGCTGTCGATGGATGCAATGCAAATACCTACTAGACGTTCTTCATCCAGCATGGTCAAACTTACCGTTTCACCACTAGAGGCCGCTAGACATTGCATAGATGGCCAAGCCATTTGGCGTAAACTGTATTCCCGGTTGGCATGCATGCCAAGGATATAGGCACTCATACCCAGTCGATATTTTTTGTTTTCTTGATTTTGAGCAAGATAGCCATGTTCGGCGAGTGTTGTCACTAAACGAGCAACTACAGTGCGCGGAAGATGAAGAAGGTTAGACAACTCTGCCACGCCCAATTCCTCACCGTAAGTCACAAAACAATCCAAGATGCGCAAACCGCGAGCAAGTGTTTGTGAAGTGCGTGTTTTATCTTTTGATGAATCAGGTTCAAGCCAAATATCCATTACAGATAGTCTCCAGAGTTTGCGAAAGGCCAGGGCGGCAACATCCGGTTTAAAATTTTGTCTTCTCGATATCCAAGAGCGTATTCTGCCTGCATAATCGTATGAATCTCGCGAGTTCCTTCGTAAATAACAAGGGCTTTAGCATTGCGCATATAACGTTCTACCGGGTATTCGTTGGAGTATCCGTAGGCTCCATGGACTTGAATGGCGTCGGAGGCGCTTTGAAAAGCAACATCGGAAGCAATCCATTTGGCAAGTGAAGTTTCACGAGTGTTGCGGACTCCTTGATTTTTTAACCAACCTGATTTAAACACAAGGAGTTGTGAAGTTTGGTAACCAGCTTCCATTTTGGCGATCATTTGTTGAACTAACTGATGTTTGCCAATCTCTACACCAAACGTCTTGCGTTCATGGGCGTATTTCACGGAGGCATCTAAACAAGCACGCGTTAATCCAGTCGCACCAGCAGCAACAGTGAATCGACCGTTGTCCAAAGCAGACATAGCAATTTTAAATCCTTCACCTTCATCTCCAAGGCGGTTTGCTGCTGGTACGCGAACATCTTCCAAAATGACTTCTCCTGTATTCCCGCCATGAATACCGAGTTTGCCACGAATCGGTCGGGTGGTAACACCAGGATAGTTGCGTTCCACAATGAAAGCTGTGATACCTTTATGTTTCTTGGACGGATCGACCGTCGCAAAAATTAAAAAATGGTCAGCATAGTCACTCAGGGAAATCCATATTTTCGATCCGTTCAGAATATAGCTGTCACCATCACGTCGTGCTCTGGTTTGCAATGAACCAGCATCTGAACCTGCACCAGGTTCGGTAAGTCCGAAGGCACCTAATTTGCTTCCTTCTGCCTGAGGTTTTAAATATTTTTCTTTTTGTTCTTCTGTACCCCACTGTAATAAAGTCATACTATTAAGTCCGGTATGTACAGAGACGGCAGTTCGGTAGGCGGTATCTCCATATTCAAGTTCCTCGCAGACAATAGCTAAGGAGTTATAATCCATGCCAGCGCCGCCATACTTCTCAGGTATGCAAACGCCCATCAACCCCAGCTGAGCTAATTTCTGCACTACACCCATCTCAAAATGATGTTGTTCGTCCCATTCCTTCATATAGGGAATAATTTCGGTTTGGACAAATTTTCGTGTCATTTTTTGTAACTCTAATTGCTCTTGGCTGAGTGAGAAGTCTAGCATGTAGCTACCACCCCTTCATGGATCCACGTTTGAATTTGATTTTCCAAAAATCCACATTCTTTTAAAATGATTTCGCTATGTTCACCGAGTCTGGGAGGAGGCAGGCGAAAGACTGGCGGAGTCTTTTCTAGTTTTAAAGGACTGCCGAGCAGTCGTAATCTATCAATCGTCGGGTGACTTTCGCTCTCCCAAATCATTTGTCGTTCGGTCGTTAGTGATGAAGCTAGTGATTCTTTAACACTTTGTACTGGTCCGGCGGGTACTCGTGCAGCACGCATCATAGAAAGAACCTCTTCTTGAGAGTGTTGAGCCATGGCTGTTTCTAGCAGCTTCAAGAGGTCTTCACGATGTTTCACACGTTCGGCATTGGTTGAAAAACGCGGATCCGTTGGTAATTCGTCAAGATGGAGAACATGGCAAAAGTCGTTAAACTGTCTATCGTTGCCTACCGTAATAACCACATCTCCGTCACGAGTATGGAAAAGCTGATAAGGAACAATGTTTGGATGGCCATTACCTATGCGTTTGGCATCAATGCCGCTTGTCAAAACATTGCTTGCGACGTTGACTAACATGGCAAGCTGTGTATCGTAAAGCGCCATATCAATAGCCTGCCCCTGCCCAGTTTGTTCGCGAACACGCAGTGCTGCTTGAATAGCAATGGTTGCGTACAAACCTGTACAAACATCAGTAATGGCAACGCCTACTTTGACGGGGCCAGCTTCAGCGTAACCAGTAATACTCATGAGACCGCCCATTGCTTGCATCAGATAGTCATAACCAGGTTCGTCACTTTGTCTGCCAAATCCAGAGATAGAACAATAAATCAGGTCAGGTTTCACAGCACTAACCTGTTCATAAGTGAGGCCAAGGTGTTGTGCGGAAGCTGGTAAAAAGTTATGGAGCAAAACGTCTGTGTGTTGCAACAGTGTATTGAGAATTTTTTGGCCTTCTGGATGCTTCAGATCGATCGCCAGGGAACGTTTGTTTCGATTGGCACAAAGATAGTAAGCGCTTTCTCCACCTATAAATGGAGGTCCCCAATAGCGCGTATCATCACCCCCTTGAACGGATTCAATTTTGATGACATCTGCACCGAGATCTGCCAAATTCATGGCACAAAACGGGCCTGCCAATATGCGTGAACAGTCTAATACACGGATCCCTTGCAAAGGTTGCATGAATACACCACCTATTATAGGAATAACATTCCTATAATCGATAGAATAACATGAGATTTTGCATATTTCAATCTATTTTGTGGTGCGGTAAGAGATTGTAGGTGAGCAATTTTCTCCACACTTTTTGGGATGCAAAGTTGGGTGCAAGGCTGAACGCTTTGTTTCGCAGTTGGATGGCTAAATGATTTTCTATTTGCGAGAATTCACCGAGCCAGCGAGCAAATTTTGCCATATGTGCGACTCTGCGTTTTCGTAAAACTGCGAAACGTGCGCATGCTTTTTGCCAATCCTTTTCTTGTTGCAATGCATGAAGTAAAACGTGTGCATCTTCTAGAGCAAGACAGCCTCCAAAGCCTAAATTAGGTGTGATGGCGTGGGCAGCATCTCCCATGAATAGAAGAGGTCCTGAAGATAGAGGATACCCTGGGGCTATATCGTAAATGGAATGGCTGAAAATTTCATGATTAGGTGTATGGTCAATCCATTTCTGTATCGAGTCAGGCAGATTGGAGAACTGATGACGGATGGAAGGGAAGGATTGGTCATCTTTTTGCATCCATCGGTAGTTGAGTGTAGCAAACCAGTATAGGTGATCTGCGTCGATTCGCGCATATCCAAATCGCCGTCCAGATCCCCAATATTCTGCCATATCCCATTGAATGTCATACGCGTTTTGGATGATTGCTCGCCAAGCGTGATAACGAGTTGGCCGCTGCAAATGACCATAGATTGATTTGCGAATATTGGAATGAATACCATCTGCCGCAATGATTCCATCAAAACAATCTTTTCGGCCACTCCCAAATTCCACATAAATTTTTTGGTTTCTTCCCATTTCAGTGTGGATTGCCGTATCTTGTTCAATTTTTGGTCGATCCAGTATATCCCATAACCAATGAAGGAGATGGGAACGGCGCACACAGATGGGATAACGAGAAAATTCTTCCTTCATCCAATGTAGAGGAAGTTGCAAAAGAAGGGTGCTTGTTTCTTCAAGCAAGACTCCAGTTTTGAGAGGATGTTGTGCAATCTCTGAGATTTTTTCACTCGTCAATTGATTCAACGCGAAAAGCGCGTTAGGCCATAAAATCAATGCAGCCCCCCCATCTAACGGGTTTGCATCGCGATCGAACAACACGTAATCGATGCCGGATTGTTGCAACGCTGCAGCAGCAGCTAGCCCGGCTACTCCTGAACCCAGTATGGCAATACGCATCATAGATTCCCCTTTTTATGCTTTCCCATAAAGACCGTGAGTCATCAAAGTGTGCCTGAAGTTGGCCTTTCTTGAAAAGAATGATTAAGATGGATATTGGGAGTTTTCAAGTTAGAAATGGAGGCGCTGCCAGATGAAACGCTCTCCTGATGGATCGCGCAGTCCGAGGTTGTTGCGGAATACGATTCTATCCATTGTCATTCTCATTGTAGTGTCTATTGCCATTATGATAGGTGTAGATACTCGTTCTGGCTTTTTAAAACATATTCCTAAGACTTGGCTTGATATTGTCAAAGCTTTGCTTGTGTTTGCGGTAGGTGGTATTGTATCCACGATTTTAGAGCGCAATTTATTTCGCATTTCGTTGAATAAATTGGGCCCACAGCGTTCCACGCTCTTTCGCTATGTTGCTCGACTGTTGCTTTTTTTGACAGTTATCATTAGCGCATTGACTGCGTTTGGGGTCGGCTTACCCAGTGTCATTTTTGGTGGAACCTTTATTACGGTTATTGTAGGTTTGGCAGGCCAAACGGTGTTTGCCAACATTATTGGCGGTATATGGTTGCTTTTGTTTCGGCCTTTCCGAGTCGGAGACCCAATTGGCATTGTAGCCTGGCAATTTCCTCTTTTAATGCCAAGCTATCCTCACGAAGCAATGCGTCCCATGTATTTTGGTGTCGTCCGTGATATTAACCTGATGTACACAGAGATTGAAAGTGCCGATGGTTATTTGCAAATGATTCCTAATGGAATTATTGCGCAGTCATTTCTGGAAAACAAATCCACCCCAGGAAAGCACCGCATACATTTCCGTTTTGATGTCGATCACGCTGTACCTGTAGATACTTTTCTACACGAAGCAAGAATTTTTTTAATGAAAAGGTTTAATGATGAAGATGCTCGCCCGGAGGTTTGGATTGCAGATATTGGACCTGCAACCTATTCCATTCGCATCAGTTTGTTCTCAGACGATCACGAAGAGGCACTCAAGTCCGAGATACTACAGCAAATGATGCGCCTTCTTCAACAAATCAAGAAAAAAGAAGAAGCCAATGCTGAACAAACCAGCAATTAGATATTCGCCTTTTGGTTACGAAAAATTGGCCGGTTTTCGTAACAAGCGATTGAGTGTCTCTCTGCGCAGGCCCATGAATTGACTGATTTCTTCTTGTGTGAAGATGGAGAGCGGATCGATATCAGGAAATTCTTGTTTAAACCAGTGGATGAAAGCGTTAAAACGCTCTTTGGCTGTAACGGTAGTTAACTGGTCAATCCGTTCTTGCATCATACGCAATTTATGTTGCAGGGAAAGAGATACTTCTCTATATAAATAAGGGTTCTCCTCTAATTGGTGGTACCAATCCTCTGAATTGATAACTTCGACTTCCGAATCCATCATGGCTATAGCGTTTCCGTGGTAAGGCTTGGGGCTGACCAGCGAATGGTGAGGAAACAGTTCACCCGGCAGCAAAATATTAAATAGCAGCGCTTGTCCGTCTGCTTGGTAGCGCACGACTTTCAATAGTCCAGTATGCAAACGATAAAGCGAACCCATTTCACCTTGGCGAAATAAGCATTCGCCACGATGCAATTTTATCCATGTCATTTCGTCACACCTTCGTCAGGTTTTCTGTGACTGTAGTCACAGAGACTTTCCAAAAAGGAGCGTATTTTCATAAATGCCAAAGAAAAAATAGTTATCCATCCACAAGGGAGTGGTTCAGATGACCGCCGTAGTATCTAATTTAGAAAAAATCAATACGATGAAGATGCTGGACGATCGAACGATAGAGATTGTAAAATCTACTGTTCCTGTTTTGCAAGTTCACGGGGAAGCCATTACACGACGCTTTTATGAACGTCTTTTTGAAGCTCACCCAGAATTGTTAAATATGTTCAATCATGCGCATCAACAGCAAGGGCAGCAACAGATGGCATTGGCCAATGCGGTATATGCGGCTGCACAGCATATTGACAATCTTTCAGCTATTTTGCCATCCGTGCGTCAAATTGGCCACAAACATCGCGGTTTGGGTGTAAAAAAAGAGCATTACCCAGTGGTGGGGGAAAATTTGCTGCTTGCTATTCAAGATGTGCTGGGTTCAGCGGCGACCCCGGACATTCTGGCAGCTTGGGAGAAAGCGTATGGTGTAATAGCATCCACTTTCATGCAAATGGAACAACAGTTTGATGAACAAGCATCCGCACAACCGGGTGGGTGGAGTGGCTTTCGTTCATTTCAGGTCAAACGCAAAGTTAAGGAGAGCGATGTCATCACATCTTTTTATCTAGAGCCTGTTGATCAAGGTGCCATAGCTTATTTTATCCCTGGTCAATATATTACGGTTCGCGTTCAACCGAAAGATCAACCGTTTGTTCATTTGCGTCAATACAGCTTGTCGGATGCGCCTGGTTTACCCTATTATCGGATTTCTGTCAAAAAAGAGAGTGCCATTCAAGAAAAACCAGCCGGTGTCGTATCTTCTTATCTTCACGAGCAAATTGGTGTAGGTGATGTCATTGAGGTCAGTGCTCCTGCAGGAGTATTTACATTAGATCGCTCGCATGATTTACCCATCGTTCTGATCAGTGGCGGTGTTGGCTTGACGCCTATGATTTTGATGCTCAATACATTGATTTAATCTGGAGACAAACGGCCGATTGTCTATATTCATGCTGCATTGCAAGGTAGTGTACACGCTTTTGCTAATTATGTTGAAGAATTAGCAGAAACACACAGTCATTTATCAGTTTACACCATATACGAAAAACCCACAGTTGAAGATGAAGCGCTTCAACGTCATCAACTAAGCGGCTATATCACAGACGACTTTTTACGTCCGCTAGTTCCGCAGAACGCGGATGTCTACTTCTGCGGACCCACACCGTTTATGCAAGCAGTTTATAGAATTTTGCACTCTATAGGTATTCAGGAAGATAGGATTCACTATGAATTTTTTGGACCGGAAGGAGTTTTGACGAATTTGACTTGACTTTTTCAGATTCCGTGCTATGCTTTCACTAAATTTCATAGGAACCACGCTCTTATCAAGAGAGGTTGAGGGACTGACCCTGCGAAGCCTCGGCAACCGGCCAATATGTCGGCACGGTGCCAATTTCAGAGGAATGGTTTTCATTCCGAAGATGAGAAGACGGTGGCATCGGATTTGGATGAACCCCCTTCTCGTTTTTGTGAGTAAGGGGGTTCGTTTTTCCTGTCCAAGAGGCGGCATTCCATGGTCTGTAGTGCTTGAAAGTCGTGGGTATCCAGAGAAAGGTTGAGCCTATGTCATCACTTTATGATCCTGAACAATTTTTAAGCCGCTTGCCTCATCTGCCCAAAGATAAGCCGGCAGCAGTAGTTTTCAATGCACATATTACAGGCTTGGCCGTAACCAGAGCGCTCGGACGTGAAAATATTCCTGTTCTCGCCCTTGACAGGGATGCGCGAGCTTATGGATTAGCTTCCAAGTATCTGCATTCCGCCGCTATTTGTCCCAATCCCTTGACGAATGAAGAGGATTTTGTCGATTTTCTACTACAAATGGGCGAGCGTTTGCCTGTCAAGGCTGTTCTTTTTCCGTCTAATGATGAGTGGGTTTTTGCCGTTTCCCGTCATCGTGATCGGTTAGAAAAATATTATCATTTCCCTTTTTCACCACTGGAAATTGTGGAGTCTGTTTTGAATAAGAAAAAGCTCTACCAGACTGCTGAAAGACTGGGTGTACCGATTCCTAAAACATGGTATCCAGATGAATGGATGGATATAGAGGCAGAAGCAAAAAAAGTAACCTATCCTTGTATTCTCAAACCGGTTGAACAACGTAGTTTTTATGATGCATTTTCTGCCAAAGTTTTGGAAGCCCATACGCCGAATGAGGTCATTCAGCTATTAAAAAAAGTGTATCCTCATTCCGTGGTTATCCAGGAAATTGTGCCGGCAGGTTTGTCAAACTACGTATCTCTTTGTTCCTATATGCGGTCGAATGGAGAAATGGTTGCAGGATTTGTGGGACGTAAATTAGAGCAATATCCTCCCGATTTTGGTACAGGATGTTTGGTTAAATCTGAGGATTTGCCCGATTTAGCTGAGTTAGGAGCAAATATTTTACGGACCTTAGCTTACTACGGAATTTCTGAGTCGGAATTTATTCTCGATCATCGCGACGGAGTCTACAAATTACTTGATATCAATACGCGTACCTGGAAATGGATTGGACTTCCCATCGCCTGTGGTTGGAATTTACCTCTTTACGCCTATGAGGAAGCGATCGGCTCTCCACTGACTTTGCCTGTCTCTCCGACTCGTAAGGGGATGCGTTGGGTTTATCTGAAAGATTATTTGACACTAAAAGCAAGCGGGAAATACGTATCACCACAAGAGCATTTGCATGTCCATGAATTGGCAGAATTGCTGACAGGAACAAGCGAAACTTGCTTGGATGCGGTTCTTGATTTGGACGATCCGGTTCCGGCAGCCAGATTGCTGGAGAATTTTTATACACGTTCTTATGTATGTCCTTGCTAGAAACAGAGAAAACGGGAGGTTGGAGAAAGATGAGATTTGGATTTTGGATGCCTATGTTTGGTGGTTGGCTACGAAATATTGAGGATGAAGGTATGCCAGCTTCTTTTGCCTACGCTAAGAAAGTAGCACAATCTGCTGAACAATGGGGATATGATGTGAGCCTGTTGGCGGAACTTTATTTAAATGACATTAAAGGGCCAAAAGCGGACGCTTTAGAAGCCTGGACGACTGCTGCTGCGTTGGCATCCGTCACAGAGCGGCTGGAATTGATGGCGGCAGTCCGTCCAGCCTTTCACAATCCTGCAGTGACAGCCAAGATGGCTGCCAACTTGGATCACATCAGTGGTGGGCGCTTTTCGCTCAATGTTGTGTCGGCTTGGTGGGAGGAAGAAGCTCGTCAATACGCTGGACAATTTTCTCAGCATGATGAGCGGTATGCTCGATCTCAAGAATTTGTGGATGTGCTGCGCGGGATGTGGATGGCAGATACATTTACGTACGATGGACAATATTATCAGATCCAAGAGGCTCACTTGTCACCCAAACCCAAGCGAAAATTGCCCATGATTTATGCTGGCGGTGAAAGTGAACGGGGCAAACGATTTATTGCCGAATCATGTGATGCCTATTTAATGCATGGTGGAACAGTGGAAGAAATTCGTCACAAGACAAGAGACATGAAAGAACGCCGGCAATTAACTGGTTTAGGCCCGTTTTCTTCCTTTGGTATGGCAGCTTACGTGATTGTTCGCGATACCGCAGAGGAAGCTGAGGCGGAAAAAAGAAGGATAACTCAAGTCAAGGCCAAAGCAGGCGGAGGTTATGCTGGTTTTCAGGATTTTACTCAAAAATCAGAGTTGGAACAACAAATTACTCTCGAAGATTATTCGGTATCCAATCGCGGTCTGCGTCCAAATTTAGTCGGTACACCAGAACAGGTAGCAGAACGGATACTTGAATTCTCTGAAGCCGGACTGGATTTGCTCTTGCTTCAGTGTTCACCGCAATTGGAAGAACTGCAAAGGTTTTCAGAACAAGTGATGCCACTTGTTCGATCGGAACGGTCTGTGGGGCAAATCGCCAATTAATCCTGTCGATCCGCTTTGTTCACAACCTTCTCAAATAATTGTTTCATGTAGGCAACTTCTTTCTGATATCGTGGCTGAGAGAATCCGTTATAAGAAGGGTGCGGAATACCGTTTACCACTAGCCAGTTTGGAGAGTGTACTTGACTGAGCCGAAAAAACTTCTGTGCAAACCTGCCACACGGTACCAGTATCAGCCTGCGTTCGTACAACGCAGTCAACCGTTTGCGCAGGTTAGCCAGCAGAAGATCTTGAACAATATTCCATTCCTCGCGAGGATAGATGTCTCGTTGATTCGCACTCCGAAGACTTTCTAAAATCTCCATTATTTCCGGGAACTTGCTTCGTGTCTGCGCACTATAGGCGGCCGCTTGCATCGGCAAATTTGATGCGTTCATCAATCCAACTTGATAGAGACGACGGTCTACCAGCTCTCCTTTTCTATGTTGCAGAAGTAAACGCCCCATAGGCAGCGAGTGATAAGCAGAGTCGAACAGATGACGTGTCATGGACAATCCGCTCGATCCGCTGACAGGGGCTCCATACTTTAATTCTTGGAGATGCGGACTTTCCAGCAAAAAAAGGAAGTTAGCTGTTTGCAGACCGAGATCGGGCACAAGATACTCAGTCGACAAGCTGTTAAGAATGCTTCGGAAATGGTCGTATAAACTTGGTGAAGTGGTATGAGACATGTCCATCCAACCTCTCTTTCGCAGGTTTTTAAGAAAGCTGTAGGATTTTATGTGGGTGGATGAGTATAAGAAAAAATGAATTTTTAATCTTCTTGTAAGGTATTCTTACAAAACATCTTGACGCGTTTTTTTCCCTCCTGTAGCCTTGCATATAAAGACAGAGATTTCAGAAAGAATGACTAGGAGGATGAAAATGAGCGTCTCCCTTCGCAATCGCTTCTGGTTGTTTCTTGGTACATTTTTAGTGGTATTGTTAACCCCAACTGTAGCTGATGCAGCGACTCCATCTATGGTCAGTGCTGGTGACACAGCCTGGATTTTGGTTTCATCTGCTCTAGTCATGCTGATGACACCCGGATTAGCTTTTTTTTACGGCGGAATGGTCCGAAAAAAAAATGTCATCACGACAACTTTCCAAGTCTTCGCCGTACTTTTAGTGGTTTCTGTACAATGGGTGGTCATTGGATACAGTCTTGCCTTTGGACCTGATGTTCACCATATCATTGGGAACTTCTCTTGGGCAATGTATCGGCATGTGGGTGCAGCGCCTGATCCGAATTATGCAGCGACCATTCCTAATTTTGTCTACGGTATTTTTCAGATGATGTTTGCTGTGATTACTCCTGCTTTGATTGTTGGAGGTTTAGCTGAACGTGTAAAATTTTCTGCTTTTCTAGTCTTTATCCTGCTTTGGTCGACTTTCATTTACGATCCGCTAGCACATTGGGTCTGGGGTGCAGGTGGATGGCTGCATAATCTTGGTGTTCTTGATTTTGCCGGAGGGACAGTCGTTCATATCTCATCCGGAGTAGCAGGTTTAGTGGCTGCCATTTATTTAGGAAGACGAGTTGAGCATGGTACGGGAGCCATTAAGGCACATAATGTACCATTTGTATTATTAGGCACGGCTTTGCTTTGGTTTGGTTGGTTTGGGTTTAATGCGGGAAGTGCTTTGCAAGCGAATTTTCTTGCTGCAGAGGCATTTTTAACCACAAATACAGCAACAGCCGCCTCAGCGTTGGTTTGGATGTTGGTCGAGCGATGGCATACGGGTCATGTAAGTCTTGTTGGGGCATGTGCAGGAGCCGTCGCAGGGTTGGTGGCTATTACGCCTGCTGCCGGTTATGTGTCTGTTGCTGGAAGTCTTGCTTTAGGAGGTTTAGGGGGAGCTATCTGTTATTTCGCTTCCACGTGGATGAAAAATAGGCTCGGCTATGATGATGCCTTAGATGCGTTTGGGGGACATGGTATTGGTGGTACCTGGGGAGCACTCGCAACAGGTCTGTTTGCTACCCTTGCCGTCAATTCAGGAGGAGCCAACGGATTGTTTTATGGCAACCCGCATCAACTTCTTCTACAAACCATCGGCGTGGCAAGTACTTGGATATTCTCAGGTGGAGGTTCCTTGTTGCTCCTCTTTGTTATCGACAAAGTGATGGGATTGCGAGTCACGAAGGAAGAGGAAATACTTGGTCTGGATATGACACTCCATCATGAGTCGGCCTATCCTGAACAGTTGTCAGTCGATGAATTGCCGAAAATTCTCGGCGCTGATCCGTCCGCTTTAGGTTTGGTATTGCGTGAATAGCCATGGTTTCTGAGCTGCGCGTCCGATTCTGCTGAACCGGATCGCGCGGTTTTTTTGTTACTTATTTAACTCCCAAAATATTGTTGATATTCCCAATCATGAATATGTTCTTCAAAACGCTGATACTCCTCTAATTTATGGCTCAACCAGATGGAGAAAAGCGTTTCACCAAGAGCATCGGCAATCCATTCATCTTCAGACAAAGCATCACAAGCTTCGAGCAGTGAACGAGGCAGACTTTCAGGGATGGTAGAAGTGCATGAGTTTGATGTTTTGTGAATAGTTGGTTGATCCAAAACGGGTACCAAAGTAGCGAGTAATGCAGTCAATGTAAGATAAGGATTCATCAACGCGTCTGGAGTATAAAGATCTATACTCGTTGCTTGTTCTTGAGCTTCTTTATGCACAATGTAATACGGTTGGCGTTGACGACGCAGGATTTCCAATCGTCGAAAGCTGTTTATGGTGGGATTGCAAATACAGGAGAGAGCCGAGGCATGATCAACCATCGTTTGAGCCCATTTCTGAATGAGAAGAGGATGACTTTTCAAGCCTGGTCCAGAACAGCGCAATTTTAAACGCATTTTTTGTGGTCGCGCATCATTGTGAGGAAGAGGCATAAGACTGATAAAATGCTTTCTTTCTTTGATACGGCTCATCAGGAGATGTCGGACAAGCGCAAACCCATCCGCTGCTTGCAATAGATGTGCGCTTTCAAGATGTATCAAAAACTGATGAGTGTGCGAAAGCTGTTGCATGGAAATAGAAAGGCCTGATAGACATCGAACATCGCTTAGCCAGTTTTCCAGCCAATCTAGATTGGATGATTCATGCTTGTTATTGGCGTCATAATAAAATGAAAATTCACATGCTGCTTGAATAGCCAATTCTCTTTCATCCAACATGCGCTGTATGTGATAAAGGCGTGCTCGACTATCGCCAGCGTAAGGACGTCCATCCGCAAGATGCAATTGACAGATGACGCTCGAGAAAAGAGAGTCTTGTGTAGAAGAAAAACATCTATATGTTTTCCAGTCTGGAATGACTTTCATCTCGGTTTCTTGAACGCGCAAGGCGCCTTGTATTGCAGAACCATCCATCAGCCATCCATTTTCCTGGATTTTTCGGATTTCCTTAAAGGGTATAATGATGGATTTCATGCGTCCTGACCAGTCACTGAAAAGCAGATTTAATCTGGCATCAGGGTGGGCACTTAACGATTGGCTCTCAGTGACATGATTCAAATCCAGCATCCTCCCCGAGTCGACAATAACATGGAGCAGTGTTTCTTTATGACGAATACCTTGTTATTTAGTATAAAATGCAATCTCCAAATTTCATATACAGAATAGACTGAAAAAGGTTCGCGTACTTTTTGTCCCATGTTAGACTGAAATCAGTTTTTGTTTTCGAGAAAGGACTGTCGGAGTCGATGAATGAAGAGCGCAATGGTGGGCAGGAGTTGCAAAAATATCTGGATGCAGGAGATGGGAGTTCTTTTTGTAAGCGAGCCGCTATTTTGGCTAGGCAGTATGCAGTTGAAATTCCATCTGCTAGTCAATTTTTGCAACAATTTCAACTTTTGCGTATACAGATTATCAAGCGGCTTTGGGAGGAATGTATGCCCGAAGAACTTCGTTCCGAATGCCAATTTGTACTGCTTGGAGCGAGCGGTCGCGGTGAAGATTTTCCATTTTCCGATCTCGATTATGCTTTGATTACCAAAGATGGACTATGGAGAGAAAAAAGTTTACTCTTCCATTTATATCAATTTCAAAGACGAACATACGAATACGGTTTTTCTCCTTGTCCAGGCAATGTTATGGCCAGCAATGTCCGTTGGCGGGGGGATAGCAAGCTCTGGACTACGCGTACGGATGCTTATTTTCACTATCCAGATTGGAAACATGCTCGGTTTCTTTATATGATCCTGGATGGAAAACTCCTTGCAGAAGAGGGAGAATCTTCTTTTTGGCGTCTTTATCAAACATCGGTATTGCAAAGGATCTCTCAATCTTCCTTTTTGCAGTGGGAAATGGCCAGTCTTGGTATTCGTGGAACTGTTGGCAAACGTCCACAAAGTCGGAAGCATTGGTTTGGCAAACAACGCCAAATAGGATGGAATGTCAAGACTGAGTTACAAACACCCATCATTCGTGCTATTCGCTTGCTTTATACACGTTCTGTGCCGTTTACCAATGAATCAGTTGATAAATGGGCACAGATCACTGCGACCAGGGAGCGCTTGGAACGAATAGAGAAGTCAGGGGTTATATCTCACGATTGGAGCTGTCATTTGCGGCAGGCTATCGAATTTGCCAGTATGTTGCGACTGCGTGCGCAGTCGGCAAGTTATATGGCCAAAGGAAGAGCGTCGGAGGAAATTTCTATGGAAGATATAAGCTTGGAGGAATATCAGGCATTACAAAACCATTTGCATGAGGCGAAAAAATTAGAACAATTTATTGTCCAACATTTTCGCAAACCGCGAGGTAGCGCATGAAGTGGTTTATACCGCGCGAAACAATCCATCCTCGCGATAAGTTGTTATCACCTGCCGAAACTTTAGAAAAATTATGGGAATCTCCACTGGATGAAGCTGGATTTCTTGTGCTTGATATAGAAACTAGCGGATTTTCTGCGCAAAATGATCTGATTTTATCTCTAGCTTATTGTGTCTGTTACGGCGATACCATAGAATCTGTAAAATCTGCTCTGATTGCCCATCCATCTTATGACAAAGTCCCAGAAACGATTTGGGGATTAATTGGTCTCAGTCCGAGTGTTTGTCAGCAGCAAGGGGTTCCAATAACGGACGCGCTTCATGATTTGCTGGAGGATTCGGTTAGTAAAATTTGGGTTGCCCATCATATCCGGCATGAGATGGCATTTTTGCAAAAAGCGGTTCGGGAAATTTGGAAGCAACGATTACGGCCCATCACCATTGATACTGCTGTAGTGGCGCAGGCGCTTTTTCGGTTGCCGCAGGCTCCTCTTTTAGAACAGACATGTCAACTTCTGGGTGTCACAGTCAGTAACCGTCACCGTGCTGATGAAGATGTTAGGATGACATCCGCTGTTTGGCAAAAAGAGTTACAATTATGTAAAAGAATTGGACTTCGAACTGTTGGCGATCTCGTTGATTGGTCTGCGGATGGTGCTTGAGCGTTAACACGACTATCAATGATTGATGAAGCATATGGAGAGGGGTTGCTTATAATGAAAAAACGCCGCCTGATTCGCTCAATTGCTTGTGAAGTCAATGGTGGACAAGGATATTTTCCTAGTGATATCCGTAAATATTACAATATTCCGGATAATTTGGATGGCTCGGGACAAACGATTGGCATTTTAGAATTTTCCAATGGCTATAGTTTGAGTGACGCTGAGTTATTTTGGCAAATGCATCACATATCTCCACCTAATGTTGAATTTGTTTCAGTAGATGGTACGCGAAACGACGGTGGAGCATCTTCTGAAGATGAAGAGGCGTCTCTGGACTTACAATGGGCGGGAGCAATTGCTCCGGGAGCTCATATTGTAATTTATGAAGCGAGTGCTGGGCAGACGGATGCGGATTTTGCTGCCTCTATGCAAAATGCTCTTCAGTATATTTTGCAAGATACCGCCCATTCTCCAACGGTGCTTTCTATTTCCTATGGTGATGGTGAAATTTCTTTTGGAAGCCAGGCCATTGAAACGTGGGAAAAGGCGATTGCTCAACTGGATGCTCAAGGAATCACTGTTTGTGTAGCATCAGGTGATGATGGAGCTTATGGGTTGCACAATTTGAATGGTCCATTGACGCGTCATGCGGATGCACCAGCTTCTTGCCCTCATGCTGTTGCTGTAGGCGGTACGTCTTTGCCAGAGGGCGGACCGGAAAGCGCATGGACTTACTATGGACCACAAAACGGCGGAGCTACTGGTGGTGGGTATTCACAAGTTTTTTCCATGCCAGTCTTTCAAACAAAAGCAGGACTTTCTGGACAAGGTCGTGCGCTGCCTGATATAGCATTCAATGCCGATCCGGCAACTGGTTATCAAATTATCTTCCAAGGTCAGCCGATTGTAGTCGGTGGTACTTCTGTGGCGACTCCCATTTTTGCAGCGATTGTAGCTATAGTGAATCAAAAAAGGTCACAAATTGGATTGAGTCCTGTAAGCGGCTTAACAGAGATTCTTTATCAACAGTCGCAAAGTTTACCCTACAATTCAATTACCAGTGGCAACAATTCTTTCAACGGAGTTGTGGGCTACAATGCTGGACCTGGCTGGAATGCTTGTACAGGTTTTGGATCACTGAATGTGGCTTCTTTTATAGAGAGTCTTTTAAGATAAAACCCGTGCGAGCTTGGTAAATATTTCGTGTAGCAGGGAGGTGTCGAAGGGTGTCGAATGTGTCCTTGTTACACTTTTGTAACTCGGCCATTCTTTTTGAGGAGAGCTTTGTGTGAAGAATGTTTTGTCTTCTTTATTGCATAGAAAAGGGATAGTTCGTAAACGCATTCGATTCGTTTATCGTATGACAACTTTTTGTATACTACTGCTGGGTTTTTCTTTGCTTACGATGCCTGTGGTTTCGGCGGCAAACTTGCAAATTTTTTACCGAAAGCAGCCAGACTTTCATTTGCATCGACTGCTTCCTAAACAAATTGTCATTGGCAGTCATGAGACCAATGGCATGTCAATGGCTACCGATCTTACTCAACAATCTTGGCCTAAACTCATTTCAAAAGCAGCCGTTTTAATTGACCTGCGGACAGGTACAGTCCTTTATGCTAAAAATCCAATGGTTCGTCATTATCCAGCCAGTCTGACCAAAATTCTAACCGCTCTTCTAGCGTTGCAAACGACGCCAGTGAGTGATGAAATCTCCATCAGCGCTAAGGCTGCTGCCGAACCACCTGACAAACTCTACCAATTACCAGGAGAGACGCATTCGCTCAAAAAATTGCTTTATGCTATGTTGCTTGACTCGGATAACGATGTAGCAGAGGAAATTGCGCAGGATTTAGCGGGATCGCAAGCCGCATTTGCTGATTGGATGAATAGTGCGGCAATTCAACTCGGTGCTTACCATTCGCATTTTGTCAATCCAAGTGGACTTCCAAATACAGAACAATATACGACGGCATACGATATGTCACGTATATCCTATGCCGCTATGCAAGTTCCTGAATTTAGAAAAATGGTAGACACAAAATCAATATATTGGAACGGCGAGGCTTGGCATGCTACATTAACCAACATTAATCCTTTACTCTTCAGTTATCCTGGAGCCATAGGTGTTAAGACTGGATACACGAGTGAAGCTCACGAAACTTTAGTGGTTGCGGCCAAACGTGGGCAACAAGAGTTTCTCGCGGTGCTGCTAGATTGTCCATTAAATAGCGAGATCGTCACGGATGCAACTCAACTGCTTAATGCAGCATTTGCCCGAGCGACATCCATCATTTTATTGCCTTCCCACTACATTGTGGGTTATCTGGTCGACCCGCTAGGTACGCGTGTTCCCTTGCAACTTACTGAGCAGGTTGCTGCTGTATTACCCCTTGGTGGTCATGAAAGGATACAGTCGATTCACTGGCATGTTGATAATTTACGTTCGAGGAAAGTATTGCCTTCAGGTACTCAGATTGGCATGGCCAGTATCCGTGTGACAGGAGCAGAGAATGAGACGTTGCGTGTCCCAATTATGCTTGCCGCAAAGTGGCAGGGCAAGCAACATGCTCGAACGTCTAACTGGGCCAGCGTTGTCATATTGGCTTTCATTTTTGTTGGTGTTGTTTTATTCGTGAAACGTCGCCAAAGGAGTAGGCGGAATAGAAGTTACTGATCCCGATTGCAACATATACATTTTATAATACAACCCCTGCTTGGCCAGTAATTGTTGATGTGTACCTCTTTCCACAATTTCTCCGTGATGTAGGACAAGAATGAGATCTGCATCTTGAATTGTTGATAGTCGATGTGCAATTGCAATGGTTGTACGTCCTTGACGCATACGCGCGAGAGCTTCTTGGATGGCTTCTTCGGTTTCAGTATCTACACTGGCTGTGGCTTCATCAAGAATTAAAATTTTAGGATTGCCAGCCATAGTGCGAGCAAAGGACAATAGTTGACGCTCTCCTGCCGACAATGTAGATCCACGTTCACCCAGCGGCTCGTGAATACCGTGGGGAAGTTTGTCAATGAAACGATCGGCCTGCACAAACCGCACAGCTTCTTCCACTTGTTCATCAGAAATGTAAAATCTTCCTAATCGAATATTGCTGGCAACATCACCTACAAATAAAAACGGATCTTGTAAAACAAGACCTATTTTTTTTCGCAATTCATCATTCTCAAAGGATTCTATACGTTGTCCATCAATAAGAATTTCTCCTTGCTCAATGGAATAAAAACGCATAAGCAAAGAGACAATAGAGCTTTTTCCACTGCCAGTATGTCCTACAAGCGCTACAGTTTGTCCGGGTTCTGCAACGAAGCTGATGTTTTTTAAAACTGGATTTTTCCCGTCATACGAGAAAGTGACATTTTGAAATTCAACCCGACCGTTGTATATCTGTGCGGAACACTGTTCTTGGGAAGATTCTCTTTGTGGTGCAAGTTGCTGTTCATTGAGAAGATGAAATACTCGTTGAGCAGAAACCATAGCCTGTTGAAACATATTCATCCGTTGCATCAAATTGTTGACAGGCTCAAAAAATTGCTCCAAATAATTGACAAATGCGTATAGTACACCAATATTGACCGCAGAGATAAGAGAATTCCGGCCAAAAAACCAGATAATTACAATTAGTGTCGCAAAGTAAACGAGATCGACTAAAGGACGGAGCATCAAACCGTTGACTCGAATATTGCGCATTCGAGAAGACCGATATGCGTTGTTAATATAGGCAAATTCTTTTTGCAGACGAGTTTGTTGACGCATGGCCTGAATCACATACATCCCTTGTAAAGACTCGTTCATTTTGGCATTGAGTAAACTCAAGCGATGTCGTGTGACGTGAAAAATTTTTGAAGAGATTTTTCGGTAAAGCCAATTGATAAAAATCAGTAAAGGGGCAACAAATAAACAATCTAATGCGAGTTTGGCATCTAAATAAAACATGGCAATAAATATGCCAGTTAATTGGACAATCGTTTGGATAAAGGTCGAAAGTACAGAAACGAAAAGATCGAGAATGGCTTCTGTGTCGTTGGTGATTCTCGAGATCAGTGTTCCACCGGGTGTTTTGTCAAAAAAAGCGAGTCCAAGTTTTTGTACATGGGAGAATACATCTTGGCGTAACTGTTGGATGACACGAAGAGCAGCACGTTGAAACATGACCAATTGATTGTATTGACAAATAGCAGAAATGCATTGCAATCCAAGATAAATAATGGTTAACGAAACAATCGGTTGTATCGGGAATTTACGTGGAACAAGATAGTTGTCAATAAATCTTTGAATCAAAATCGGGCCAATCACATTTCCTAATGTTGCTATAATAAGTAGGCAAAACGCTGCAAGGAACAAGTGTTTCTGTGGTTTGGCGTAATGGAACAGTTTGCGCCCTACACCACTTCGCGACTGTAGAATCTCTTCCTGTGGCATTAAGCTGGATTCCAGAGAACTCACGCGATACCTCCCTCCTCAACCAGAGATTCTAACTGTTGACGATCCCACATGGCTCGGTAAATGCCATTTTCTGAACATAATGAAGCATGTGTGCCATATTCTGCAATTTTTCCGTCTTCTAAAACCAAAATAAGATCAGCGTGTTCGACAGCAGATAAGCGGTGTGTGGCAATTAAAGTTGTTTTACCGGAACGATTTTTGCGCAATGATTCGAGAATGCGATGTTCCGTGCGTGCATCAACTGCAGATAAAGCGTCATCCAGAATAAGTATTTCAGCGTCCATTAAAAGTGCCCGAGCTATGGAAATACGCTGTTTTTGGCCTCCGGAAAGAGTTACGCCCCGTTCTCCGACAATGGTGTTATACCCGTTTGGAAATTGTTGTATATCATCATGGATTTGCGCCATCTGAGCCGCTTCTTGAATTTCCGCAAATGATTTGTCAGGAGCGGCAAAAGCAATATTCTCAGCAATGGTTGCCGAAAATAAAAAGTGATCTTGTGGTACATAGGCGACCGCTTGTCGCAATGCATCCAGAGTGTAGTGATAAATACTTTGTTCACCAATCTGAATGTCGCCATTTTCGACATCAAATTCACGCAACAAGAGTCGTAAAATGGTTGATTTTCCACTTCCCGTTCGGCCGACAATTCCCAGTGTTTTGCCGCGGTGCAGATGAAAATAGATTTGCTGTAGAGAAGGCATAGATGATTCTGGATAGGTAAAAGAATGTACCGTATAGTGAATGCTTCCACTCGGCACAGAATTTATGGCATCCGGTTTGTCTGCAATGTCACTTTTTATGGCAAGCAGTTTGCGAATTCGATCATAGGAAGCATGTCCGCGTTCGACAATATTGAATAACCAGCCGAATGCCAGCATTGGCCATATGAGCTGGCCTAGATAGATGGAAAACGCGGTTAATTGACCCAGGTTTAATTGATGGTGAAGCACAAACCAAGCTCCTGCAGCAAAAGAGAGAAAATAAGAAAGAGTTACAACGATACCTATGGTAGGATCAAACAGTGCATCTATCTTGGCTACTGCTAAATTTTTGCGAATGACGTCTTTAGATAAATCTGCAAAAGCTTGTTTTTCTGAGTTTTCTTGGCCAAAAGCTTTGATAACACGCATTCCCGAGATGTTTTCTTGTACCTTATCGTTAATATCCGAAAAAGCAGCTTGTGCAAGCGTGAATCTCCTGTGCAAAATTTTACCATATAATTGCGTGGTTATGGCAATAATCGGCATAGGAAGGAGCGCGATCAACGTCAATTTCCAAGAAATTGTGATTGCCATTGTAGCAATGACCAGAATGCCTGTGGTGATGGAGTCGACAAGAGTAAGAATTCCATCCATAGCCGTACTTTCAACAGCTTGAATATCGTTTGTGGCATGAGCCATCAAATCTCCGATTCGGTGTTTGTGATAAAAACTAGGAGACATTTGGGTGAAATGTCGATAAAGTTGAAAGCGCAATTCTGTAGACAACTTGATGGCAGAACCAAAGAGTAAAATTCTCCAGAAATATCGCAAGATATACATGGCTAAAGCAATGGCTGCAATGTAAAAAATCCAATGCGTGAACTCTTGGGCTGTTAATTGATGATGTCGAATGCGATTGACCATTGCACCAACGATTTGAGGAGGGATGAGCCCCAGCAGAGACACTAACATCAGAAGTAGAATGCCACCAAGATAATGTCCTTTTCGTTCGCGAAAAAACCACATCAAATCAAGGAACACCCGCAAGCGGAATCTCTCCCTTCAACTAAGTTTAATCTTATCGGAAGAAGAATAAAAAAGCACCTGAATGTTCCTGGGGATTTTCATGAGACAGGTTATTTATCAAAAGTGCGGATGTCTCCTGGATCGAATCTCATAAAGCAACATTAAATTTGAGATGAGTGTGATTTAATATTCAATTAGGTATCAGGCCCCCTTACGCGCATCAACGAAAAATGTTTCTTTCATTTCATGCGCGTAAGACAAGAATTTAAGTCTTCATCAGCCTGCTCATAGCACCCAAATAGGAGGTTATGGTAAGAGTGGGGGTAAAATGATTGCTTTAGCCAGTTCTCTTTTTAGAGCAGGGGAGTGTTTTTATTGAGAAAATTGGAAGGATTGAAGAATCGATGTAGCCAGAGTCTGTTCAGATGATGGCAGAACTACATCAATATATGCATAACCGGATTGATTATTGGAAGCTATGATTTCACCCCAACCTTCGTTACTGGTTCCACTTGGTGAATAATTATAGGAAAGTGTATGTGCGTCTGCGCTTGTGGATACCACAGTGGCATTAGAGACAGGTATGACTTGTTTCAAGTTAGGCTGTCCATTGGCTCCCATATAGCAGCCGACACAAGCGGAGTAGGCTATCGTAATTTTTGAACTAGAATCGTTAGGATCTGTAAGCACCCATCCCGTTGTGTCACCCTGACCATTCCCTTTCAGTGGATGACTTGTCCAACCAGTTGGGACCTGAACTTGAATACCATAAGACTGTCCAGCTTGAAAAGCAGTCAAACTATTGGAATTATCCGCATTGGTATTGGTCGTATTTGTGGTATTGGAATTGCTATTGCTAGAATTCCCGGTTGTATTCGTCTGTGATGTATTAGCCGGGGTGCTGCCAGCGGCGGTATTGGCAACTACAGGACCACCGCCACCTCCGCCTGATGGCGTGCCGCAAGCAGATACGATAAAGCCAGTCAGGATGAGTGCTGCAGTCAGGGTCCATTTGTTCATGCTTTCAACTCCTCGCTGGATTTGAATCTATCATACACATTTTCAGCGGGAAGATGCTATCCATATATGTAAAAGAATAACTAATCGATACAAAATTTTAACTTTTGCATTCTTCTAAAGCTACTTGGTCTTGGAATACGGTAAATAGAATTGAAATAAAAAGGCTGCCTTGGAAGAGAGTGCTTATTATCCTTGGCAGTCTTCTCAAAGTTATTAGGCAAAATGATTGAGAAGATGAAGACGCACCCACTCTTTTGCGCATTCAGGACAAAGCGCTCTGCTCAAGGTGCTGGATTCATGGTGAGCACCACAGTTTTCGCAATGTTCCTCAGCGGATGTTGTCAGGGAAGTTAGTTCTTGAGTTTCCAAGGGAATCGCAACTCCTCTCCATCTGTTTTATAACAATCATACACACAGATACATTGTTTTGCAACAGATATGAAAGAATTTTTTGAAAATAAGGCAAGTGACCTGAGATTGTTCATCAGTTCGCTGTTTTATTGACTTGAACTAAGGTTAATCCATCGTGAAATGGCAGGGTAAATGCAGTGAGTTCTGGATGATGCGTTACATTTTCCAAAAATGTACGCATGGCTGAAGGTGCAGGTGACATATTGTTTGTGTCGAGTGTTCTTCCTGCTGATAAGACGTTATCAGCAATCCAAACAGTTCCATTGTGGGAGAGTTTGAGCATCCATTCCAAGTAAAGAGGATAAGCAGGCTTATCGGCATCCAGAAAAATCAGATCAAAAGTTCTACCTTCTTGAGTTAATTCGGCCAGTTTCTCTCTGGCATCACCTAATATAATGGTAAATCGTTCTTCAGAATATCCGAATTGGGTTAAATTTTCGTGTGCAAGCTCAGCAAAATCAGGATTTCTTTCAAGGCAAATCAAATGTCCATGTTCTAACATACCTTCTAACAGGCAAGATGCACTGTAGCCAGCCAATGTGCCAATTTCAAGTGCTGTTTTGATTTTGGCGATCCGACAGAGAAAACTTATAAAATATCCCCAATCTGGCTGGATGCAAATCGTTGGCCAGTTACGTTCTGCCAACTGATGTGTGATGAAATCATACCTTTTCTGTAATGTGAGAAATTCTTGGCTATAAAGGATAGAGAGTTTAGATATATTTTCCATAAGAAATTCAATCCTTTCTGTATGTGGTAGCTGTAAATTAAAACTGTTACAGTATGGTCAAGCTTAAGGATGGATATTTTACACTGAAATGTAGAGGGAACATGGTACAATAAAGCGATAAACTTTTTCAAGAATGTATTTATCATAGGAAATTGATAAATTGAAACTGCGTATAGAGGTGTATGAATGTGAGGCATTCTCGCCATTCAACGAAAAGAAAGTCAATGGTAAATAGTTCGCATCACGCTGAACGAGGCGAGAAAATCAAAAGGTCTCTGCCAATTCGCTTGGCGCGTGGTGCTATGTTTACTGTCGCCGCCTTAGCTTATTTGTTTGTATCAACGTCGTTGCTATTATTTCATGGTCCCTATCAATCATTGAAAAATTATTTCATTCAGTCATTGGATACGACGATGCATGGTTATTTATTAAAACCGCTCTCTCTTTGGACATTGCCAGAAAGCGAGATCGACAAATATAAACCTAATTTAGGGATTCGTGGCCCATCCGCGCTTCCAACGCTGGTCGATTACAGTAACGGGACCAATGGACATTCACCAACAAGCATCAAAATGGAGACCATTCATGAACCCACCTTCACTGCGTATGTGATGTTTATATCTCCACCTACTCGTGTGGAAGTAGCGGTGACGAAATATATAGGTGTTCGTGGTGAAACGGTGAGTGAATTTGTCAATGATACAGGGGCGATTGCAGGCATTAACGCAGGAGCTTTTCAGGATTCTCACCATTGGCGCGGTACAGGTGGAATTCCGCTTGGAATTACAATGCACAATGGACAACTAGTGCATAACGATCCGTCGCAATGGAATGACGACCCTACCATTGGCATCACGAATAAGGGTCAGTTGATTGTCGGCTCCTATACTGTGCAACAATTAAGGCAAATGGGTGTAACTCAGTCCGTTGCCTTTGGTCCTGTTCTCATCCAAAACGGGAAGCCGGTTTATGGAATCAATACTTGGGGTGTTGCGCCAAGAACAGCCATAGGGCAATTACGCAATGGCACAATGGTTTTTGTAGTCACAGATGGTCGGTTAGTGAATGGTGTCAATGATTTGGGAGCTTCTATAGCAGAGCTTCGTCAATTAATGTTGAATCTTGGTTGCATCAATGCAGCCAATCTGGATGGTGGTTCTTCTGCCACCATGGTATATAATGGAAAGCTAATCAATACTCCAACCGACGTGCTAGGTGAGCGCGCGGTGGCGACAGCATTTGTCGTCATGCCGAATTGAGGGTGCGCATATTGTTAAAAAAAACTTGGACGAAAATTGCTGCGTTTGTAGTCTTGGTGAGTGTTGTTCAGGTGGCTGCGTTTCATCATTATAATTCCATATTAGGACAAGCAAACTCGTTAACAAACCAGAGCGGGGATTCTAATCTTTTAGCTTCAAATCAACAAATACGTGCAGAAGTAGAAAAACTAAAGGCAAAATATCCGGTAGTTGATGTTTCTCCGGATGGTCAATACGTTGCTTATGCGGATACCTCAAATATTGTGCATGTGATGGACTTGACGACAGATAAGCAACTGATGCAATACAATGAAGGCAATTTGGTCACGTATCTGCTCTGGATTCGCAATGATACGCTGTTTGTCGGTCTCCAACAGTCACCAGGAGTAATCACACTCAATACCTTGGATATTTTGGAACCTAATTCACCGAATCGGCTGATTCACACATTTTATGTTTCACCAACGGCTAGCATTCGAAAAATTTCATACAGTTATCTGACCAACGATACGTACATTCTTATTGCTACAGATTCTTCCAGTGTGTTATATCACTATGATACAAATGGGAATATTAATCGTGTGCATTTAGGCGGGGTATTTGTCAAAAATGTGGCAGTGACATTGACGGGAGATATTTTGTATTATGAAGATTATTCAAATGGCACTTTCAATGTCATGTCGGACAATAATGGAACTATCCAGACTATTCAGCAAGGTGGCGCTCTCATTGATGTCGTGAATAATACTTTGTATTATGGCGTCATCAATAATCAAGGACTTGTCACGGCTGTCTATAAGTTGGTCAATGGACAGGGTGTACTGGTATCAACGCTGGCTCAACCAGAGTTAGCTGAAAAAATTTCTGTGAATTCAAATGGACAAATTACGATTCATCATCGATTGCCGTCCAATATTCTGCAACCAAGTTCCAATACATCTACGGATGCAGCGTCGGCTGGAGGTTAAATAGAAGGTTTGCAGGATTGGATAGTTGTATACAAAAAGATTTGAAAAGCCGGTTAGTGGCTGAAGGGCGATCTAGAGAAGGGGTGCTGTGTATGTCGCAGCGCGCTGTCGTTCGTCAGGGATTTACCAAAACCATCAAAAGATATATGCTTTTTCTCTTGGTAGGTGCGATGAACGCTGCAGTCGATTTGCTCGTATTTAATTTGTTTTTCTTCATTGTGCCTACAAGGGCTGTCTGGGCATTGGCACTTTATAATACTATGGCCGTACTGGCAGCTATTGCAAACAGCTATTATTGGAATAAAAGATGGACATTCCAGGCGGAGGCCACCGGATCGAAAAAAGAGAAAATGTTATTTCTTATCCAGGCTGGTATTAACCTGCTTATCAACGATTTAATTGTTTTTTGGATTTCTCGATATTTGGTTTTCAATAAATCTATACCTCTTTTTGCTTCTGGGAATGCAGCGAAAATTCTGGCAATGATGCTTTCTTCCTTTATTTCGTATTTGTTTATGCGTTATATGGTTTTTCGTCAACCCAAACGTTGTACAGGTTCGTAAGCGTTGAAGCCGGTATTGCTGGCTAAACTGGGTCATGAGGGGAATCAAACAGTCTATGCGCAAGATCCTTGTTGTTAGCCAAAGAACCATAGAGATGGAGAAGATGGCTACTTTTCTAGACAGCCAATCTTTTGCCCCAATTTATCCTAAAGATATTTTGGAAGATCCTATTGATCCGCCATTTGACCATCATGGTATGGATGAAACGCATCATACGGAAATAGAAGAATGGGTTGGTCAAATTCATTGGGAAACGGGAATGGCTGTTTGGTATATGCAGTCGTCTTTAGAGTTCCAGCATTCAGTATCCAAAGCTTCTGAATGGCTACCGATTCATGCAGATTACGAGCAAGACTTATTAGAACGTTTGAACAATCCAGATTGGGAACTAAAGAAAATTTACCTGCATAATTGTGCTGTCAATGAATTGGGCTGTCCATTTGTTCGAGAGGATACTTTTGCAGTCCGAAATTGCCCGGCTGTTTCCGCAGACCATACGCAAAAATGGCCATTTCCTCAAACGGATTTTGTTATCACTATGGAAAACTCTCTGGTCGATCCGCTGCAGTACGCGTTTCAACAATTTCTATTAGAATCAGAAATGCTTGGCCAGGATGATTTCTAAATTCGATAAGACCTCAAGAAATAAGTGGGTTCGCAGTTAAAAAGGCCTCACTCTTCAATTTTAATTGAAGGAGAGGCTTTTTTAGGGTCACTATGGGTGATGATAGTTTTATTCGTGCAAAAGGCCGTTTATGATAGAAACTGTTGTTGCCATTCTAGAGTACGTTTCAAACCTTCTTGCAAAGAAATGTTAGGTCTCCAATCCAGTTTTTCAGCAGCTTTCCTAATATCCAATACACTTCTCTTGACATCACCTTTTCGTTCTCCTGCTCGATTTAGAGGTATACTTCTCTTTTCAAGCAGGTCAGCAATCAGTTGATAGACCGCAGATGTGCTGATTTCTGTACCCGATCCGATATTAAAAGCTTCATTGTCGCCGTGAGTTAAGGCTTGTAAGTTTGCCCGGCAGACATCGGATACATATACGTAATCTCGCGTAGTGCCATCGGGCTGATCCGCATAAGCATAAAGTGTACAAGGCTGATCAGCCAGCAGGCGGGTTATAAAAATAGGAATAACTCCTGATTCTCCGTCTGGAACTTGGCGTGGGCCGTAGACATTTGCATACCGCAGTACGGTGTATTTTAATCCATAAGTCACGGCATAAAAATGCAGATATTGCTCACCTAGATATTTGTGTATGGCATACGGTGAAATCATGCGTGGTACATAAGTCTCATCCGTAGGAATGATGGGAGCATCGCCAGCCAGCGCGCCACCAGATGATGCAAAAATGACTTTACGTACACCGTGTCGAACACTGGATTCCAATAAATTCAAAAAACCTTCCGCATTCTGGTGTAAATCATAGAGAGGATTTTCAACAGAAGCGGGAACAGATTTCTGGGCCGCATGATGATTCACAATATCTGGTTTTTCGATCTTTATGATGGTATCCATATCTTTTGATTCTATGCTGACAGGATAAAATGTCACACCATCTGGGATATTGCTGAGTGATCCTGTACTCAGGTTATCCAGAATGACTACTTTATGTCCGGCTGCTATATAGGTGTCCACCACATTAGAACCAATAAAACCAGCGCCGCCAGTGACTAGAATTTTCAAGGGAACAGATCAGCTCCTTATTCGTTACTCCTCATTTTCCACATAGATCATTTTGACAGTCATTCCGCCATCTATAACAAGATTTGTTCCTGTGATGAAACCAGATTCATTGGAACAAAGAAACTGACAGGCTTTTGCAATGTCTTGCGGTCTTCCTACGCGTCCAACTGGATGTTGAGCACAATCTGCCTCAGAATGTATGGGGACTTGTCTGTTTTCACTATCCTGCCAATCGCTCACCTCAATCCATCCTGGAGAGACAGCGTTGACGCGAATTTTCGGACCGAGTGATACGGCCATTGCGTGTGTCAGAGCAAGTATCCCACCTTTTGAAGCGGAATACGGAAACGTATTGGCCTCAGACATTAAAGCGCGAGTAGAGGCCATGTTAACTACAGCAGGAGCTTTGGCTTTCTCAAGCAATGGCAAGGCATACTTGACGCATAAAAAAGGCGCTCGTAAATTGACAGCAATCACATCGTCAAAATGTTCTACGGGCATATCAGCTAAAGGCAGTCTGGGTGACATAATGCCAGCGTTATTAATCAACGCGTCTAATTTCGGGGCAATTTTCGCTGCCTGCTTCATAGCAGAGACAATGTGCTGCTCATTGCGCAAATCTGCTAATAAAGAGGAGCTGGCGTAGCCTAAATCTTGCATGCGTCTCATTTGTTCAGTTAAAGCCTGTTCGTGATGGTCTAGTAAAAAAACATGCCAGCCGCTTTGTCCAAAAGCTTCACTGACAGCCCGCCCGATTCCGCGTGCTGCTCCAGTCACCAGGACGTATTTCTGAGATTCTGTGTTCATCCCATCCACGCCTTAAATAGATTGGTGGTAGGGCCTATAGGATAAGCAATGTATAGTAAAATAAATACGGTCAAACCAGTGGCTGCTGTGATAAACCAAATAACCACAGTCCATGGTCCGACTTTTCGGTGTTTGGCAAAGTTCATCCGAAACGCGAAGACGAGCGTTACAATGCCGAAAATAGCTGCAACAGTTGCCAAAATCGAGTGCGTTTGGAGAAAAGCGTAATAAAAATTGGCCATCGACTTTGGACCGCCAAAAGCTGTATCGCCAATAAAAATGGTTTTTAGTACATAGGTGATGAAAAAAAGCGCAGCAAACGTAGAGCCGGTAAGCATCAATCGCTTGTGGAGCAACTGTCTTCCCTGACGGATTTGATACCACCCAATACCAAACAACGCAGCACTAATCAGAATGCAGGCTTCGTTGAAATAGGCTAAAAATAGCCCCATGATTGACACCCCTTTCTATCAAACTGCATTGTAACATTAGCACGGTGGGGAAAAAAGCTACGCCTATACCACAAATCGTAGCAATGTGTGAAACTCTGTCTAGACCATCAGAAGAGCATAGATGATGTGGTTGTGCAGTCGAGAGGAATAAGCGAAAATTTATTTAAATTGAACAGGGAGATGATGCAATCTTTTGGTTTGAAAAGATGGATTACCCTGAGGAGGTTTTTCAATGTCCTATCTATTGCCGATTGTCCTCATTTTACAAATTATCCTGATGATTTGGTTGTTTAGAAAGCAAAACAGAGAACGAAATCCGGAATGGTTGGAGTCATTGACCCGTCTCAATCATGACTTGGACGCTATGAAAGAGAGTTTTTCTGTTGAAAGAGAAAAAATCCTTAATGGACAACATCAGGAGTTTCGAGAGATGCGTGCGGAATTAGGTCAACAATTGGAACGTTTGCAGCGTCAAAGCGGTGAGCAGCTTCAGCAACAGTTCCAGACTTTTGGTCAACAGCAAAAAAATTTGTTTGACGCCTTTTCTAATCAACTTTCACAGTTGACGACGATGAATGAGCAAAAATTGGAACGTGTCAGAGATATTGTGGAAAAACAACTTCATAAAATACAGGAAGATAATGCACTTCAATTGGAAAAAATGCGCCAAACAGTAGATGAAAAGCTCAATGCTACGCTTGAACAACGTTTGACAGAATCCTTTAAGCTGGTCAGCGAACGTTTAGAAGCTGTCCATAAAGGTTTGGGCGAGATGCAGACATTAGCCAGTAATGTAGGAGATTTAAAGCGAGTGCTTGGCAACGTCAAAACCAGAGGTACATTTGGAGAAATTCAATTAGAAATGCTTCTTGAGCAAATATTATCACCCGAACAGTATGAGAAAAATGTCTCAGTGCGCAAAGGTTCTGCCGATCGCGTTGAGTTTGCCATAAAATTGCCAGGTCGTGATCGTCAAGATGAAGCCGTATGGTTGCCAATTGATTGTAAATTTCCATTGGAAGACTATCAAAGGATGTTAGATGCGGAAGACAGAGGGGACTTGGAATTCATGCAGGAAACTGCCAAGTCTCTGCTGTCAAGAATTCGTCAAGAGGCAAAATCGATATCCGACAAATATCTTGACCCACCTCATACGACAGATTTTGCTATTCTGTATCTGCCCATTGAAGGCTTGTTTGCTGAAGTATTGCGTCAACCAGGCATGCTGGAAAAATTGCAACAAGAATTTCGGGTGATTGTCTCAGGGCCCACCACCATCACTGCTTTGTTAAACAGTTTGCAAATGGGATTTCGTACACTGGCTATTCAAAAGAGATCGAGCGAAGTGTGGGAGTTACTGGGGGCCATTAAGACACAGTTTGGTACATTTGGGGACTTGCTCCAAAAAACTCAGAAAAAATTACAAGAAGCAAGTAATGTGATAGAACGAGCTTCTCGAAGTTCGCGCGGCATTGAACGTAAATTAAGACAAGTGGAAGCATTGCCGAATAGCCAAGCGTCTTTATTGTTGCCTGAATTGGGAACCGAAGAAGAATGGGAAGAACTTGATCAATAATCTAGACCTCAGACGTACTTAGATAAAAGACAAAGAAGTTTTCTTTTCATTCGACTTCGAATTGGGGAGTGGCAATTGTCAGTGCCTCTTTGTTTGAGGATGGCGTAAAATGACAACAGACGATAGGTGGCTGGACTAGGGGGTAGGAGTATGAACGATGACTTCTTGACCAGAACTATAGTCTGGGCCATGATATCATTTTTGCTTCTGGAAGCTCTCTTGCCGGAAGGGTACAACAATATCGCTTTTCTATTTCTTATTTTGCAATCTACGCTTATCTACGTCCTTGGTATTGCTAGACAAAAGAAAATTGATTTTACGGCTACAAGCGCCAGACTTTTCATTACTTATATTGCGCTTGCTGCTTTAATCGTCAATACGAAAGATGAAAAGTAATGGATTGTAGATTAAAAAAAGTCGCCTGATTCTCTCAATTTAAACAAGGAATCTGCGACTTTATTTTTTATGTTTAAAAAACGGATTATCACATTCTAGGCAACCTGGTCGGAATGACAGGACTCGAACCTGCGGCCTCACGGTCCCGAACCGTGCGCTCTACCACCTGAGCTACATTCCGAAAATAAAGACCTCTATTTGAACAAAAGCTACTATAGCACGCTTCCTCTTGGAGCGTCAACTCTCTAAAAAGCCTTTATATGTTCGGTCATTTGTTCGCATCCATGAGTTGAGGACTGATATAATAGAAATCATCCTCCAAGGGAAGTTAGGTGCTTGATGTTTATGCATAAAATGGGAATTGGCAGCGAGCGTATTCTCGACGGACTGAATCCCGCTCAATTAGAAGCTGTACAAGCTACAGAGGGACCACTTTTGATTCTCGCTGGTGCAGGCAGCGGAAAAACAAGCGTACTCACTCGCAGGATAGCTTATCTGCTGGGGCATTGTCGAGTTTCGCCTTGGAATGTGCTTGCCATTACTTTTACCAATAAAGCTGCACGCGAAATGCGTGAGCGTATTGAACAATGGGTTGGACTGGCTGGACAAGATGTCATGGCCAGCACATTCCATTCTTTCTGTGCAAAAATTTTACGCCGCGATATTGACCAGATGGGATACAGTACGCGGTTTACCGTACTTGACAGTTCGGATCAGATTGCCATTGTACGTAAAATTCTGCGCGATTACCAAATAGATAGCAAGAGATTTGACCCGCGTGCGGTGCTGGGAGGCATTAGTCAGCATAAAAATGCATTGGTGAATCCCCAAAAGGCTAAAGATGGAGCACGTGATTTGTTTAGCCGAATAGTAGCAGACACCTACATCGAATATGAGCGCAGATTGAAACTGAACGAAGCGCTTGATTTTGACGATCTCATTATGAAAACAGTTGAACTTTTTCGCGCAGTTCCCGAGGTTCGGTCGGCATACAGTCAAAAATATCGTTACATTCATGTGGATGAATATCAGGATACCAATCATGCTCAATATATCTTGATCCGCCTACTTGCAGATGAGCATCGAAATCTTTGCGCCGTAGGGGATTCCGATCAATCTATTTATGGTTGGCGTGGTGCGGATATTCGTAATATTTTGCAGTTTGAAAAAGACTTCCCGGAAGCCAAGGTGATTCGTTTAGAACAAAATTACCGTTCAACGCAAACCATCCTGGATATTGCCAATCATGTAATTCGAAATAATCGCGATCGTCAAGAGAAGACGCTGTGGACGGATGGTGAAAAAGGTGAGGCTGCTCAACTTTTGGAATGCCGTGATGAGCGTGTTGAAGCTGCCTGGATCTCTCAAGAGTTGGTGAAATGGGTCGAAGCGGGAGGACAATACACGGATGCTGCTGTGCTGTATCGTACAAACGCTCAATCGCGTGTGATTGAGGAAACCTTTTTGCAACGAGGTATACCCTACCGCATCTATGGCGGTGTGCGTTTTTACGAACGAAAAGAAATTCGTGATTTGATTGCTTATTTAAGACTTATTGACAATCCTGCGGACGACGCTTCATTTTTGCGCATCGTCAATGTGCCAAAACGCGGAATTGGTGACACATCGCTAGGCAGATTAGCAGAATATGCAAATGCACATCAAATGCCCTTGTTGGCGGCCTGTGAACATCTCGAGGCTGCTGGTTTAAGCGGCAAAGCTAAAATGGGTTTAACCTCCTTTGCGGAGTGGATGGAAGAATGTCATGAACAGCAGAAAAAATTGTCGGTTACAGAAATCACTCGTCTGATCATTGAGCAGACAAAATACGTGGAGATGCTGCAGACAGAACATTCTTTAGAAGCAGAGAGTCGCATAGAAAACCTCGAAGAATTTCTCTCGCTGACGAAGGAGTTTGATGAAAATTGGCCAGGATTGGAACCTGTAGAAAGGCTGAGTCAATTTCTTACTGATGTCTCCCTGGTGGCTGATACAGACATGGATAATGGTCGCCCTTCGCCTGAATCGGCGCAAGGTGTCACGCTCATGACACTGCATAGTGCCAAAGGACTGGAATTTCCCATCGTTTTTTTAATCGGTATGGAAGAAGGTATTTTTCCGCATAGCCGCTCTTTCAATAGTGAAGAGGAACTGGAAGAAGAACGTCGACTTTGCTACGTGGGAGTTACCCGCGCCCGCAAACGACTTTATTTGAGTACATGCGCTACACGAATGATTTTTGGTGATGTGCACAGTTATACACCATCTCGGTTTCTCAAAGAAATGCCGGTTCATTGTTTGCAGCGAATTTCTCCTGGACAGCCTTCAGAGAAACGCGAGTTGTGGCGTCCTCGTTCAAGCGGCTTGCTACAACAGATACCTTCCTCTTTCGGAGCGGATTTGTCTGTCGAATATCATGTTGGCGATCGCGTTTTGCATCGGAAATGGGGACAAGGTGTGATTCTTTCCACCAGTGGCAGTGGAGAGGATATGGAAATGACAGTTCATTTTCCAGCACCGATTGGTGAGCGAAAACTTGCGGCTCGTTTTGCGCCCATTCGCAAGAGTGAATAGGTTGGCAAGATCTATTTATGAAGTGGGAATTCATCATAATGTGGCAAGGATACTCCCACTGCATAAAGTGGGGGAGGAATTGCCACGAACTTTTCCTCTTTAAGCATCACTAAAACAACGATACACTAATTTTAGTGAAAGGTGGTGAGAGCGTGGAACTTGTGCTCACGGCAAAAGTGAAAATTGTACCGACTGAGGAACAACACACGATGTTACAACAAACATTACAGGCCTATCGCGAAGGTTGCAATTATTTGTCGGGTGTGATTTACACCACAAAAAATCTCATACAAGCCCGTCTACATACCACCACGTATCGCTATCTGCGAGAAACGTTCGGTTTGCGTTCGCAAATGGCCCAGTCCGTCATAAAGACCGTCATCGCCCGATACAAAAGCATGATGGAAAACGGTCACGACTGGAAGAAAGTCGGATTCAAAAAGCCAGAACTGGATTTAGTCTGGAATCGTGACTATTCGCTGGGACACGGTGTGTTTTCAGTCAACACCTTAGCAGGCAGAGTCAAAGTGCCGTTCGTAACGAAAGGCATGGAACATTACTTTGATGGAACGTGGAAGTTTGGTACGGCCAAAGTGGTCTATAAACACGGGAAGTTCTTTTTGCATATCCCCATGACCAAACATATCGAAGAGACAGAATGGGAACATATCAACGAGATTGTTGGCGTGGATATGGGAATGAATTTTCTTGTCACGACTTACGATTCGCATGGCAAAGTCTGGTTTGTCAAAGGTCGCCATGTGAAAGACAAGCGTGCGCACTACAAACAATTAAGAAGGCACTTGCAACAACGTCAAACGGCATCAGCCAGGCGGCGACTCAAGAAGATCGGACAACGAGAAACCCGTTGGATGACCGATGTGAATCATCAGGTCAGTAAGGCACTCGTAGAACGGTATGGAGCCAACGCCTTGTATGTTTTGGAAGACTTAACGGGCGTTCGTGAAGCGACAGAAAAAGTACGCAAACGGCATCGCTACGAATCGGTATCGTGGGCGTATGATCAGCTTCGGCAGATGATCGAATATAAAGCCATTAAATTGCAATCGAAAGTGATTGCTGTCGATCCCCGCTATACGTCCCAAACTTGCCCAAAGTGTGGGCATATCGAAAAAGCGAACCGCGATAAAAAACACCATCGTTTTACGTGTAAAAACTGCCATTATCGGTCCAATGATGATCGGATAGGTGGCATGAATCTGCACCGAAAGGGAATTGAGTACCTGGTTGCAGTGACCACATCGGCATAGCCTGTGTGGCCGGGGTGTTGTCAGCCACCCCACGATGTATCCCCAAGTTAAAGAAGGAGACCGAGGTCGCTTGCACTTCTGGGGAGATACAAGCCCCCACCTCTTAGGTGGTGGGTAGTTGACGAGGACAAGCTAGTCGTTTAGGAAGGGGAAAGCAGGATTGGACGCTGAGCAAGCAAAGGCGCGCATGAAACAGCTAATAGAAGAAATTGAAGAACATAATCGTCTTTATTATGAAGAAGATGCACCACGCATCAGTGATGCTGAATGGGATAAGATGATGCGTGAATTACAAGATTTGGAACGCCGTTATCCGGAATGGGCTGATCCCAATTCACCTACGCAACGAGTGGGCGGTTCGCCTCGCCAGTCATTGGTGAAGGTTGTTCACCAGTTACCCATGCTGTCTTTGGCCAATGCGTATTCTCCAGAAGAGTTACGAGAGTTTGATCAGCGTGTGAGAGATGTGGTGGGTGATTCAGTACAATATGTTTGTGAACTGAAAATTGATGGTTTAGCTGTGTCCCTGCGTTACGAAGAAGGGAAACTTGCGCTTGGAGCAACGCGGGGAGACGGAGAGACTGGCGAAGATATCACGGCCAATTTGCGAACCATTCGCAGCCTGCCTTTGCAATTAAAAGAACCGTTGACGCTTGAAGTGCGCGGTGAAGCTTATATGCCAAAACAAACATTTTTACGACTAAATGAGGAACGTGAAGCACAGGGATTGCCCCTTTTTGCGAATCCTCGCAACGCCGCAGCCGGTTCATTGCGCCAACTTGATCCAGCTATTGCGGCCAAACGAGGTTTATCTTTGATTGTCTACCAGGTTGCTTATATTGAAGGAAGAGATTTGTCTACACATTCGCAAGCGCTCGATTTTGCGCGTTCCCTTGGTTTGCCAGCGGTCGGAGAGAGACGCGGCGGTATGAGTATTGATGAAGTCATCCAATATATTCAGGATTGGTCGGAAAAACGTCATACGTTGCCTTACGCTACAGACGGCATGGTTGTAAAAGTGGACAATTTTGCTCAACAGCAAGTACTTGGGTTTACAGCTAAGAGTCCACGCTGGGCCATCGCTTATAAATATCAAGCAGAACAGGCGGAAACTCAGTTACAGGAGATTGTTTTGCATGTTGGACGGACAGGTGTGGTGACACCTACAGCTGTTTTTCATCCGGTACAGTTGGCAGGAACCACAGTTACGCGTGCCTCTTTACATAATGAAGATATTATTCACGCACGCGATATTCGTGTCGGTGATTGGATTATTGTGCAAAAGGCTGGAGACATTATACCCGAGGTGGTACAGTCCTTGCCCAATCGGCGTACAGGCAAGGAAAAGTCGTTTGAGATGCCTGCCGCTTGCCCGGAATGTGGGGAAAATCTGCATAAGTTTGCTGGAGAAGTTGCTTGGCGTTGTGTCAATCCTAATTGCCCAGCGTTGTTGCGCGAAGGGTTGATTCATTTCGCTTCTCGGGACGCCATGAATATTGAAGGATTGGGAGAAACGTGGGTTGGAATTCTGGTTCAGAAAAATTTGCTACGCAGTTTGCCAGATATCTATCGGTTGCAACGAGATGCTTTATTGACTCTGGAACGAATGGGGGAAAAATCAGCAGAGAAACTTCTTGCAGCTATTGAACGAAGCAAGAACAATGAACTGTATCGTTTCATATTTGGACTCGGTATTCGCATGGTGGGTGAAAAAGCTGCCAAAACGCTAGCCCGGTCCTTTGGCAGTCTGGATGCCCTGAAAAATGCATCGTATGAAGAACTGCTTTCACTTCGCGATATTGGTCCCAAAATGGCAGAAAGTATTTACCAATACTTTCATGAAGCTGCGATATTGCACATGCTGGACGATTTTAAAAAACTTGGCGTTTGGCCAACTGAGAATCATATTGTTACGGAGCAAGAGCAGAAAACACCCTATTCTGACAAAGTGGTTGTATTGACAGGAACGCTTCAATCGTACGATCGCGCTGAGGCTACTCGTCTGATCGAGCAGTTAGGCGGTCGTGTAACAAGCAGTGTGAGCAGCAAAACAGATATTTTAATTGCTGGGAATGAAGCTGGTTCAAAATTGAAGAAGGCGGAAGACATTCGTGCTTCCGGGAAACAACCGCATCTGCTCATTTTGAATGAAGAACAATTTTTGGAATCGATTGCCCCGTATATCCCCCAAACAAATGTAAGGCGCACCTGACAGAAAGTACCACTCTTTCAAGTAGGCTTGACGTATATCCCCCAAACAAATGTAAGGCGCACCTGACTGCTTTTGTGTAGTCAGGGCGCTTTTGCAAACATCCATGAATCTCAGATGTACGAAAAATGAATGCTTATTGATGTTCTTTGGAACGTAGAAATTCTGGTACACTCAATGTTTCTGACGTCCGTGTGTGAAAAATCGCAACTCTGCTCGAATACCGACCGATGGCAAAAGCAACCGGAATAGCAATGACGCATGCTGCGATGATTTCGTGAGTGGTCATGGATACGGCCATCTCCTCTTCCATAGAATTTAGCGGCGACAGGTTTTCCGCCTCTTCTCCAACGTATGCTCATGCTTTTCTGTGCATGTCTCTTTCTATGAAATTTCAAGAAAGAGATGATATCTTGTCTGTTGCTCAAGGTCTGGTATAATGAGGGCCGTGTAAGATGGTTTGCTTCTTTATCCAATAGAACATCAGAATGAGGAAAGCATTCTAAATATTGTAATATGCATCAATGTAGACATAAACCATAATACGATGTGGAAGGGTAAAAAAGACACTCAGGTTGGGCGATAGGAGGTCCCCTGAATCACATGCATCCCGTTTGGTATTATCTCGTGAGCTTTCTTTTATCCTTAGGAATTGTTTATGCTACGGTGCCATTTATTCGAAAATTTGCTGTTCATCTTGGTTTTGTAGATCAACCTAATGGAAGGAAAATTCATAAAGAGCCTATTCCTTTACTCGGCGGACTCTCTATCTATTGTGGGTTTCTTGTCACTGCGGCTTGGATGGGGAAGGCGGGCAGTACCTTTTGGGGAATTGCCATTGGGGGTTTCTTGATTTTTTCTATCGGCGTCTTGGATGATTTTTATAAAACAAGAGGTAAAGATTTTAAAGCTTTACCTAAGTTTTTGATGCAAATTGCTGCTGCTGTAGTACTTGTTCTTTACCAAATTCGCATTACAGGTATTTCTTTGCCATTTCAACACCGATATGACACTTTCCCGCTTTGGGTTTCAGTTTTGGCCACGGTGCTATGGGTAGTTGCGATTACAAACATGATGAATTTTCTTGATGGCGTGGATGGGCTGGCGGCTGGTATTGCAGCAATTTCTGCAATGACGTTGTTTTTTGTCGCATTGCTCAAAGGTCAGCCGGTAATGGCTGTGTTCTCCATTGCCTTGATGGGTAGCGCTATCGGGTTTCTTCGCCACAATTTTTATCCGGCGCGTATTTTCATGGGTGATGCAGGTGCAACATTTCTTGGGTTTGTTTTGGCGGCCATTGCCGTAGATGGGGCATTTAAAAGCGCTACAGCTGTTTCCTTGGTAGTACCTGTTTTGGCGCTTGGCGTGCCTATTATGGATACGGTCTGGGTTCTTTTTCGGCGTGTCAGGGAAAATCGGCCACTTCATATTGCTGATAAAGGGCACACTTTTCACGTTTTGATGAAATCAGGGTTAAGCCAAATTCAAACAGTTACTTTTCTTTATTTACTCGGTATATGCTTTTCACTTGCTTCTATTGTTGTGCAGTTAGCAACCCGCTGATAATTAACTTCGTATCTCCTTCTGTAGCTATGCTATAATGCATGACATTGAATTGTGTGTCCCTTCTAGGGGCAATTTTTTGACATGGCAAGACAGGAGGATGAAATTCTTGCAAATTACTGCAGATACAGTGCGCCATGTGGCTAAATTGGCACGGCTCGCAGTCTCCGAAACAGAAGTGGAGCGACTTACTCCAGAATTAAACGACATACTGCACTATGCGGAACAACTTCAACAACTTAATCTTGATGACGTGGTAGCCACCAGTCATTCATTTCAATTAGTAAACGCTTTGCGCGCAGACGTGGTACGCCCCTCTTTGCCAAGAGAAGAAGCGCTCAAAAATGCACCAGATTCGGAACAAGGTCAGGTCCGCGTGCCTGCAGTGCTGGAGGGGTAATCAGTTATGCAAACAGTAAAAGAAATCATTCGTTCTTTGCAATCTGGAGAAAGTAAGCCTTCTGAATGGGTAGAATTATCCATTCAGCAAATCGAACGTGCTGAGTCCAGTATTCAATCTTTTCTGTCAGTGCAACCGGAAATGGCCATACAGCAAGCCAAAAAATTGGACGAGTCACAGCCGTCTGGCTCGCTTTACGGTGTACCCTACGCTTTGAAAGATAATATATGTACGGAAGGCTTACGCACAACAGCAGCTAGTCGTATCCTTGAAAACTATATTCCGCCGTACAGCGCCACAGTTGCAGAAAAATTACAGAATGAAAATGCGGTGTTGGTTGGAAAGACAAACCTTGATGAGTTTGCCATGGGTTCTTCTACCGAGAATTCAGCTTTTCAAAAAACACATAATCCTCATCGCCTAGGTTTTGTTCCCGGAGGGTCGAGCGGAGGTTCGGCGGCAGCTGTAGCTGCAAACATGGTTCCGTTCGCATTGGGTTCGGATACGGGTGGCTCGATTCGTCAACCAGCCGCTTTTTGTGGAGTCGTGGGACTCAAACCTACATACGGACGTGTCTCCAGGTTTGGACTTATCGCTTTCGCGTCTTCACTGGACCAAATTGGTCCCTTTACACAAACGGTTGAGGATGCTGCACTCGTGCTAGAAGCCATTTCAGGTTACGATCCGCATGACTCGACGTCCGCCAAACATGAGACAGAACGTTTTAGCCAAGCTCTGACTGGAGATATAAAAGGTATGCGGGTCGGAGTTTTGCCGCAGGATGCCTTACATGGTCTGGACAATGGTGTAGCAGATGCTTTGCAAAACGCCATTCGCACGTTATCTTCTGCGGGTGCAGAAATTGTGGAAATTGACTTACCTCACCAATCATATGCTGTAGCAACCTACTATTTAATTGCGCCTGCTGAAGCTTCTTCCAATTTGGCCCGATACGACGGTGTTCGTTATGGACGACGTGCAAGTGGAGAAACGCTTCTTGAAATGTATGAAAAGACGCGTAGCGAAGGTTTTGGCCTGGAAGTCAAAAGGCGCATTATGATTGGTACATATGCCCTGTCCAGTGGATATTACGATGCTTTTTATAAACGGGCACAAAAAATGCGTACATTAATTCGTCAAGATTATGAAAAAGCTTTCGCAAAATGCGACGTTATTCTTACCCCAACGACGCCAACAACAGCTTTTCGTATGGGTGAAAAATTGGAAAGTCCATTGCAGATGTATTTAAACGACATATTCACTATTCCAGCCAACTTGGCGGGACTTCCAGGTATCAGTGTTCCATGTGGGAAAGTAGACGGATTGCCAGTGGGCATGCAATTGGTAGGACGAGCCTTCGACGAAGCGACGTTGTTGCGCGTTGCGCATGCTTATGAACAATTGCGCGGCTTCAGCGTGCAACTGGCTGCGGAGGAGGTTGGACAATGAACTACGAAACGGTCATTGGTTTAGAAGTTCACGTTGAATTAAAAACAGCAACCAAGATTTTTTGTGGTTGTAAGAATGAGTCAGGCAGCGAACCCAATACCCATGTGTGCCCAGTATGTTTAGGGCATCCTGGTACCTTGCCTGTCCTTAATGAGCAAGCTGTCAATCTTGCCTTGCGCGCTGCATTGGCTTTAAATTGTCAGATCAATCAAGAAAGCAAGTTTGACCGCAAAAATTATTTTTACCCCGATCTGCCGAAAGGTTATCAAATATCCCAATACGATAAGCCCGTTGGTGAACACGGTTATCTTGAAATCGAGATCGAAGGTAAAACGAAACGAATTGGTATCACGCGTCTCCATCTAGAAGAAGATGCCGGAAAATCTATGCACGCTGCCGATGGTTCGCATACGTTGGTTGATTACAATCGAACGGGCGTACCGTTGATAGAAATTGTTTCCGAGCCAGATATCCGTTCGCCAGAAGAAGCGCGTCTCTATCTGGAAGCTCTTAAGTCCATTATGCAATATTGCGACGTGTCTGATTGTCGTATGGAAGAAGGTTCGCTGCGCTGTGATGCGAATATTTCTTTGCGTCCTCTGGGAAGTGAAAAATTTGGCAACAAAGCAGAATTGAAGAATATGAACTCTTTCCGTAATGTGCAGCGCGGTCTTGAATATGAGGAAAAACGTCAGCGCGAGCTACTCGAATCAGGCCAGACAGTTGTTCAGGAGACGCGCCGGTTCGATGAAGCCACTCAAACGACGGTATCCATGCGTTCTAAAGAAGAAGCGCATGACTATCGTTATTTTCCTGAGCCCGATCTCGCTTTACTCCACATGGATGATGCTTGGTTGGAAAGGGTTCGCCGGGAGATCCCCGAACTTCCGCATGTCAAGGCCCGTCGTTATGTAGAGTCATTTGGCCTGCCTGCCTACGATGCGGGTGTTTTAACAGCGGAACGGGCAGTAGCAGAATATTTTGAGGCAGTAGTCGCTGCCGGCGCTCAAGCAAAGACTGCCAGCAACTGGGTCATGGGAGATTTGTTGGGCGCGCTCAACGCTGCGGGTAAGTCGATTGCGGATTCTAAGGTGACTGCGAATCAATTGGCCCAGCTGATTGAACAAATTGAATCTGGGAAAATATCGATAAAGCAGGGCAGAGAAGTTTTCCGTGAGATGTTTGAGACAGGGGTAGATGCGGCTGTTATTATTCAGCAGCGAGGGTATGAACAAATTAGCGACGAAAGTGCGTTGAGTGGAATTTTGGATGAAATTATTTCTAAAAATCCCAAGTCAGTCGAGGACTATCTAAACGGAAAAGAGAAAGCTCTCGGTGCACTTGTTGGACAAACCATGAAAGCTACGAAAGGACAAGCTAATCCTGGTGTAGTGAACAAGCTTTTGCTCGAGAAAATATCGGCTTTGAAGGCAGGAAACAACTAAAGTCAAGTCTCCTATGGAGACTTCTTTGCAACCCGCTAAGCGAGGAGGAAACATTGCGGTGCCTAAATCTGAACTTCTATCATGCGTTGGTCAGCAGGTAACGCTCTCTCCTATACGTATCAATGATGATGGGGAAGGTGTGGCTACGCTCGAGGGAGTAACGATTTTTGTTCCGCATCTCTTGCCTGGTGAAGTGGCGAATGTACGAGTTCAGTCTGCTGGGCGTTCTTTTTTACGTGGTGAAATGATAGAGCGACTGGGGACGGAATCAAAGGATCGAGTGCATCCCCCGTGTTCAGTATTTGGACAATGCGGGGGATGTCAATTACAACACTTGAGTTATCGTGGCCAACTCTTACATAAACAAAAAGTGGTAGAGCATCATTTGCGTCGCTCGTTACGAGGGTTACCGGCAATTGAGAATTTGCAGGTACAACCAACTATCGCGTCGCCATCTCCGTATGGATATCGCAATCATGTACAGATTCCTGTTCGATATGACGGGCAGAAGGATAAACTTCTTTTTGGATTTTACGCTCCTTCGAGCCATGAGTTAGTCCCAACTGAGGATTGCTGGCTTATCTCACCTCGTTTGATGTTGCTTTGGCAAGCGGTGAGAAAGGGAATGGAGACGTGGCCCAGAGAGCTTAAAGCGGCTATTCATCATTTACATCTTCGTGAAGCAGTGGCGACTGGTCAGCAGATGATTATCTGGGCTGTGCAGGCAGAATACGAAAAAGTGGTTGAGCACATCCAAAAATTCTACCAAAATTTAGAAAGTTCGCTGCGCAAACTATTGACGGTAGGTATAAACAGAACCTCTCATGAAACGGATCGACCCAATAGCCGTCGAGCAGATATTCTTGCAGGTTCTTCATGGATTGAAGAAGAATTGCTGGGTGTGCGTTTTCGTTTGTCCGCGGAATCTTTCTTTCAAGTCAATTCAGCTCAAGCCGAGCAATTATACAGACATGTCATTGACAGATTGCAGAAACATTCTGCCACTCGTTTACTGGATGCGTACTCTGGTACGGGAACTCTATCGCTTCTGCTTTCACCTTATGCTAAGACTGTGGTTGGTGTAGAATCTGTCCGCGCAAGTGTTGAGAATGCCAGGCAAAACGCTGAAATCAATCATATTTTTAATGTCCAGTTTATTGAGGATACTGTAGAGCATTGGCTACCTCGACAAATTTCTGACAATGACTCGTTTGATACCATTTTGGTAGATCCGCCTCGCAAAGGTCTGCATTCTGAAGTGATATCCGCTATATTAAAAGCAAATCCGCAAACATTTTTGTATGTCTCCTGCAATCCGGTCACACTCGCTCGCGATTTGCGGCCATTTGCTGAAAATGGTTATCAAATTACATCCGTTCAGCCGTTTGATATGTTTCCGCAAACTTCCCATGTGGAGTGCGTAGTGACGCTTGTGAGAAAAGTTGTAACCACATAAAAAACCTCTGCTTCAAACAATAAACCCCTGCTTCAGACATAATAAACACCTGATACAAGCGGGAAAAGAGCGTGAGGCAAAACGGAGAAATCCTTGCCTGACAAGCCCTTTTCCCGTCTCTTTTGTCAGGACTTTATTTTCCCAAGAATAAAGTTGTGACAGGAAAAGACAGGGTTAAGGTGAGAAAAAAGGGAACTGCGTGCAAGACTTTATTATCACTGTTCACAATTGAGGACGGTAGAATGCGGGATGGAGGCGGGAAAAAAGCAGAGGATTTTTTGATGGGAACATAGTTAGAAATGCAAAATCGGTAATTTGCAAATTTCAAAATCGAAATTGGGAAAAGGTTGCAGAAAGGGTGAAGGGAAAGACCGTGCGGGAAGAGAGCGTGAAAAAGCCAGTAGCAGTGCTGGTATTAGATTGTATGGAATCATGCCAAATGACCCTGTATCGACTACCACGCAGTCTCTAATCGCCACCTGATGCAGTGTTTTGGTGAGTAGCAATGTCAAATACAGAATAGGTACTGTTCATTTTCAAATTCCAAAATGGAATACTGTGGAAGTTGAAGGGGAGGATTGACCGACGGCAAGAATGCGATCTTAATTTCGTTATTAAGGTCTTATCGAGCGTTCCGCCTCTACACTTCCATTATATGGTGTAAACGGTTTTGAAAAATGCAAAATTCAAATTTGCGATTTTCGATTTTGAAAATGGAACAATATTACGTATGGCTGTGAAGGACAATGAAGAGCTTCCTGGACTACTCATGCTTATGCTGACCAGTGAGTATTTGCTCCTTGGAGATTGGAGAATGAGGAGTATCGTGGTTTGAGCATCGCCTTTACCTACTTATCAGGCACAGATTTTGACTCTTGCTGGTTCAGTATCGTCAGCAAGGATTGAGGGATGTTTCGCACCACAGGCGGCTGTCCGTTGGATTGGATGATCTCCATAACATGTTGAGGATTGTATATCTGTACGGTTAGCAAGATTGGACTCGGTGGTCGTGGTGTTGGAAACACCTGTTGCCTCAGAAGAATGTAGGACATGCCCGCGTTACCAAGCATCCTATGGTTGGGGTGTACCGAGGATGGAGTCGCACGTCGCAGGTCGGCAATCACTTGGAGTATTTCACTGCGATTTGTCGTTACAGAGCGATACCAAACTGGGAGATAAGGGTTTGAACCTGGCTTCACAAAGTCAAATTCGATATACAATGGATTTCTGTAGTATTTGTACGGCAGATTGATTACGCTGTCTTGCCGAAAGGTCAACGGGCTGAAGAAGTAGGTCTTACGATAATACACCGTGGCGGCGCTCAGAATTGCCAGCAGGAAGATGATGACAACGATTGAAGAAGCCACTCGCTTGGGCATGTCGCCACCTCCACCGACATTCTATTCCATAGTCAAGCTCGGATATCCTTCCGCTTACGCCTTTCGAGCATTGACGAGAATAGCTCTTGCGGCTGAATGTCTTGTTGCTTTTTCTGTGAAGCGTCTACAACTGGATAAGCCTTCTTGCCGCAAGAGCACCATACAGATGGATACTTACCTTCGGAAATGTGAACCTCACCGCACTCGCATTTATAGCGAGGTGCTCGAATGAGTTCGACAATCGTCCTCGTATCAGGAACATAGAGATGAGTCAGGGTTCCAGGGAACCAGTCGTTAGCATGGACTCGGATTTGTCCCTGGTCACGCGGGAATGTAACAGAAACGGTGGTTCCATCAAAGTCCTTGCATTGTTTAGTTCCCCGAATCGACGAATGACCTTTTTCCGTGATGTTGCCTCAACAATATAGACAAATATCGTACCCGACTCGGATTGCCCCGAAATATCCCACCAACGCAGACGTTGTTTGTTCATGTTCCTCGCTCCTTTGTTTCCTGGTATACACTTAGACGTAGCAGTGGGCAGATTTGTCTCAAGAGCATAGAAGAAATATTGGGTGGGTCTCTCTATATGTCCGACAAATAGGAATTATCCACAAATAGATGTGTATCGGTGGATAAGTTCCCTCCGATGGGACATAGCTCGGACTGGTACATACAACTTAAAACTATTACAGGTTGTTTCTCGTCTACATAAGCGAAAGGAGGGTGACAATTTGCAATCGGATGAAGAACTCATCGCTGAAATCAGACGTGGTAGCCGTTCCGCTATGGAAGTCTTAATCCGACGCTATTACAAATTGGTGTTTGGCATCATATATCGAAAGACGGGCGATTATCACGTGGCATGTGATTTGACACAAGAGGTCTTCATAAAGGTGGCAAAGTCAGTTTCCTCCTACAAGGGAGAAGGAAAATTCAAAAGTTGGCTCACTTCCGTCACATACCATCATTGTGCAGATCATTTCCGAAGTGCGACACATGCTCGAAAGAAGAATGAGATTGAGATCCGACCTGAGATTGCTGATGAATCCATGAACGTTTATCGGCTGTTGGAACGAAATGACGAGAGAAGGGCAATCAGGAATGCTTTAATGGAGTTGCCTGACTACCAACGCGACACCATTGTGCTCAGTTATTTTGAAGGGATGAAGATAAGGGAAATCGCTGAGATCATGCAATGTACGGAGTCCACAGTTAAGTCTCGGCTCTATCAAGGGCTGGGGAAATTAAGAAAGCTGGTCAAGGGAGGTGATGGCTATGACAAAGAGAGACACAACTCGTGAGTGGGAACTTCTGTTTAGGGCACAGGGTGACGAATTTGATGTTGACGAATTCGCCAGACTGCTCGATGAGTATACAGTGGAATTTCCTCCTGAACATGTCGTTCAAAGCACAATTGAAAATTGTGTTGTCCATGTACCACGGTACGCCTCGGAAAGCAGTAAATTGAAGCGAATGTTTCATACGCTGTCGCTTCAAGTCGAATATGTTTCAAAGTGGTTTTGGCTCTTTAGCTTGTTGCTTTTCGTTAGTGGATACGTTGCAACGGTGTTTGATTCAATTAGCCCCTATAAGACGGTCTTAGTTCTTTCTCCGATGCCATTTATTCTTGGAGTATTGGAGATTCTCCGAAGTACAGACAGCGGGATGGCGGAAATGGAACTTGCCAGCAAGATGTCACTTCCGCAAATCATGATGGCACGATTTGTTCTCATTGGCTCGTACAATGTCGTACTCAATGCCATCATCTCGTTCGGACTATATTGGACGTTTGGCATTGATTTATGGAAAGTGCTGTTGTTCTGGGTGGTTCCGTTTACGTGGATATCCAGCATTATGCTGTTTCTGGCATCGAGGTTTCGAGGCAGACGTTTGGTCCCGATTGCAGTCTCCGTATGGGGTGCTCTCGTAATCGGTATCCTTTCGAATCCAAAAACATTGCCCTATTTGCTATCGCTTAATGACACGTTATTCGTTTTGTTTGGAGTGGTAGGATTCGCATTACTCTGGATGCAGTCTATCCAACTACGGAACCGAGCGGAAAGAGGGATCTTCGTTGAAATTGCAGATTGAGAACATCTCGAAAAGCTACAGAGGAAAAAACGCACTAAAGAACTTCAACGTTGAACTGTCTGAAGGCGTACATGCATTATTAGGACCGAACGGTGCTGGCAAAAGTACGTTGATGCGTATTATAGCAGGGATTCTCCGCCCATCCGCTGGCAGGGTATTGGTCGATGGAGAGGACATCACCACAATGGGTGAAGACTACCGAGATATCCTTGGCTATTTACCACAGAGCTTTGGTCTTTATAAGAGGTTTACGGCTGAACGTTTTTTGATGTATATCGCGGCATTAAAAGGGTTGGACAAGTCCAGTGCTGAAAGGAAAGTTTCGGAGATGTTGCAACTGGTGAACCTTGATGACGTTCGCCACGTTAAGGTTGGTAAGTTTTCTGGTGGGATGAAACAACGGTTAGGCATTGCACAAGCTCTATTAAATGACCCGAAGATCCTGATTGTCGATGAACCCACCGCAGGTCTTGATCCGAAAGAACGGATTCGATTTCGCAATCTCCTTTCAGACTTTTCGACGAATCGGATTGTGCTGTTGTCTACCCATATCATCTCAGATGTGGAATTCGTGGCACAGGATGTCCTGATTATTAAAAACGGGCAATTGGTGAATCGGAATACCCCAGAGGGATTCTTACGGCAGATAGAAAGGAAAGTGTGGTCATTAACCTGCACGGAACGGCAAGTGTCAACCATTCAGCAACAATTCCAGGTTGGCAGTGTGACCCGCACTCATGATGGTGTATCCCTTCGTATTGTATCCGATCAGCAACCGTTACCGAATGCAGAAACGGTCACTCCGACCTTAGAAGACTTATATCTCTACTATTTTGGTGAGGAGGCGACCTCAGATGAAGCCACTGTCACTAACGCGGTTTGAGTTATATAAGCTGTTTTCTCGAAAGAGTGTATGGATTTTCTTCGCCATCATGGTGTTTTGTATCTATCTGCCCTTGCAAATACTTACTTCGTCATCAGGTGGTTATGCAGGCTACTATCAGTCCGTGCCACCGACTGCCCAACAGGTACAGCAAGCAAAGTCAGAACTGAAAAAAATTGCACCGAAGCTTGAATGTACGGCGGGGCTTCCAAACAATGAAGTGAACATGCTGAATCGCGCGTATTTACGTGATACAGCCATTCTAAATGCGGAAACAGGTAGTGCAATTAAACCAGACCTGGAAATGCTACAGCAATCCATTAACAAGCTCAAAGCGCAGGGGCAAATCGGGTTTACTTATCGCGCGGATACCCTTGAATACAACATGATGAAACATCTCCCGTACATCGGCTTTGGACACTACAACGGTGCCAGCAACATGATGGTTGACTTCTTCAAGACGTATGGACTCATCATTTTTGGAGCGATCATCCTGGTTGGTTTGTCGCCTGTTTTTTCAGAGGAATATTCCTTGGGAACGGATAGTTTTTTATTGACAGCAAAACGTGGCAGGAGACAACTGGTCACTGCTAAGATTCTGGCTTCAACGCTATATGTTTTGGTGATGGAAGGCATTTTGCTGGTAGTAAATGTTGCTTCAAACCTGAGTCTGTTTGATATTGGGGGATTTAACTACCCGTTACAAAGCATTGCCTTATATAGTGCACCTTTTCACTTGTCCGTGGCGCAATATATAGGAGTTGCGGTGTTGATTCAACTGTTGGGCGGTGTTGCCTTCGGATTTCTCATAATGTTGTTGTCATCATTTAACAGATCCACACTGGTAACATTTTTCGTTTCAGCAGGAATTTTTGCACTTCCAGAACTCATCGTGTTGATGTTCGGGTTAAAAAATTGGGCGCAAACCCTTATGGACTTTAGCTACACAGGATTGATACAAGTATCAAGGTTATTTAAGAGCTTCGTTGCTTATAACGTGTTTGGTTATCCAGTGTTGTACCCGATTCTCGTAATTGGTCTTGCGATACTGGTATCTATTCCGATTGTTTGGCTGACGTATCGCGTGTATTGCAGGCATCAAATCGCCTGATTTCGGCGACGGTTTCCGTTGGTCTAAGAAGGCACAAGTAATCACCAACCATCAAATTGTGGAGCGGCAGTGTATGGAACACTATCGCTTTTTTTACTGTGATTACAGTGTTTGATACAAGGCGGGTGTATGAAAATTCTTTGACCAAGAAAGGAATTGTTGAAGAACTGGAGAATACCATTTAGAGCAACATACATAGATAGGCTATGTTTGGAGGGGCTTTATGAGAAATGAACGTTTGAGAGGATACTTGGATGTCATTTTGTTATCGATTCTCCTGGAAGGCGACTCGTATGGATACGATATCGCGCAACAGGTAAGTGACCAGACTCATGGAGCATTGGCAATAAAAGAAGGGTCGCTTTATCCAGCGTTAAAGCGGTTGGAGGCAAATCGATTCATTGAGGGATACTGGGGGACGGACAAGGATTCGGGTCCTCGCCGACGTTATTATCGCATCACAGATCGAGGCAAGAGTCATCTCAGGAAATTACAGGAGGAGTGGAACGCGGAGCAACGCCTGCTATCGGTTTTCTTCGACAAGGTGGTGCCCGAATGAACCGATTCGATGCCTATCTTTACCAGATCCTAAACGGTACTTACCTTCACAAACAGGAGAAAGTGGCTTGGATCGAGGAAATGCAGAGCCATTTAGAGGATTCTGTGCAACATTATCGAGTTGCGGGTTTGTCGGATGAACAAGCGCATCAAAGAGCACTCGCATCATTCGGCACAGCAAAGGAACTTCGTCAGCAAATTATTCGAGAGACGTTTGTAATCTCGCCCAAGTGGTATCTCATTGTGGGTGTCTTATGTTTTATCTCGTTGGGAGTAGCTCTATTTACCAACACGCGATTTGATGATTCCGTCGTTACCATCGGGAATCCTGCCACATGGGAACCAATACCCACGCCTCAATGGGTGGTGTGGTTGCATCAACACTTTCCATTGAATCCTGCTCGCTGGGCAACGCTTGGCACGATGTCCTTCATGATGGTATTTACCAGAAAACAAACGGATCGGCTGGCTGTTCTTATCAGTTGGATACCGTTTTCCGTATCACTGTTACCCAGTAGTGTTTCACTGCCCCTGGGGTCAGACGGAATTCGGCAGGTTATCTTCTCAGCCCTACCGATCATCCAACCAGTCAGCATTGGCGCAACATGTGAGTATGGAATCATTTTCGCCCTTGGTATCGCGCTTTATATATGGACACGTAATCGGATAATCAGCTTGACTCCATGGATGATATCGATCACGCTGACCGTTGCACCGTTTTTGTGGAGCTTGATGCAGGAGACGCTGTGGGAGCAAACCAGAAACCCAATTTTCTGGGGGCTGGCACCAGTAAGTTGGGGGTATCTATGGAGTGCTATATCGTCCGTTATCGTTCATTTGATTGGCGCGGTGCTGTTGTTGTTTATGTGCAAGAGGGTTGAGTCCAGTTCCATTCGGCTGAGAAAGCTCATATAGATCATCCACGATTGGAGGGACTTGTGTGTTGACGTTTACCCCATTCGGCGTAGTCGCTGTTCTACTATACTTGATAATCGCTATAAGCATAGGTATTAAGAGGAGAACTCCAGCAACTCGGCAAGTTTTGTATTTTGTCTTTTTCGTATATCTCCTCGTCGTTGCTAAGATCACGTTGTTTCCAATTCCACTGCACCACTATGGAGTAAATGCGCCTGCGAATAATATCATTCCATTCCATACGATACGAGCAGTGATTGCGGGAAAGTCACTTTCCTATGACCTTTATAACCTGGGAGGCAACATCCTACTGTTTGTTCCGTTTGGCTTTATGTTACCCTTGATATCCTCAAGGCAAAATCGGTTTCTGAGAGTTGTCCTGCTGGGATTTTGCATGACTTTGGTGGTCGAGTCAGGAAAGTTCATCATCTCATCTGTATTGGGTTTTACATATCGCGATTTTGACGTGGATGATTTAATACTCAACACCTTCGGGGCAATTGTTGGCTTTGGTATTTTAAGGTTCGCATTGCGGTTTTGGCACTCTCAACATTGGAAATCTCCGCGAATGTGGCTCATAGGCAGTCCGATTCTCGTCTTGATTATCCTTGGCGGTGTATGGGGATATGAATACGAATCGCACTCCACGCCTACCAAATCCCAGGAAAGCTATGATTCTAATGTGTTGCCTCTTGAGACAATCCCTTTTTCCAAGGGTGTCGTGTTGATTACAACGACCGACCCTCGCGTTTCGAAGGAACCTGGATATATGGCGTGGTACGTGGAAAAGACCAAGTTATGGGGATGGCGGTTAAAGGTAAAGTCGTATGACTTGCTGAATAGCAGAAATGGTTCAATGGAGGCTTCTTTTGCCTCAATGACAGTGAACGGTAAAACATTTGCTTGGGGGGCAATAAAGAAGCCCAATGTCCAGGAAATTGTGTACCGTCAAAATGGGAAAACGTATAAAAGTCACACTGATCAAAAAGAATTTTGGGATATAAGTCTACCGTTCAACCAGACCGTTTTTCATCATTCAGACTGGACTGTTAAGTTGAAGAATGGAAGCATTGTACCACTGTTCGAGTAGGAGTATATAGAAGGTGTCCCATATAGTTGGCAGGGAGTAACAAGAGCTTGCAGAAAGTGCGTCTTGCATAGTGGAGGGAGGTATTGATCTTGAGGAAACGATTTGAAACGTGGTTTGTGTCGTCTGTACTCCCACTGGGTCTTTTGGTCGTTGGTGTAAGTACGGCAAGCGCGGCGAACAATGTGCAAGTCGCAAAGCCTATCACAACCCCAGCAACGCCCCATTCGATTCCGCCACAATTGCAAGGGAAACCAGCACAACTGACCCCCGACCCAGGAATTGTCTCAGCGTACAGTGCAAAGACAACAGATATCGGGTTCGAGTCCGACCTGAAATCATCAAAGAACTTAGACCCAGGTATGACACCGCAATACCCGCCATCCTTGGGACTGCCTAATGCACACCCAGCGAAACCAGGAAAACCGCCCAAGACAAAGAATTAAAGGCGACGGTATGGGACGGACTTCACCCCATTCCCGTTACTCAAAGGACGCACGTTTGAAGACAAATACGGTGTTCATCATGTTGAAATGCGAAAACGCCCCTCGGAATCCCAAGGGGCATTTGCTGTATGTGTTTCAGTGAAAGTCCACGTCAATCTGACGACCGATTTGCTTCTGGCTCTTAGGAATCCTGACTTCCAGTATCCCATTCCTGTATGACGCTTTTGCTCCCGTGTCATCCACTGCTGTGGGTAACGGCACAGTGCGCGAGAATTGCCCATAGTACCGTTCCATGCGATGCACGTTCTCGTCCTTTTGCTCGCCCATCCGTTCGATTTTGCCGCTGAGATGCAGATGGTTGTCGTGGACGGTGATATTCACGTCCTCCTTCTTCTCCAGTCCAGGAATTTCTGCGGTAACGATTACTTCGTTTTGGCTCTCACGAACGTCAACTCGAATCCGTGGCATGTTCGCGAAGTGACTGTCGAACCAATCGTCGTCGAACAACCTTGGGAATGACGGGAACCAGTCAGAAGCACGTCTGGTGATGTTGAACGGGTCATACGGGACTAAGGGCATGTTGAATACACCTCCAGGTTGAAATGTCCGCAGTTATGGTTTCCCAGATTGGAAGGAAACTTGCATCTGTTATGGTATTTTCCTTGTACTGAAATCGCATGATCAATGCGGCAGGTATGCCAATCACCGCGCCTTTGCCCTTGGTCGAATAGACCCTCGTATCTTTAATTCGCCACCTGATTCACCTTCAGTGTGACGCTCTTCTGGAGCCTTGAATATGCCTTGTTGCCAAATGTGGAAGCCATAAATTATGAAAAACAGGGCAAAAATGACGAGGAAATATTGCCACGGTTGAAGAAGGTTGTAGGCTCCAATACCGAACGAAGGCAACATGATTGCCAAAGCGATAAATGCGAAGAAGGCATCGATGACGACGTTGGTGATTACATACAAACAAAATTTATGCGATGTTAAGTGGAATATCCACAATGTCCTTACAGCAAAAATGCCATACGCAAAACTAACATCGATCATATATCCCCAAGGCACAATGTATTGGTAAATTGTCCACCACTTGAATGTGTATGCGATCTGGAAAATAATCGTCATCAACAGGCACGTAAAAATTGTGACAGGCATGTATCGTTTAACTGTATCTTTGTCCAAGAATACTAACGTGACCCATGGCAAAACCAGAAGCAACCAAAGTAACATCTTAATACCCAAATGAAACACCTCCCTGTATCAGTGACGCCTATAGAGAGGATTTCCCACTATGAGGAATGCATGAGTCACAGGGGCGTATGGACAGGCGCTACGGAAAACCGTGGAATTTGCGGAACTGGTGTTTGTATCAGTTGAAGGACCTACGTAACGCATATAGTCTCAATAACCGCCTGCTCTCCCGTCGTACACTCTTTTCATGCGGCGAAAGAGTGGGCATTGGAGCAGTGATACGGGGACGTTTTCGCATAATCCTCGGTTCTGTACCTGGCTTGCCCTTTTCGTCTCCGACCTGTTTCACGGGTAACACCTCCATGCTAAAGGCTGGGTAGGGGGACGGGGAGGAGTGAAATGAGACCAGCCTCCGCGCCCCTTAAACGAATCAGCCCTTGTCGATGATGACTTTCAATTGATGAGCCAGGTTTACAAGATCCTCCATCGATAATCCAGAGGCAGTCAACATATACGGACGCTCGGCGTTTTCCCAAAATAAACGGGCTAAAACCATACTGGGCGTGTAAACTACTTCACTTTTCGCTGTTGGACTGAGGTCTGGATGTTTTTCAGTTAACTTCGATAGCCCCCAGTGACGGGCAACATCATCGTTTAACCGTTCAGCTTGCCACAATGTCACGACAGGACTCCCGCGAAGTAGTTCGCGAGAACGAGCGGGAGGACCGTATCTGACAGCCCACTCTTTTCCTCCATAATACTTCTTGATCCCGACGGTTTCACTTATCCCCAAGGACGACACCGTTTCTTCGTCCAGTCCCATTAACGGGAAGGGGCATTGCTGTAATGCGTCAGAG
>NZ_FRAF01000046.1 GCF_900142255.1 Alicyclobacillus tolerans | reverse complement strand
GTCACCGCCGATTTCATCCCACAAAGGGTTTAATGCCCAAATGGAAGTTCCGATACGATAAGAAAACGGATTCGTACCTATGTCCAGAGAAACACCCACTTACTTACCGAACAACAACTCGTGAAGGCTACAGGGAGTACAAATCCGACCCAGAAATTTGCAAGGCATGTTCCATTCTGACTCAGTGTACACGCTCCCGCAACAAGCAAAAAGTTTTGGTACGACACGTTTGGGAGGATAGCAAAGAGAGGGTCCGAGAGAACCGATTAAGTAAATCTGGGAAACGCCTATACCGACTCCGAAAGCAAACCATTGAGCGAAGTTTTGCAGATGCGAAACAACTTCATGGATACAGATACGCGAGGTTCCGAGGCAGGGACAAGGTGCTCGAACAGGCACTGATGACCGCTGCCTGTCAGAACATGAAAAAAATCGCTCTTCACCTAGCAAAACGAGCTAGATGAAGAGCGATTCACATTTCCCATTGATACAAACCTGTGTAAATCGAACTACAAAGATATTGCTTGAATTGAAAAAGACCACTCGCAGTGGTCTTTCTCGACAGCCTGAGCGAAGATTCATCATCTTCGCTCCAGGATTTCGAGAATGTTTCTGTTTAAACCCTTCACATTTTCTGGTTGCTCTTTTCAATTAAAGCGAATTGTAGCGCTATACCTATATTCTGTCTATGAAATTCAGGATACACACACATACCATAGACATTTCCCTTGTTCGCAAGTATTTTTGGAGTCTGTTTTATTCAATAAAGTTAAAATTCTTTACAAGTTGAAGCAGTGAACAGTTGTCTGGAAAAAAAGCAAGCCAAGATCATTTGGATCCAGTGGCTTGCTTATTTATAGTTTTGTCTTCCTCTCAATTAATGTTTCACTGCACATCGATTTGGTCCAACTTCCAATTCTGCTTGTTCTTCCTTAGATGGATGTAATTGTCCACGATTGATAGCGATAATTGTCTCATGATTCGGCGGTGTCACACCGACATTGCCGACAGCGATTTTCACAAATTCCGTTTCATTTGTCATGTGCAACATTGGATTATTTTTTCTTACAGTAGACATTGATTCCCCAACATAGCCAGCAGTATTGATCTCTTGGAAATCAGAATAGTGGCCTGGAAGTACAATGACATCATCTGGTATAGCAGCAATTTTCGTTGTCACCGTTTCAAACATCTTGTGTGCCATCTCTTGAACATGTCCTTTTAAGTCAGAACGTCCTAATCCACTGATAAATAGCGTGTCCCCTGACAACAAATACTTGTCATCCACAAGCAAACTCATACTGCCAATGGTATGACCCGGAGTGTGTAAGCCAAACACTTTTATCTTTGCCTCTCCAAGCGTCAAAGTTTGTCCATCTTTGAGTGGTACAAAATTAAACGTGGCGCCTACTGTCTCCTCTGGCGAAATCCAATATTTCGCACCTGTTCGTTTGGCCAATTCATTTCCGCCAGAAATATGATCGGCATGCAAATGGGTATCAATAACATCTGTAATTTTAACACCCAATTGTTTCGCGAAGTCCTCGTAACGTTCTACATTGCGTCCAGCATCTACGATTATAGCTTGTTGACCGGAGGTTATAACGTAGGATAAACACCCTTTTGCTAAACGCATTATTTGATATATCGCATACTTTTCATTCTTTATCACGGTAACAGGCTCATAGAACTCTGACCAAGCACTCATACCTCCATCAAGGTAGGATGCCTGATATCCCTTCTCCTCTAACCACTCAGCAGCTTCCTGTGCAGAAATACCCCGTGCACAAACCGTGACCACTTCCTGTTGTTTGGGAATATCAGAAAAAGACTCTACCCCAAATTCTTTTAGTTTGCTATTTTGAATGTTAAGAGACCGTACTTTATCTCCCTGAATTCTCCACTCCTGATACGCGTTCGAGGGTCGCACATCGAGAATGACAACCCCTTGCTTTGAGTCCATCCTTTTCTTTAATTCTTCTACTGTAATTCTCTTTACCATGGACCTGACCTCCCTTGATTTTACGGCTGTATTCACAGAATCAACCTAGCTTAATATCTTGATATAAAATGAATCTCATAAGTTGAACTTCGCCTTAGCGACAGTATTTAAAGCTTTTCATATCATATAGTGCATTATTCCTTGCCCACATCACCTCCCGAATTCGTTTCCGAAGGCATGAGGGACTGAAGCCAACGATTCATCGTTCTCAGAGTATCAGATCGGCAAAAGTAATAATGCCAGACCCCTTTTTGTTGGTGGCCGACCAAACCAGCTTGTCGTAGAATGGCCAAATGCCGCGATATAGTGGATTGTGGTAATTTCAGCAACGCACTGAGATCTTGAACACATACACCATTAACCATTTCTCCATTTAGATAACAAAAGTATTGTTTCTCTCCAAGGATTTTTAAAAGGGATCGTCGAATCGGTTCCGCTAACGCTTTACAAACTGCATCAATATTCACGTTCCCCTCCATAAGTTCATTGGCATCGTCAAAGTTGTTTGGTAACATGAGTTAACCCACCTTTAGTAACCATTGTTCTTTTCTGTCATACGTTTAGCGAACGACGCGAGTGAGTCTCCTTCATTCGAAGAAGAACAATCAACATCGAAACAAGAACAATCACACCAATGAGATACAAGCTGTGCAGCATACCCATTAAGTGAATAGTAAAAGCAAGTAAAAGTCCGCCAATCGCATAGCCACCATCCCGCCATAAGCGATACACCCCAAGTACGCCTCCGCGCATTTCAGGCGGCGCAACATCGGCCACTGCAGAATTTAAATTAGGATAAAGCAATGCCATACCAAGTCCCATCACGGCTGCGGTAATGATCCACCCCATCAAGCTATGAACCAACCCAAATGCTAGAATGCCAAGTCCAAGTAGCGCCATACCTGTAACAATTGGCGGTTTCCTACCAATAATATCGGATAAGATTCCCGTCCCAAATTGTGCAAATCCCCAGACCACCGTGTAGGTGCCACCAATCAGTCCAATATTAACAATTGATACGTGTAACCCGGCAAGGAAAAGAGGGAGCATGGCCCAAACAAGTGTATCTGCAAGTTTGTTTACCAATCCCGCTTGGCTACAAGCGGAAAGTGTTGGATTAGCAATAGTGGTCGTCCACAGGATACGCCCCACACCTACTTTTGCAGGTTTCTCCGTTTTTACCTCCATACTCTTTAGCGATGATACATTGGCTTCTTTTATTACATGCCCACGCGTTTCTCGAATGATCAGCAAACTAGTACCTAGTCCAAAAAAAAGAACAAGTGCACCATACACAAATGGAGCCTGTAAAAGTCCATAATGGGTTGCAATAATTCCAGTTAGTGTTGTCGAAATCGCAACACCGATGTATCCGGTCGCTTCGTTAATACCCATCGCTAGTCCGCGTTGTTTCGGTCCGGCCAGATCGAGTTGTTGTGTGACAGTCATCGTCCATGCAAACGCTTGATTTGCTCCAAGAAAAACATTTGCAACAATAACTGCCGTCCAACTGTGAACAAATAGCAAGAGCAGGATCATGGGAATACCTAGTAGCCAACCAACAATAAGAATCGGACGTCTACCAAGTTTGTCAGAAAGGTGCCCTGCAACTAAATTGAGTACTGCTTTCGTAATACCGAAGGCAATAACAAAAGCAAAAATAATCGTTATTGAAGTAATGTGATATACGTTTTTACCCAGTAAAGGAACGACCGTTCGCTCTAATCCGACTGTCATCCCCACCAAAATCGTCATGAATACCAGCCAAAGGAACTGATACAAATTCGGCTTGATACCCAGTGCATGTTTCTGTGGATTCATGATGAACACCTCAATTCTTGTAATCTCTATACATATGCGAATCCGAATATCCGAATTTATGTATGCATTGTAGTCTTAAAGTGAGTATATGTCAACGCATTATTCTTATACTGTTTGCTTAACATGTACGACATCGTTCATCTCTTGTCAGCCAACATCATGAATTGTACAATAATTATATTCGTATATCCGTATTTACGAATTACTATAATCGTTAACACTATCAATCGTTAGTCCTATGTCATGGGTAGCGCGCGTAGTGATTGGAATAAACTAAGTAAGCGAGTCAATTCAGGAGGGGTGAAATCCAATGAGGCCTAACAAGATTTTCGCCTCAGAAGTATTCAACAAAATTCAAGAAAATCGGCCGTTTGACTTATTAGACTTGCGTTCTGTTGCTGAATTCATGAACGGATTCATCCCCTTTTCAATGAATCTACCTGAGTCAGAGCCTGATTTTCTTGTCAATCTGCGTAAAATTTGGCCTAATCCCCGCAATGTCGTAGTGATTACACTCAACTCTACAATTCCAGACCAAGTACAAAGTGCAATCCAAATAGTAGGTGGAAATCTCATCGGCTATTTGAATTATAATGAATGGACAGAGGGCGGTTATCCGATATTGACTCTAGAAGGCATTGAGATTGATGAACTATCGAAAGATTCCACTGTGCTCATTGATGTACGTACAGAGAGCGAATGGAAATCTAAACAAATTCCGAAATCTCTCAATGTACCTTTATTAGATTTAGAAAATATTTCTCGTAACCTGGACCATGGTCAGAACTACGTTGTATATTGTGCAGGCATTTATCGAGGATTAAACGGAGCTGCAAAGTTACGCTCAGAAGGATACAATGTCCGTTATTTTGCCAATGGACTGAACACTTGGTACGAACATGTTGTACAAGAGTGAGCCTAGCCTATAGGTCATAAAACTACATGTGACAAAATGGATAGCAAACTCAAATAAATCTACCATCCTCATCGAATTCTTTTCTAACCTAGAAAAAGGCGAAGCCTTAGCGGCCTCGCCCTCATTTCAACCACGCTTCCAGGTTCTTCGGCACCGCCAGACCGCCGTTGGGTGTATACCCTGCACCTTTGCCTGCCGCCACCGCTTTATCATAGAGCGTGACGATCTGTTTCATCCATGCTGGCGTGAGACCCCAGCCGTTGAAAAACCACTTGGGATAGTTGTACTCCGTCATCACATCCGGGATACTGTAGGTCGCCGTGCCATTCGGGAAGTGCAGTGTGACCACGGCGTTGATCTTCGTGTCGTCCTCCTGCACCACACTGTAATCCGGCGACAGGCTCCAC